>CAYYIK010000007.1:0-69236 GCA_964471955.1 uncultured Thermoanaerobaculia bacterium | reverse complement strand
TTCCCGGCCCCGGACCTTCCCGGCCGCCTCCTGGTGCGGCGCTGGTGGTGGGGAGTCAGCCGGGAATCTCCGCAGCCACCACCGGCAAGCCACCCCCGCGTGGCAGCCCCGCGTCCCACCCCCTTCAATGGAAGTCTTTCGTCTTTTGTCTTGTCTTGAACAAGAAGTCTTCGTATTCGCAGTTTTCCGTTGTTGAGAATCGGATATCATCTGCCGCATGGTGTCGCCGCTGCCGCTGGTCGCCCTGGAGGGGGTGGAGTACCGCTACGAGGGGGATGTCGCGCTCTCGGGGGTGGATCTCGCGGTGGCGGCGGGGGAGCGGCTGGCGGTGCTGGGCCCGAACGGCGGCGGCAAGTCGACGCTGCTCGCGCTGCTGCTCGGTCTGCGCGCACCCTCGCGCGGGCGGGTGCGCTGGAGCCGGCCGCCGCGGCGGGTGCGGCGCTCGTTCGTGCCCCAGTTTCCGGCCTTCGACCGGCACTTTCCGATCCGGGTCGAGGAGATGGTTGCCGGCGGACGGCTGCGCGACCGGCCGCGTTTCGGCCCCCTGCCGGCCGCCGACCGCGCGCGCGTCGACGGGCTGCTGGCGCGGCTCGCTCTCGACGGGCTGCGCCGCGCCTACCTCACCGAGCTGTCGGGCGGCGAGCTGAAGCGGGCGCTGATCGCCCGCGCCCTCGCCGCCGATCCCGACCTGCTGGTGCTCGACGAGCCGAGCGCTTCGCTCGACGAGCCGTCACGCCGGGTGCTCTGGGAACTGCTCGCCGCGCTGCCGCCGGCGACCACCGTGGTGCTCGCCACGCACGACCTGGCGCCGGAGACCTTCGCCGCGACGCGTGCGTTGCTGGTCGACGGGAGGGTCGAGAAGCTGGACGTGGCGGCGCTGGCCGGGCACGAGCTGCTGTGCGGTCATCGCCATGGGTGAGCTGGCGCACTGGCTCGGCATCGATCCGGCGGCGCTCGGCGCGGCGCTCGGCGCCAGCGTGCTGTGCGGCCTGGTCGGCACGCTGGTGGTGCTGCGCCGGCTGGTGGCGCTCGGTGGCGGCGTGGCGCACGCCGCTTTCGGCGGCATCGGCGTGGCGCTGCGCCTCGGCGTCGAGCCACGCCTCGGCGCCGCGGCGGTGGCGGTTCTCACCGCCGCGCTGCTGGCGCCACTGCGGCGCGACCGGCTCGAGCGCAACGACGCGGCGATCGGCGTGTTGTGGGCGGTCGGCATGGCGGTGGGCATGCTGCTGGTGGCCGGCAGCTCGGGCGGCGAGGTCGACATCGAAGGCGTGCTGTTCGGCGACATCGCCGCGGTGCGCGCCGCGGATCTGGGGACGCTGTGGATCCTCGTCGGGCTGGTCGCCCTCCTCTTCGCCCTGTGCGGCCGCGAGCTGGTCGCCACCGCCTTCGACGCCGAGCACGCCGAGTTGCAGGGGGTGCGCACCGGGCTCTTTTCGTTCGTCCTGCTGTTGCTGGTGGCGCTGTCGGTGGTCGCCCTGCTCGCGCTGGTCGGCGTCGTCCTCGCGGTGGCTCTGCTCGCCATCCCGCCGCTGGTCGCCCTGCGCCTCTGGCGAGGTCTCGCCGCGGCGATGGCGGGCGCCGGCCTGACGGCGCTCGTCGTCTCGGTCGGCGGCCTCGTCCTCGCCGCCCGGGCGGAGCTCCCCGCCGGTCCCGCGATCGTCCTCGTGGGGGCCGCGGTTCTCGCCCTCGCCTCACTCGTGCCGCGGCGTCCGCTGCGCGTCGCGGGCTGAGCACTCAGCCGCGCCGGGCGCAGGCGGCGCAGCGTCCGGTCAGGGTGATGTCGTGACTCTCCAGGCGGAAGCCGCGCGGCAGAAGGGCGCGCAGGTCGGGCGGACAGCCATCCACCTCGAAGACGCGGTCGCACAGCGTGCAGCGGAAGTGATGATGGTGGTGCTTGCCGGCCTGCTCGTAGCGGTTCGGCGAGCCGGGCAGGGCGACTTCGGCCAGCCACCCCTCCTCGACCAGGGCGCGCACCGCCCGGTAGACGGTCGCCAGACCGAGGCCAGGGACGTCGCGCTGCGCGGCGACGAGCAGCTCGCCGGGCGACAGAGGGCGATCGGCCCGTTCGATGGCGGCGCGCAGGGCGCGGCGCTGGGCGGTGTCGCGGCGGGGCGCGGCACGCGGCGCACGCTTCGGCATGCGGCGATCCTACCGGAGCGCGGCATGCGCCTCCGGCAGTCGCTCGACGACCACCAGCGTCAGGTCGTCGGCCAGGGCCTCTGCGCCGACGTGTTGCCCGTGCGCGGCGATCAGGCGGTCGTGTACTTCCGCCGCGCCGCCTCCGGCGGTGATTCCGGCCCGCACGCGGTCATGGCCGAAGGCTTCGCCGCCGGCACCGAGCGCCTCGAACAGGCCGTCGCTGAACAGCACCAGCAGCTCCCCGGGCGCCAGTACCAGCTGCCCGGAGGCCGGTTCGGCGCGCGCCCGCAGGCCCAGGGGGAGCGAGCCGATCGCCGGTTCGTCGATGCTCCCGTCGGCGCGGCGCACCAGCGGCGGCGGGTGGCCGGCGCAGACGTAGTCGAGCTCCCCGCTGGCCGGGTCGAGCCGGCCGTAGAAGAGGGTGAGGAAGCTGCGCCGGTTGCCGGCCCGGTGCAGGGCGCGGTGGAGCAGATCGGCGACCGTCGCCGGCGTCGGATCCTGCTCGAGGCCGATGCGCAGCGTCGTGTCGGCGATCGCCATCAGCAGGCCGGCCGCCATGCCGTGGCCGGAGGCGTCGGCGACGACGATCGCCAGGCGGCCATCGGGCAGGGTCTGGAAGTGATGATAGTCGCCACCGATCTCCGCCGCGGTGCGCCAGGAGTGGGCCACCGCCCAGCCGGTGAGGATCGGCGGCGTGCGCGGCAGCAGCTCCTGCTGAATCTGTCGCGCCACCTGCAGCTCGTCGCGCACCAGCACGCGTTCGACCAGCTCGCCGGCCAGCAGGTAGAGCAGGCCGGCGATCGCGACCACGTAGAGGGTCGACCCGGGCGAGAACTCGAAGTTCGCTTCGTTCCAGGTGAAGCGGATGTCGATCATCGCCAGCGCCGCGGCCGCGAGGGAGAGCAGGAAGATCAGCCGCCGCGGCGGTGAGAGCTTCTCGGAGATCGACTGGAAGAGGAGGCGGACGACGAGGAAGAACCGGTCGGCGCCCTTGCGCCCCTCGGCCTCGCCGGCGCGCTCGCGCAGCAGCACCGAGTAGACGCGCGGCGCGTCGCGCTCGACGTAGCGCCCGAGCGTCGACGGATCGAACCCCTCGGCGTAGCGCGACAGCGCCTCTTTCGAGCGCCGGAGCAGGTCGGGGCGGCGGGCGCTGCGGCGGCGCTTCGAGTGACTCACTGCGACATTTTACGGGCGAGCGGGGGGGCGGGTTGCCCGGCCCTCGGATAAACTCGCCCGTCACCGCCCAGGAGCCCGAGCCCGATGCCCGATCGCCCGCCGCCGCGCTTCGCCCTCGCGGCGATCCTCTCTCTCTTCGCCGCCGCAGCCGCCGCCGCCGAAATCGCCGTCCCGACTTCGTTCGAGTGGATCGGCGCCGCGGAGCTGCCGCGCGGCACGACGTTCGACGGGGTTCCGGTGGGCGGTCTCTCCTCGCTCTCGTTCGATCCGGCGAGCGGCGAGTTCCTGGCGATGAGCGACGACCGCAGCGTCCACGGTCCGGCGCGGGTGATGCGGCTGCGCGTCGACCTGACCTCCGGCCGGCTCCCTCCGGATGGGGTGTCGGTCGTCGGCCAGATCCCCCTCGCCGACCGGCTGGGCCGGCCGTTCCCCCCCCGAAGCCTCGATCCGGAGGGCTTCGCCCTCGCGCCGGACGCCCTCTTCGTCGGCTCGGAGGGGGAGGCCAAGGTCGGCCTGGCGCCGTTCGTCGCCGAGTTCGATCGCGGCGGTCGCTGGCGTCGCGATCTGCCCCTGCGCGACCGCTTCCTGCCCGACGACCGGGGGAGTCGCGGCGTGCGCGAGAACCTCGGTTTCGAGAGTCTGGCGCGCTCGCCCGACGGCCGATTCCTGTTCGGGGCCACCGAGTCGGCGCTGGCCCAGGACGGACCGGAGGCCGACTTCGGGGTCGCCGCCTCGGCGCGCCTGCTGCGCTGGAACCTCACCGCACCGGAGGCGCCGCCGGAAGAGTTCGTCCTCGCGGTCGAGCCGATCCGCGGCACGCCGCCGGGCGAGGGGGCCTTCCGGGTCAACGGCCTGGTCGATCTGCTGGCGCTCTCGCCCAGCCGTCTGCTGGCGCTCGAGCGGCAGTACGTCGAAGGGGTGGGGGTCGAAGCGAGGCTCTTCCTCGTCGACCTCGCCGGCGCCGCGCCGGTGGCCGACTTCGACCGCCTGCCCGAGCCGCCGCCGCGCGCCGCCGGCAAACTCCTGCTGCTCGACTTCGCCGGCCTCGGCCTGCGGTTGGACAACCTCGAAGGGATCGCTTTCGGACCTCGGCTGCCGGACGGCCGCAGCTCGCTGGTCGTCGTGTCGGACGACAACTTCTCGCCCGCCGAGCAGGTGACCCAGGTCCTCGCCTTCGCGGTCGACTTCTCGCCGTTGACGATCGCCGACCTGCAGGGCGCCGGTCACCATTCGCCGCTGGCCGGACGCTGGGTGACGGGAATCGAGGGGACGGTGACCGCGCGGGTCGATCGCCCGCGCGATCGCGGCTTCTGGATCGAGTCGACGCGGCCGGACGGCGACCCGCGGACCTCCGAGGGGCTCTTCGTCGCGGCCGCGCGGCTGGACGGCGTCGCGGTCGGCGCGACAGTGCGGGTCGGCGGCCGGCTCCTCGAGCGGGTCCCCGGGCGCGACCAGCTGAGCGTGACGACGCTCGAGCTGGCGGCGTTCGAATTCGTGCCGGCGGGCGCGGCGCTGCCCGAGCCGCCGCTGCTCTGGTATGAGCTCGAGATCCCGCCGCAGGTCGACGACGACGCGCTGGCGCTCTTTCAGCCGGGCGAAGACGCGATCGATTTCTGGGAGAGCCTCGAGGGGATGCGCGCCACGCTGCCCGAGAGCGTGGTGGCCGGCGCCACCCGCTCGTTCGGCGAGATCGTCGTCCTGCCCGAAGGGGTGCCGTCGAGTGGTGCGTCGGCGGCCGGGGGGGCCCTGGCGCTGCGCGATGGCGGCGGCCCGCTGGCGCGCGTCTTCGTCTCCGGACGCCTGGCGGGCGGCATGCCGCGCGCCGCGGTGGGCGACCGGGTGGCCGGACCGCTTACCGGAATCGTCGACTACGCCTTCTCCAACTACCGCCTGCAGCCGCTCGCGCCGCCGGAGATTCTCCCGTCGGGCGCCCCCTGCTCGCGCCCGGCGCGCTCGGAGAACGAGCCGGGGCGCTTCGCCATCGCGTCGTACAACCTCTACAACCTCTCGGCGGCCGACGACGAGGACCGCTTCGAGCGCCTCGCGGCGCGGATCGTGCGCGGCCTCGGAGCGCCCGAGCTGGTGGCGCTGCAGGAGGTTCAGGACGACTCCGGTCCGCGCGGCGGCGACGCTGTCGTCTCCGCCGAAGGGACGCTGGCGAAGCTCGTAGCGGCGATCGAGCGGGCCGGCGGGCCGACCTATCGGGCCGTGCAGATCGACCCCGAAGCCGACCGCGAGGGGGGGCAGCCGGGGGGCAACATCCGGGTCGCTCTGCTGCTCGATCCGGCGCGCGTCCGCTTCGCACCGCGCGGCCAGCCCGATGCGAGGACCGAGGCGCGCTTCGGCGCCGACGGACGGCTGGAGGTCAACCCGGCCCGGCTCGCGCCGGCATCGGCCGCATTCGCGCCTTCTGGGGCCGACGGTGAGGGGGTGCGTCGCTCTCTGGTGGTGGAGGTCGAGGTGCCGACCGGGCGCCGCTTTTTCCGTCGCTGGCGGCCGGTCGTCGTCGTGGTCAACCACTGGTCCTCGAAGTACGAGGACGACCGCGCCTTCGGCGCTGTCCAGCCGCCACGCCGGCCGACCGCGGCGCGCCGCCTCGCCCAGGCGCGCGAGGTACGCGCTTTCGCGATGTCGCGTCTCGCCGCCGATCCGACGGCGCGGCTGATCGTCATCGGCGACTTCAACGATGTCGCGGGCAGCGAACCGATGCGCGAGATCGGCCGGCCGCCGCTCGAGAACCTGGTCCTGCGCCTGGCGCCCGAGGAGCGCTACACCTTCTCCTTCGAAGGGGGCTCGGCGGCGATCGATCATCTCCTCGTGTCGCCGTCGCTGGCGCGCGGAGCACGCATCGAAGCGGTGCACCTCGACTCCGACTGCCCCGACGCCGAGCGCGCCAGCGACCACGATCCGCTGCTGGCCCGCCTGCCGCGCTGACCCCGGGCGGCGCACGGCGGGGTGTCGAGTCGGGGGAAGCCCGGTGTGGGCTCAGTCGGTCGCAGCGGCGGTCCAGCGACAGACGGCGCCAACCTCGAAGCCCTCGCCGAAGATCTCGCCGGGCGGCCGCAGCGCCACCTCGTCGAGCCGCGCCGTGAGTTCGGAGCCGCCGACCTTCTTGGTCAGGGTTACCACGATCAGCGCGCTGCCGGTCGCCGCCGGCGCCGTCGCCGTGCCGGCGAGGGAGATCCACACCTCTTCGATCGACGACAGCGCGGGGGGGGTGTTCGAAGTGCCGAGCACGGCGCCGGCACACCCCGTACCCTCGATCCAGTGGACGGCGACGGAGGCCGAGCCCTCGCGCTCCTGCATCGGGAAGAGGATCGAGGCGCCGAAGCCGTAATCCGTGGCGCCGGGGACCGCGGCGGCGCAGCTGGCGAAGCGCGCCCCGGCATCGGAAGTAGTGGCGCTGTTGGTCAGGGCGGCGGAGCCGGAGCCGGCGCAACCATCGGCGTCGCGGCTACCGTCCCAGGCGAGGTTCGAGAACGGATCGACTGCCACCCAGCCGGCGGTTCCCGTTCCCGGGTCGTCGAATCGACCGTTGGGCAGCAGCTCGGCGGCGCGCAGCTGCCCGGCGGCGAGCAGCCCGGCGACGAGGAGACTGAGGACTCTTCCGGTAGGCATCATGCTCCCTTCCACAGCGTTGCCGCGCCCAGCGGCGGCGGCAACCGTACGGCGTCGCTCTCCGCACGTCAAGCCGCGCGCGCCACGACGAAACCGTCGCGTGACGCTTGTATCGCGCCTGCGGAGTCTCTATGCTGCGTCCGCATCCCGTCGTCGACGGAAGGAGCGAGCGGTTGGTTTCGCGGCACGCGTGGCTTCGCAGATGGCTGATCGCAGGCGCGGCCTTCGGCGCCGCCGCGACCGCGTGGGCGCAGGACACGTCGATCGGCATCCTGCCGGCAGGCAGCGCGGTCACCATCGAGTTCCTGGTGACCGTCGACACGCCGCTGCCGGCCGGAGTCGTCGAGGTGACCAATCAGGCGACCATCCAGGCGACCAACGCCGCCACGCTGCTCACGGACGATCCCGGCGAGCCGGGCGCCCAGGACCCGACCCTCACACCGGTCGTTGCCCAGCCGGATCTCAGCCTGGCCAAGAGCGACGGCGGCGTTTCGGTCGTTCCGGGCGGAACCGTCGCCTACCTGCTCGCCTACGCCAACGACGGCGACCAGGCGGCGAGCGGCGTGACGCTGAGCGAAGTGGTGCCCGCGAGCACCACCTTCGACGCCGGCGCCTCGACCGCGGGCTGGATCTGCGTTCCGGACGCCAACCCGGGGTCGGTCTGCAACTTGACGGTCGGCGGGCTCGCCGGCGGCGGCGCTGCGGGTTCGGCGACCTTCGCGGTCACTGTGGACTCGCCGGTGCCGGCGGGGCTCGACGAGATCTCGAACACGGCGACGATCGCCGACGACGGTGCCAACGGCGCCGACCCGACGCCGGCCGACAACAGCTCGACCGACACCACTCCGGTCGACGCCGCGCCCGACCTGACCCTGGCCAAGAGCGACGGCGGAATCTCGGCGGTCCCGGGCGCGACCGTCGCCTACGTCCTCTCCTACGCCAACGACGGCAATCAGGAGGCGACCGGCGTGACGCTCAGCGAGACCGTTCCGGCCAACGCGGTCTTCGCCCCGGGCGCGTCGACGGCCGGCTGGCTGTGCGTCCCCGACGGCAATCCGGGCGCGGTCTGCACGCTCGCGGTCGGTTCGCTCGTCGGCGGCGGCGCCTCGGGCTCGGCGACCTTCGCGGTTACCGTCGCGAATCCGGTCCCCGCCGGCGTCACCGAGATCGCCAACACGGCCTCGATCGCCGACGACGGCGTCAACGGCGCCGATCCGAATCCCGGCGACAACTCGGCCTCGGACACCACGCCTGTCGACGCCCAGCCGGACCTCGCGCTGACCAAGAGTGACGGCGGGATCACGTCGACTCCTGGTTCCACGATCCCGTACGCGCTTGGTTGGTCGAACGGCGGCAACCAGGGGGCGACCGGCGTCGTACTGTCGGAGCTCGTGCCGCCGTTCACGGTCTTCGACGCCGCGGCTTCGACGCCCGGCTGGTCGTGCCCGGACGGCTCGCCCGAGGGCACCGCCTGCACGTACGCGGTAGGTGCGGTGGCGGGCGGGGGGAGCGGCTCGACGACGTTCGCCGTCGAAGTCGAGACGCCGCTGCCCGCCGGCGTCAGCGAGGTGGTCAACGTCGCCAGCGTGGCCGACGACGGCGCCAACGGTGCCGACCCGAACCCGGGCGACAACGGCGCCGAGGACTCCACGCCGATCGAAGCCGCGCCGGACCTGGCGATTGTCAAGAGCTATTCGGGCGGCGTGCCGTTCCCGGGTGACACGATCGCCTTCGATCTCGCCTATTCGAACGCCGGCAACCAGACGGCTGTCGGCGTCGTCCTGTCCGAGACGGTGCCGGTCGACACCACCTTCGACGCCGCGGCCTCGACCGCCGGCTGGTCGTGCGCCGACGGTGCACCCGCCGGCACCGCCTGTGATCTGGCGATCGGATCTCTCGATGGCGGTGGCGGCGCGGGCATCGCCGTCTTCGCCGTCGAGCTCGACGACCCGCTGCCGCCGGGCACGACCGAGATCGACAACTGCGCTTCGATCGCCGACGACGGCTCGAACGGGCCCGACCCGGTCCCGGGCGACAACGACGACTGCGAGACGGTGGCGCTCGACCTCACCGCACCGACGATCGTGATCGTCGACTCGGTCCCCGCGAGCCCCGACGGCGAGATCGCGGAGTGCGACACGGTGCTCGCCACGCCGACCGCGCTCGCGCTCGAATTCAGCGAGGAGATGGCCGATCCGGCCGGCGACGCCGACCCCGAGGACGTCACCAACCCGGACAACTACCGGCTGTTCGCGACCGGTCCCGACGGCGCGTTCTCGACCGCGCTGTGCGGGCCACCGGCCGGCGACGACGTGGCGATCGACGCCACCGCAGTCGTCTATCAGGCTTCTCCGTCGGTCGCGACCGTGACCTTCGGCGAA
This sequence comes from uncultured Thermoanaerobaculia bacterium, assembly GCA_964471955.1. GTDB lineage: Bacteria > Acidobacteriota > Thermoanaerobaculia > Multivoradales > JAGPDF01 > JACTMI01. The sequence continues at coordinate 59,922 of CAYYIK010000007.1, read as the reverse complement.
GCGCTCGGCGACCGCCCCTACCGGCTGCTGGTCTGCCCGACGCTCGAGGACGTCGCGGGCAACCCGCTCGACGGCGATTCGACCCCCTCGGGCGACGACGAGCACGAGCTCGGATTCCGGATCGATGCGGGCAATCGCCTGCTCAACGGCCACTTCGACTGCGACCTGCGGGCCTGGCAGGCGACGCCCGAGGGCACCGGCGACGTGATCCACGATCCGGCCGTCGACCTCGACGACGCGCCGGTCTCGGGGGCGCTGCGGATCGATCCGCTGCTCGGCCCGCCGCAGGGTCCGTCGGAATTCTCCGTCGCCCAGTGCACGCCGCTGGTCGCCGCCGACTATGAGCTGGTGACCCGCGTGCGGATCGCCGCCAGCGCCGGCACGCCGGTGACCGTGGCGCGACGCGTCGAGTACTTCACCGGCGCCGGCTGCACGGGAACGGCGGGTTCGGTCGAAGTCGCCCAGCCGTTCTTCGACTCGGCCGGAGCCTGGCTCGAACTGGTCGACCCGCAGCGGGCGCCCGCCGGCACCGCCTCGGCTCGCTGGACGATCGAGGCCAGGACAACCACGGACGCCCTGTTTACCGCGCACTTCGATCAGCTCTACGTGCGGCCCTCGCCGCTGCTGTTCAATGACGGATTCGAGACGGGCGATACCTCGCGCTGGAGCGCCGTCGTGCCATGAGAGGCGCCATGAGACCCTCGCCGCGACGGCCCGCCGCGCTCGCCGCACTCGTCGCCGGACTGGTCCTGGCCGCCGCACCGGTCGCCGGCCAGGTCGTCGTCGATCAGTTCACGACCAACCAGACCGTGATCTCGGATCCGCCCGGCGGCGCCAGCAACGCGGTCACCGGCGGCGCCGACATCCTCGGTCAGAACCGCGGACTGCGGGTGCAACGCTTCGCCGGAGCGGGGCCGGTCACCGCCGGCGTGGCGGGCGGCGCGCTGGACGTCGGCGTCACCGCGACCACGCCCGACTCGCGCGGTGCGGTCTTCGTGATCTGGGACGGCGACAGCGACCCCGACGCGATCGACCCGGCCGGGCTGGGCGGCGTCGACCTGACCGCCGGCGGCGCGGGCGCCTTCCGTTTCACCATCGACGCGGCGGCGGCGGGCACCTCCCTGGTGCTCGAGATCTACGAGGACGCCGATTCGGTGTCGCGCGGCGCCCTGGTCCTGCCGGCGATCGCGGCTCCCGTCGACATCTTCGTCGACTTCTCGAGCCTGGCGCAGGCGCCCGGCGCGGCGACGCCGGCGGATCTCTCCGCGGTGGGCGCGATCGTCCTTCGCGTCGAGTCGGGGGAAGCGACGCCGGCGCTGATGCTCTCGGAGCTGCGCACGGCGGCTCCCGAACTCGCGGCGCTCAAGGTCGACCGCACGCCGGCCGGGGATCCGATTCCCGGCGCGGTCGTGCCGGGAGACACCATTCGCTACCGGATCACGATCTCGAACGCCGGTGGCGGCGCCACGGGCGTCGAGCTCGCGGACATCCTCGACTCCAATCTGGCGCTGGTCGCCGGTTCGGTGCGCACGACGCCGCTGGCACGACCCGACGTCTACCGGACGGTCACCGACCAGCCGATCGACAGCTCGACGGCGGCGCTGCCCGCGCTGCTCGGCAACGACACCGATCCGGACGGCGACTCGCTCGCCGCGGTGCCGGCGGCGGGGCAGGCAACCAGCCAGGGGGGCAGCGTCGACGTCGCCGCCGACGGGCACTTCGTCTACACGCCGCCGGCCGGCTTCAACGGCGTCGACGACTTCGCCTACACGATCGCCGCGGCGGCGGGAGACCCGACGGTGGACGCCTCGGGCGCGCCGATCGGCCCGGCCACGGCCCGCGCCCGGATCGTGATCGACCGCGCGCCGCCGGTCGTCGTCGCCGGCGGCACGCTCGCCTACACCGAGAACGATCCGCCGACCGCGGTCGACGCCGCGCTCACGGTCAGCGACGTCGACAGCGCCAATCTGGTCTCGGCGACGGTGCAGATCACCGGCAACTTCCAGAGCGGGGAAGACGTCCTGTCGTTCACGAACACGCCCAGCATCACCGGCGTCTTCGCGCCGGCGACCGGCACCCTCGCCCTGAACGGACTCGATACCGTCGCTGCCTGGCAGGCGGCGCTGCGCTCGGTCGCCTACGAGAACAGCTCGGAGGATCCCGACCCGTCCGACCGCACGGTAACCTGGAGCGCGAGCGACGGCGTCGAGTCGAGCGCCGCCGCGACGTCGACGGTCGAGATCACCGCGGTCAACGATGTACCGGTGGTCACAACCAGCGGCGGCGCGACCTCGTTCGTCGAAGACGCCGGCGCGGTGGTGGTCGACGGTGCGCTGAACGTCACCGACGCCGACGACGCGGATCTCGTCTCGGCGATCGTGTCGCTGACGAATCCGCAGAACGGCGGCCAGGAGGCGCTCTCGGTCGCTGCGCCGGGCACAACCTGCCCGGGCCTCGTCGTCTCCGCGCCGGGCCACGCGCTGGCGATCTCGGGAACGGCGACGGTCGCGGTCTACCAGGGCTGCCTGCGCTCGGTCCTCTACGCCAACGCTTCCCAGAGCCCGACGGCCCTGCCGGACCGCCTCGTCACCTTCGTCGCGAACGACGGCGCCGATCCGAGCAACACGGCGTCGAAGAGCGTCACCGTTACGCCGGTCAACGATCCTCCGGTGATCACCGGCGAGTCGTTCCAGACGATTTCGAACACCCGGCTGCGGGTCGCGGCAATCGATCCCGGGCCGGACGCGAACGGTCCCTACGTCTTCGCGGCGGGGAACCTGCTCGCCAACGACAGCGATCCGGACGGCCCGGCGGCGTTGACCACGTCGCTCGGTACGGCGACCGCCGGCGCGGTGGTCGCGGTCGCCTCGGACGGCACGTTCAGCTACACGTCGCCGGCCGGGCGAACGGTCGACGACAGCTTCACGTACAACGTCTCCGACGGCGACGTGAGCGTCCAGGGCACGGTGACGATTTCGTTCCTCCAGCGGGTCTGGTACGTCCGCAACGACGCGACCGCCGGCGGTCTCGGACGTTCGATCGATCCATTCGACACCCTGGTCGAAGCGCAGACCGCCTCGGGTGCCAACGACTGGATCTTCGTCTACAACGGCGACGGCGCCACCACCGGGCAGAACGCCGGCATCACGCTCAAGGCGGGTCAGCATCTGGTGGGCGAAGGGGCGGGGCTCTCGATCCCGGTCGTGCTGAACGGCGGTGCCTCGCCCGTCGTGCTGATCGCACCGGGTACCCGGCCGATGCTCGACAACACCACGGTCGGCGGCAGCGCGGTGATGGCCACCGATCTGATCCCGACCGAGATCGTCGGCCTGAATCTGGCCGGCAACGCGAACGCCGTCGACGTCACGCTCACCGGCGCCTTCGGCGGGTCGGGCGCTTTGACGATCGCGAACAACACCGTGCGTGCCTCCGGTGCCGAGGGGATCGACGTCAACGCCGGCGGCACCGGGACGCTGACGCTCTCGATCCACGACAACAGCATCACCGCCGGCGGCACCGGCCTCGACGTGGCGAGGACCAACGGCACCGTTCAGGTCACGGCCTTCGACGACAACGTGGTCTCCGGCAACACCGGCGGCTCGGGCCTGGTGCTCACGGGTCCGTTGACGCTCGACGCCACGCCGGGAGGCGCCTATCAGCAGGTCGCGGGCGGCGCCACGGTGGTCGGCGCGCCGGGCAACGGCGTCGGCGCGAGCGGTCTGGTTCTGACCAACGTCTCGGGCGACCTCGCCTTCACCGACCTCGACGTCTTCGCCGACAACGGCGCCGCGATCCGCGTCAGCGGCACCGGCGCCGTGAACGTCGGTGCGGGAACGGGTACGCGCGTGTCGGTGGGCGCGGGCGTGGGGATGGCGGAAGCGACGGGCGGTCCGGCGGTCGACCTTTCCAACCTGACCGCCTCGCTGCCGCTGACCACGATTCGGAGCACGAACACGACGACGACGGGCGTCTCGCTGGCGACGGTGCTCGACGCGATCAATCCGGCTTTCGACGCCCAGTTCACCGCCGGCGCCGGCAGCACGATCACGACCGCGGCGGGAGCGGCCGGACCCGCTTTCAACGTCAGCGGTGGCAACGGCCGCATCAACTACGCCGGGACGATCACCAACAACTCGGCGACGGCGCGAGCCGTCTCGATCACGACCTGGGCCGGAGACGACGCGAGCGACGACTTGCTGCTCTCGGGCGCCGTCGACGAGAACGGCGCCGGCATCCTGCTCAACGGCAACGCCGGCAGCCGGGCGATCACCTTCAGCGGCGGACTCGACATCGACACCACCACCGGCGAGGGCTTCGCGGCGACCAGCAACACCAACGCGCTCGGTTTGAACATCACCGGAATCAACACCATCGACTCGGTCAGCGCGACCGCATTGCGGGTGACCAGCACGCCGATCGGGACCTCGAACCTGAGCTTCCGGTCGATCAGCTCGGGAAATGCGACGGCCGCTGCTGATCCGGCCAACGGCCTGATCCTCAATGCGACGGGAGGTGCAGGCAGGCTCATCGTCTCCGGAACGGGCTCGGCCGCGACCGGCGGCACGATTCGGAACGCGACGAGCACCGGTATCTCGCTCACCAGCACGCTGAACCCGTCGTTCTCCTGGATGCAGCTCGACGACTTCGGCGACTTCGCGATTCGCGGCGCTTCCGTCACGGGTTTCAACCTCGACAACAGCGTCGTCAACGGCGTCAACGGCAACAGCGCCGCGGCGGACGAGGGGAGTATCCGGTTCAGCGAGCTGACCGGTACGGCGACCTTCACGAACTGCAACGTGAGCGGCGGTTTCGAAGACAATCTCAGGATCGTCAACACCGCTGGAGCGCTCACGGTGACTCTCTCCGGGGTCACGATCGGCGCCAACAGCCTGTCCGACGGCAACGACGGGGCCTACTTCGAGACTCTCGGTTCGGCTGGCGCGACGATGAACGTCACCGTCCAGAATGGAGCCTTCACGTCCGCCCGTGGCGACCTGATCCAGGTCAACAACAACTCGAACGGCGCCTTCACCTTCGCCTTCACGGGCAATACGCTGAGCAACAACCACGGCGGAATCGCGACGGGCGGCGGTGGAGTTTCCTTCTTCGCCGGCGCCACGAGCTCGGACACGTTCGTCGTTCAGAACAACAGCTTCCGCGACGCGGTCGGGCCGGCGGTGTTGATCGTCAAGCCGACCGGCGTGGGCAGCCTCGATCTGACGTTCCAGGGAAATACGATCGGCGCGGCCGCGACGCCCAACTCCGGATCGCTGGAGGGATCGGCGCTCAAAATCCAGAGCGTCGGCCAGGGGGCGATCGACGCGCTGATCAGCGGCAACACGATCCGCTGGTACAACAACTTCGGCATCGAGCTGCTGACTGGCGGCGGGGCGACGGCGCAGCCCGGCGCCCTGAACGCCACGATCACGGGCAATCTGATCACGCTTCCGGGTACCAATCCGGCCACCGCTTCGATCCCGAAGAACGGGATTCACCTGAACGCCGGCACAGTGCCCGGAGACACCTACCAGATCTGCCTCGACGCGGGCGGAGCCGGGGCTCTCCAGAACTCGGTTTCGACCGCGGGCGCGCCCAGCGACATTCCGGCGGGAGGCGAAGACATCCGACTCCGCCAGCGGCAGGCGACGACCGTTGCGCTGCGCGGATACGCGGGCGCCAACAACGACAACACCGCGGTCCAGAACTACCTGATCGCGCGGAACTCGGGAGACGGAGTGCCCTCGGCGATCGCGTCGAATACCGTGCCTACGGGCGGCGGTTTCGTCAATACCCCGGGCGGCGCTGCCTGCCCGCTGCCGTGACGCGCTGGTGCACGAGTCGCGGATGAGAGGAAGACCATGGCCGAACCGTTCCTGAGCGAAGTTCGACTGTTCAGCTTCCAGTTCGCTCCCAAGGGTTGGGCCCTCTGCAACGGCCAGCTGTTGCCGATCAATCAGAACCAGGCCCTGTTTTCTCTCCTGGGAACGACCTTCGGCGGCGACGGCCGCGTCAATTTCGCGCTGCCCGACCTGCGCGGGCGCGCCCCGATTCACGTCGGATCGGCGCACACGCTCGGTGAGCGCGGGGGAGAGCAGGCCCACACCTTGTCGATCGCGGAGATGCCGCAACACGTGCATGTGCTGGCGGTCTCCTCGGCCTCGACCGGCGGCAACGTGAATCCGGCGGGAAGGGTCCTCGGAGGGGCCAACAACGCTTACCACGCGCCGGCATCCCTGGTCGCCATGAGCTCCGCCACCGTGACCGCCGTCGGAGGAAGCCAGGCGCATCTGAACATGCAGCCGTTCCTCACGATCAGCTTCTGTATCGCCCTCCAGGGCATTTTCCCGAGCCCGAACTGAGGAGGCCGTCGTGGCGCAACCTTACGTTGGAGAGATCCGGATGTTCGGCGGAAACTTCGCGCCGGCAGGCTGGATGCTGTGCGAGGGTCAGCTGCTGCCGATCTCGGAGAACGAGACGTTGTTCCAGTTGATCGGCACCACCTACGGAGGCGACGGGCAGTCCACCTTCGCGCTGCCCGACCTGCGCGGGCGGATTCCGATTCATCAGGGGAGCGGATTCATCCTCGCGGAGACCGGAGGCGCGGAGGAGATCACGCTCACGATTCAGCAGATTCCGGCGCACGGCCATCCGCTGCTCGCCGCCGGAGTTACCGGGGACCAGATCAACGCTTCGGGCAATCTCCCGGCGAACTCCTTCAACGTCACCCCGTACATCAACGACGCTCCGAGCGGAAACATGAATGCTGCGGCGATCGGGTCGACGGGCGGCAGCCAGCCGCACACGAACTTCCAGCCCTATCTCTGCGTCAATTTCATCATTTCGTTGTTCGGAATCTTCCCGAGCCCGGCCTGAGAGTGAGACGTCATGGCAGATCCCTTCGTCGCTGAGATCCGGATCTTCCCGTTCAACTTCGCCCCGAAGGGCTGGGCGTGGTGCGACGGGCAGCTTCTTCCCCTGTCGCAGAATACGGCGCTCTTTTCGCTGCTCGGCACGACATACGGAGGCAACGGCAAGAGCAACTTCGCACTGCCGGACCTTCAGGGTCGCGCACCGATGCAGCCGGGACAAGGCCCGGGATTGTCCCTGCACGACCTGGGGGAGACGGGAGGCAGCGAGACGGTTTCGCTCCTTCAATCGGAGATTCCCGCGCATTCCCACACTCTGCGCGCCAACGTCGTCGACCTGGCCGACACCAATGTTGCGAGCGCCTCTGCGTCCTTCGCACTCTCCGGCGGAGGAGCTCTGTATCAGGCGTCTCCGAACGCGAGCGCGTCGGACCAGGCCCTGGCTCCTGGCGGCGGCGACCAGCCGCACAACAACATGCAGCCGTACCTGACGTGCTACTTCGCGATCGCCTTGCAGGGCGTCTTCCCGCCGCGGACCTGAGATGACGATCGCCGCCGTCGCAGACTCGATCACACCGGACAACGGACCGGTCGCTCCACGCTACGTGCTGGCTCCGTACGTGCCGACGCCGCCCGAGGTCGTGGAACGGATGCTCGACCTGGCCGAGGTCGGCGCGGACGACGTCGTCTGCGATCTCGGCTGCGGCGACGGCCGGATCGTGATCGCGGCGGCGCGCCGGGGCGCGCGCGGAATCGGCTACGACGTCGAGCCGTTCTGGGTCGAGCGGGCCCGCGAGGAGGCCGAGCGGGCCGGCGTCGCGGCGAGCACCCGTTTCGAGGTCCGCGACGCCAGCGACCTGGTTCCGCGCGAGGCGACGGTCATCACTCTCTACCTGGTCGAGTGGTCGACCGAACGGATCGGCAATCGGTTGATCGCGGAGCTGCCGGCGGGGACGCGCATCGTCTCCCACAGCTTCGCTCTGAAGTCCCCGGAGCCGGCGCGCACCGAGCGCTTCGTCGACGGCGACGGGACGCCGCGGACGATCCGGCTCTGGCGGGTCGGGGCGCCGCCGGAGCCGGAGGCGGCCTCGCCGCCGAGGAGTGGATCTTGAGCCACGAGGAACGCAGGGCGAAGTCTTCACACGAACCGGCGTGGGTTTCGACGCCGTTCGGCCGGCGCGAGCTGCTGGTCGCCGGAGGGGCACTGGCGCTGTCGCCCGGCTGGGCGCTGGCCGCCACGACGAAGAGAGAAACGGCTGCCGCTGCGGCCCTCTCCGTCGGCTACCTGCTGGGCAGCGACGCACTCGCGACACCGCGGTGGCCCGTATCGGTGCCGCTCGAGGCGGACGAGGAGCGGCCGTTCGCGGCCGAGTCGATCGTCGTGCCCGCCTTCTCGCTGCCGGCAGGCGACCCGCGACTCGCCGCAGGGAGCGTCCGGATCCGCGTCCAGGGCCTCCTCGCGGGTCCGGAGCGCGGCGTGACACCGCCGCGGGAGATCGATCTCGACGTCCTGGTGCGTGACGAGCTGGGGCGACAGCTCCCGTTCCACGCCTGGAGCTACCGGAGAGCCTCTGGTGCGTCGTCGCCGATCCGGTTCCGCAGCTGGCTCGACGAGTACGACCCGCTGGTGCTCGAAGTGCGCGTTGACGGGGCGGCCGGCGACCGGCGGCCGACCGATCGAACGGCGATCCCGGACTCGGGAGTCCGGCGCCGGGCCAGGCTCACTCTGGGCAAGGAAGGTGGCGTGCCACGACTCCAGGCCGGCGTCTACTTCCTCGGCCTCACCGAGGGGGCCTGGGACCTGGAGCGGTACCTGCCAGGGGAGGAGGAGCCATTTCCCGCGGCGCTCGCCTCGCTGGTGATGACTGTCGAGAGTGTCGGCGACGAGGCCTGAGCCGAAGGCGTCGCTGGCGCTGCGGCCGGTGACGGCTGCGGATCGGGAGTTCCTCTTCGGCGTCTACGCCTCTACCCGAGCCGAGGAACTCGCGCCGGTCGCGTGGACGGCGGCGCAGAAAGAGGCGTTTCTGCGCCAGCAGTTCGAGGCGCAGGATCGCTGGTGGCGGCTGCAGTATCCCGGGTGCAGCTTCCAGGTCGTCGAAATCGACGGCCATGCCGCGGGGCGCCTCTATGTCGATCGACGGCCGGCAGAGATCCGGCTGGTCGACATCGCGCTGCTCCCCGGGTTCCGCCGGCTCGGCGCCGGAACCCGCCTGATCGGAGACCTTCAACGCGAGGCCGGAGCCGTCGGGGTTCCTCTGACCATCCACGTCGAGCGCTTCAATCCGGCGCGCGCCCTGTACGACCGACTCGGCTTCCGCGAGATCGGCGCGGCGGGCGAGGTCTACCGGCTCCTCGAATGGCGTCCGGTCAGTTGAAGACCGCCTCGTAAAGAGGCCCCCGGTCGTCGGGCCGCACGGGTACCAGAAAGATCTCGAGCGTCCCCAGCCGGTCCTGCTCGAGGCGATGGATCCGCTGGTCGAGGGGAGTGTCGCGCGGGCCGCGAAAGAGCAGGGTGAACGGTTCTTCCCGGATGCCGGCGGCGGCACGGTGCCGCGCCTCGGCCTCGCTGCCCGGCGGCGAGCGTCGTACCTCGACGAGTTCGAGGTGGATCGTAGGGCCGGAGCGGTCGACCTGGAACCGGCTACCGAGCAGCGGGAGAAAGTCGGCGGCTTCCACCTGCCGATCCTACTTGCCGACACGCGCCCGCCGCTACAATGGCGCTACCGGCGGCTCCCCCGATCGCGCACCGCGGTCCGGTGCTGCGGCCGCCGGGCGGGAGTTCCCCATGAAGCGTCGCGTTGGAGATTCCGGAGACGGCGAATTCGCCGCCATCCTCGCAGCGTTCGAGAGTCGGCAGGCCGAGACCCGCAAGGCGCCGCCGGCGGTGGGCGAGCGGGTGAGCGCCCGCGTCGTCGGCGTGGGGGAGGAGTCGGTCTTCGTCGACCTGGGGGGCAAGGCCGAGGGGGTGATTCCACTCACCCAGCTCACCGACGACGAAGGCATCGTCACCGTCGCGGTGGGTGACGTCGTCGAGGGGGTGGTGGCGTCGATCGAGGACGACGTGGCCGTCCTGAGGGTGCGCGCCGGACGCGGCCCGGCGGCGCCCGCCGAGCTGCAGCAGGCGTACGAGCATGGCCTGCCGGTGGCCGGTGTCGTCCAGGCGGTGGTCAAGGGGGGCGTCGAGGTTTCGGTCTCCGGACAGCGCGCCTTCTGTCCGATCTCGCAGCTCGACAGCCGCTACGTCGAGGATCCGTCGACCTGGGTCGGCCAGCGGCTCGACTTCCGCATCACCCGTCTCGAAGAGGGGCGCGGCCGCGGCATGAACCTCGTCCTCTCGCGCCGCGCGCTGCTCGAGGAGGAGGCGAAGGCGAAGGCCGAGGCGGCGCGGGCGCGCATCGAGGTCGGCAAGACGGTGCGCGGCACCGTCACCTCGCTCGCCTCCTACGGCGCCTTCGTCGACCTCGGCGGCCTCGAGGGGCTGCTGCACGTCTCCGAGCTCGGCCACGGGCGGATCGAGCATCCGCAGGAGGTGCTGCGAATCGGCGACGAGGTCGAAGTGCAGATCCTCGCCATCGCGCCGCCCGACGCGCGGGGGCGGGAGCGGATCTCGCTGTCGCGCCGCGCCCTGACGCCCGATCCGTGGCTCGGCGAGGCGGCGAAGCTGGAGCCGGGCGCGCGGCGCAGCGGGCGGGTGGCGCGGCTCGAGAGCTTCGGCGCGTTCGTCGAGCTGGCGCCGGGGGTCGACGGCCTGCTGCACGTCTCCGAGCTCGCCGAGCTCGGCAAGCGGGAGATCCGTCACGCCCGCGACGTGCTGAAGGCCGGCCAGCAGGTCGAGGTGACCGTGCTCTCGATTTCGCCCGAGACGCGTCGCATCTCCCTGGCGCTGGCGCGCGGCGGTGAGGAGGGGGCGGCCGGCGAGTCCGCCGGCGCGACCCCTGCTCCCGGCGGCTTCGGTGCCCTCGGCGACTTCTTCCCCCGCTCGCGCGAGAGCAAGTCCTGACTCAGGCGGGACCGGCGGGCGCGGTCTCCGGAGCCGACAGCGATTCTTCGCCGGCGGGGAGCCGCTCGATGGTGAAGCCGGTGAAGCCGTAGCCCGCCGAGATCAGCGGATTGAGCAGGTTGAAGAAGCAGAACGGCAGGTAGGTCAGGGTCGCCACGCCGAGCGTCTGCGCCATGAACGCGCCGCAGGTGTTCCACGGCACCAGCGGCGAGGTCAGGGTGCCGGCGTCCTCCAGGGCGCGCGACAGGTTCTTCGGGTGCAGGCCCCGCCGCGTGAACTCGGCACGGAACATCCGGCCCGGCAGGACGATGGCGATGTACTGGTCCGAGGCGAGGACGTTCATGCCGATCGACGTGCCGAGCGTCGCGGCGATCAGCGAGCCGGTGCCGCGCACCAGCGCGAGAATGCTGCGCGCGATCTCGGCGAGCATGCCGGTCTTCTCCATCACCGCGCCGAACATCATCGCCGAGAGGATCAGCCAGATGGTGTTGAGCATGCTCGACATGCCGCCACGGGTCAGCAGGGCATCGAGCGTCTCGTGCCCCGACTCGAGCCGGAATCCGTCGAACAGGGCCATCCAGAATCCCTTGAGCAGCGCCACTCCGGCGGGCAGGTCGGTCTCGCCGACGAAGGTGAGGACGGCGCGCGGCTGGAAGATCATCGCGAAGACGCCGCCCACCAGGGCGCCGATCAGCAGCGCCGGGAAGGCCGACACCCGCCTGACCACCAGGAAGATCACCAGCGCGGCCGGCAGCAGGAGGTGCGGCCCGATCTCGAAGGTCGAGCGCAGGGCGGCGAGGATCTCCTCGAGATTGCGCGCTTCGTCCGGCGTGGTGCCCAGCCATCCGGCGACGGCGAATCCGATCACCGCGATCACGATGCTCGGAGCCGTCGTCCAGACCATGTGCCGGATGTGGGTGAACAGGTCGGTCCCCGCCATCGCCGGGGCGAGATTGGTGGTGTCGGACAGGGGCGACATCTTGTCGCCGAAGTAGGCACCCGAGATGATCGCCCCGGCGGTCAGGCCGAGGTGGAGATCCTGCGCCGTGGCGACGCCGATGAGGGCGATGCCGATCGTCGAGGCGGTCGTCCACGACGAGCCCGTGGCCAGTGAAACCAGGGCGCAGATGACGCAGCTCGCGGCGTAGAAGATCCCCGGGCTGAGCAGCAGGAGACCGTAATAGATCATCGTCGGCACGATGCCGGCGAGGATCCAGGTGCCGATCAGCGAGCCGACCACGAAGAGGATGAGCACGGCACCCATCGACAGCGAGATGCCGTGCACGATGCCGCTTTCGAGTTCGCGCCAGGAGAAGCCGAGCCGCATGCCGATCAGGCTGGCCACGCCGGCGGCGAGGATGAGGGCGATCTGGTTCGGGCCGCTCGACGAGCCGTCGCCGAACAGGCGCACGGACGACGCCAGCAGGGCGATCAGGACGAGGACGGGGATCAGCGCCTGACCCAGCCCGGGGGGCTTCTTCTCTCGGCTCATCGGCGAAGTCCGCGGATGCTAGCACGCGGCCGGCGCCCCAGCGCGCGCCGACTCGGCGTAGGATCCGCGCCCGAGTGTCCCTCACACTGCTCAGCGTCGCGCTGCTCGGCCTGCTGGCCGCCGCCTACCACTTCTACGGCGGCTGGGTGGCACGCCAGTTCCGCCTCGACGACGGCCGCGCCACGCCCGCGGTGTCGCGACGCGACGGCGTCGACTTCGTTCCCACCCGTCGCTTCTACCTGTTCGGGCAGCACTTCTCGGCGATCGCCGCGGCCGGACCGATCGCCGGGCCGATCCTCGCCTGCCAGGCGTTCGGCTGGGGCCCCTGCCTCGCCTGGATCGCATTCGGCGTCGTCTTCATCGGCGCGGTGCACGACTTCTCGGCGCTCGCCGTCTCGGTGCGCCACGGCGGCGACTCGATCGCCGAGATCACCCGCCACGAGCTCGGACCGCTCGCCGGGCGGGCGATGATGCTGTTCATCTGGATCGCCCTCGTCTACGTGATCGTCGCCTTCGCCGACATCACGGCGGGCAGCTTCGTCGCCGGCACCGAAGAGCTGCGCGAGGGCGGAACGAGCTTCCACGCCGGCGGCGCGGTGGCCGCGGCGGCGGTGCTCTACCTCGGGCTGTCGCTGCTGCTCGGCCTGGTGCAGCGTTTCCTGGCGCCGCCGCTCTGGCTGGTCACCGCGATCTTCGTCCCCGCCACCTTCGCCGCCTGCTGGGCCGGCACCCGGATGTCGACCTGGCTGCAGTTCGATCACGCGACCTGGGCGGTGCTGATCCTCGTCTACTGCGCCCTCGGCTCGGTCGTGCCGGTCTGGGCGCTGCTGCAGCCGCGCGGCTACCTGGGTGGCTTCGTCCTCTACACCGCGCTCGCCACCGGCGTGATCGGCGTGCTGCTGGGCGGCTGGTCGATCGAGCAGCCCTTCTTCCGTGCCTGGAACGCCGGCGGCGTGACGGGGGGACTCTTTCCCTTCCTCTTCGTCACCATCGCGTGCGGTGCCTGCTCGGGCTTTCACGGCCTGGTCTGTTCGGGGACGACCTCGAAGCAGATCGCGCGCGAGAGCGACTGTCAGCCGGTGGGCTTCGGCGCCATGCTGGCGGAAGGGTTCGTCGCGCTGATCGCCCTGGTGACGATCATGATCGCGCCCCCCGAGGCGATCGCCGGACTGTCGCCCGGGACGATCTACGGCAACGGCATCGGGCGCTTCCTCGCCCTCGTCGTGGGGGAGCAGCACCTCGCCTTCGCGGTGACGTTCGGGGCCATGGCCTTCTCGACGTTCGTCTTCGACACCCTCGACGTCTCGACGCGGCTCGGCCGCTATCTGCTGCAGGAGCTGTCGGGCTGGCGCGGCAGGACCGGCGCGGCGATCGCCACCCTGGCCACGGTGGCGCCGGCGGTCTGGTTCGTGCTCGCCGGCGGGCAGGGGGCCTGGACGAAGTTCTGGACCCTGTTCGGCGCCAGCAACCAGCTGCTGGCGGCGCTCACCCTGCTGGTGCTCACCATCTGGCTGCGCCGCCGGCGCCGCCCCTATCTGTTCACCCTGCTGCCGCTGCTCTTCGTAGCCACGATCACCATCTGGGCGCTCGCCACGCTGGCGTGGGCGAACCTCGGCGCCGCCCTCGGCGAGGTCGGGTTCTGGAATGGCCTCTCGGCCGCCGTGCTGCTCGGCCTGGCGGCGCTGCTCGCCGTCCTGGCGCTGCGCCGGGGTCGCGGGTCCGAGCCGGCTGTATCTCTCGTCGAAAGCTGAAGGAGAGGACGCTTCCCCGGTTCGAGTGGGTGGCGCCACCGCGAGGCGGTATTTCGGGGACAGGCACCAAGACTCCTATCTCGGGGACAGGCACCGAAACTCGAACTGGTCGATGCCGACGCAAGGTGTACGCCCGGGGACACAAGCTTCCAGATAGGGGAAAAGCCAGAGTAGGGGTCGGCCAGCGACCGGTGGGGCCAGACGGCGGGGGTGGACTCCGGTCGCTTCGAGCCCGCCACGCCCGATCCAGACTCCACCGGGAGCCGTCATTCCATTCTTTGGAAGCTTGTGTCCGCACTCTTGAACCGGACGCGTCGTTCCGCCCAGCCGTCCCGCCCCGACAAGGGATCACCCACTCGAACCGGTGAAGACCCAAGGAGAGGACGCCGGCTCAGAGATAGCCGAGAGCCTCGAGCTGCTCGGTCGTGCCGGCCTCGACGGCGCGGCCGGCGGCGCAGTCGGTCCGTTCGTCGGTGCGAACGTCGAACGGCGGCTGCCGCCACCACTCGGCGAGGGCGCGCTGCAGGCGCGCCAGCTCCTCGGGGTGCTCGGCGGCGACGTTGCGCGTCTCGCCGGGATCGGCGGAGAGGTCGAAGAGGGCGTAGTCGACCCCCTTGCCGGCGATCCAGCGCTGCTCGCCCGCCTGATTGGTGTGCTGCAGCTTGAAGCGGCCGTCGCGCGCCGTCTTGATCCACTGGCGCTTCGTCGCGGTGCCCCCTTCCGCGAAGACGATCGGGCGCCCCGGCTCGCCGCCGCGCAGCGCCGGCCAGAGACTCTCTCCCTGCGCCCAGGCACCCGTCTCGGGGAGCAGCCCGGCGGCGGCGAGCAGCGTCGGCGCCAGGTCGAGCAGGGCGACCGGTTCCTCGCGCACCACCGGCGCGATCCGCCCCGGCCAGTGCAGAACGAGGGGCACGTGCAGGCAGGTCTGGAAGGCGAATCGGCCGTGATCGAAGTAGTACTCGTGGTCGCCGAGCGACTCGCCGTGGTCGGAAGTGAAGGCGGTCACCGTGTCGGCCATTCGCCCCGTCTCGCGCAGGCGGTCGAGCAGGACGCCGATCTGTTCGTCGGCGTAGGCGATCTCGGCGTCGTAGCGCGCCACGTAGAAGGCGAGGCGATCCTCGCCGTCGAGGGTCTGCCGCTTGCCGATGCCGGCCAGCTGTTGCGAATACTTGTCGAGCACCCGAATGCGCGGCTCGTCGCGGAAGTGCTCGTCCCCCTGGAACCGGTCGCGCCAGGCGTCCGGGGCGCGATAGGGGAAGTGTGGATCGATGTAGTGCACCCAGAGAAACCATGGACGGTCGGCGGGCAACTCGGCCGCGTTCTCGAGCGCCAGGCGGGTGACGTTCTCGGCGCGAATCGGATCGCCGCCCCCGGGGTGCGGGTTCTGCCACGCCTCGACGTAGGCGTCGAACCCCTGGTCGAAGTTGAACTCGCGCGCCAGCGCGCCGTTGGCCACCACGGCGCGCGTCGCCCAGCCGGCCCGCTGCAGGCGTTCCGCGAGGGTGGTGAACTCGCAGGGGAGCGGGATGCCGACCTGGCGGACGTTGCCGTTGTCCTTCGGGTAGGTCGAGGTGAACATGGAGGCGAAGGAGGGCCCCGTCTTGGGCCACTGTACCTGGGCGGCCGCGAAGCGCGCCCCTTCGGCGGCGAGCTGGTCGAGGCGCGGCGAGGTGGGACGGGGATAGCCCCAGGCCGACAGATGGTCGGCGCGCAGCGTGTCGACGGTGATCAGCAGGATGTTCGGCGGCGTCGTCGGGGTCGCGGCGGTGGAGGCCGCGGCCGGAGCCTCGGGCCGGCGGCATCCGGCGGCGGCGAGCATGGCCAGGGCGAAGACGGCGAACGAGGCGATGGCCGGGCGGGCGGCGGGCGCCCGCGGCTCGAAGCGATGGTCGGTCATCAGTGGGCGTTGTGGCGCAGGCCGTGCCGGAGCGTCATCCAGAGGATCTTCAGATCCAGCCCCAGCGACCAGTTCTCGATGTAGTAGAGGTCGTACTCGAGCCGCTTGCGGATCGAGGTGTTGCCGCGCCAGCCGTGCACCTGGGCCCAGCCGGTGATTCCGGCCTTGACCTTGTGACGCAGCATGTACTGCGGCAGGCGCTGCTTGAACTCCTGGACGAAGGTCGGGCGCTCGGGGCGGGGACCGACCAGCGACATGTCGCCGCGCAGCACATTCCACAGCTGCGGCAGCTCGTCGATCGACCAGCGGCGCAGCACGCCGCCGACGACGGTGCGCCGCGGATCCCCCTGGATGGCCCAGATCGGCCCGGTGGAGGCCTCGGCGTTGACTCGCATCGAGCGGAACTTCCAGATCCAGAAGGGGCGGCCGTCGAGGCCCATGCGCTCCTGGCGGTAGAAGATCGGGCCGCGGTCGTCGAGCCAGATGATCAGCGCCAGCAGCGGGAAGAACGGGAGCAGCACCACCAGGCCGGCGGCCGACAGGACGACGTCGAGCAGCCGCTTGACCAGGCTGTTCCAGCCCTGCAGCGGCAGCTGCGAGAGGTTGATCACCGGCGTGCCGTCGATCTCCTCGAGCGTCGCCTTGATCGTCGCGTACTGCAGGATGTCGGGGACGAGCTTGACTTCGACGCACTCGCTGCCCACCGCCTGCAGCAGGCGCATCATCTTCTTGTGGGCTTCGAGGGGGAGGGCGACGAAGAGCTGGTCGATCTTCTGCTCGGCGAGGACGCGTTCGACGTCGCGCGTCATGCCGAGCACCGGTCGGCCGAGAATCTGCCGGCCGAGCTTGTTGGGGTCGTCGTCGAGGAAGCCGACGACCTCGAGGCCGTGGTCGCGGTGGGCGAGCAGCTTGGAGGTGATCTCGAGGCCGAGCTTGCCGGCGCCGACCACCAGGATGCGCTGCGCGCTGCCGGCGTGGACGCTGGCGCTGTGCAGCAACCAGCGCACCGCGGCCCGGCCGAGCACCACCATCGCCACCTGGACCACCGCGAAGAGGGCGAGGAAGGCGCGGCTGTAGGTGAAGTACTCGATGCTGCCGGGGCGCAGCGCCGGCCGGTACCAGGAGACGACGCCCGACAGCAGGATGGTCGCCAGCAGCACCGCCGAGAGGACGGCCACCGCCTCCTCGACCCGGCTGGCGCTCGGCCGCGGCCGGTAGAGGCCGAGGAAGTAGAAGACCAGCGGGAAGAGCAGCAGGATGATCGGCAGCAGCTCGACGTAGCGGCCGAGCTCCGGCGTGCTCTTGGTCAGCGGAACGAGTTCGACTTCGAAACGGAGGAGCCAGGCGCCGAAGAAGGCGGCCAGCGTTGCGACGACGTCCCCCGCGAAGAGGACCGCCGCGGTGATGCGGTGGCGCTGCTGGATCAAACCGGGATCCCCTCCGCGTCCGGCCAGCGGGAGATGAGCATCTCCCTGAGCCCTTGGGCGAAATGCCCGGCGGAGAACGTCTCCGCCCGCCTCCGTAGGTTCACGAAATTGAACTCCATCCGGAGACAATTGTCAATCGCGGCATCCACCGCCCCGGGGGCCTCCGGATCGTAGAGCCGTCCGTGCTCGCCGTCGACCACGATATCGAGCACCCCGCCGGCGCCGGCGGCGACCACCGGAGTGCCGCAGGCCAGGGCCTCGGCCGCGGCGATGCCGAAGTCCTCGATGCCCGTCTGCAGGAAGCAGATCGCCCCCCGGTAGAGCTCGCGCAGCCGGTCGGGATCGACCCGGCCGGCGAAGCGGGTCCGGCCCCCCGCCATCCTCTCGAGGCGGCCCCGCTCGGGGCCTTCGCCGACCACCACCAGGGGGAGTCCCGCCCTTTCACAGGCCTGAATCGCCAGATCCACCCTTTTGTAGGGGGCCAGGGCGGCGACGACCAGGACGTGCTCGCGCCGACCTTCGCCGCCGGGCTGGTACCACTCCGTGTCGACCGGCGGTGCCAGAACGTCCGCCCGGCGGCCGTAGTAGCGCCGAATCCGTTCGGCGACGAACCGGGAGTTGGCGACGTAGTGATCGACCCGGCCGGCGGTGGCGACGTCCCAGCGCCGGAGGCCGGCGAGCACCAGCCGCTGGGCGAGGCGCAGAGCGCCGCGGCCGCCGAAGTAGGCCTCCTGCTGGTCCCAGGCGTAGCGCACCGGCGTGTGGCAGTAGCAGAGGTGAAAGGCGCCGGGGCCGCGCCGCGCCCCTTTGGCGACGCAGTGACTCGAAGAGACGAGCAGCCGGTGGTCGGTGGTCGGCAGGTCCTCGATGGCGAACGGAAAGAGCGGCAGGAACCAGCGATAGCCGGGATCGAGCCCGGGCGCGCGCTGCAGGAAGCTGGTGACGATCGGGTGCGCCTCGATCTCCGGCGAAACGCTGCCCGGGAAGTGGAAGAGCGTGTGGATCGGCGCCCGCGGGAAGAGGCGGGCGATCTCGACCAGGACGTTCTCGCCGCCGCGCTGGCCGGTCAGCCAGTCGTGGACGAGCCCGACGGGAGCCCTCATCGCCCGCCCTCCCGCGGCGCCGGCGCTCCGTCCCCGCCGCCGAGCACCGCCTCGTAGACGGCCAGCGTGCGGCGGGCCGCCGCTTCCCAGTGCAGCCCGGCGGCGCGCTGACGCCCCCGCCGGGACAGCTCGGCGCGCGCCGCCGGATCGTCCAGCAGGGCGGCGATGGCGGCGGCGATGGCCCCGACGTCCTCCGGGTCGACCAGTCGCGCCGCGTCGCCGGCCACTTCGGGGAGGGCCCCGCGGTCGGCGGCGAGGACCGGCACGCCGAGCGCCATCGCCTCGGCCACCGGCAGGCCGAACCCCTCCCAGAGCGATGGCTGGACCAGCAGCGCCGCGCCGCGGTAGAGCGCCGGCAGGTCGGCGTCGGGCAGGTGGCCGAGATGGCGGACGGTGGGCACCAGCCCGGCGGCGGCAATCTGCCGGGGCAGCGGCGACGCCTCGTCCCGGTCGCCCGCCAGAACCAGCATCGGCGCTCCGCCGGGCCGGCCGGCCAGGCGCGCAACCGCCGCCAGCAGCCGATCGAGGTTCTTGTGTGGCTTCGGATTGCCGACGAAGAGCAGGTAACCGGGCGCGAGATCGAGCGCGGCGAGCGTCGCCTCGACCTCGGCCGCCGGCACTTCGCGGTGGAACCGTTCGTCGACGCCGTTCGGGATGACTTCGACCCGTTGCGGATCGACCCCGAAGCGGCCGGCGAGCTCCCCGGCGGTGGCTTGCGAGACGGCGATCACCCGCGCCGCCCGGTGCGCCGCGCGGCCGATCATCCAGCGCGCGTAGACCCGTTCGAGCGGGCTGCGCAGCTCCGGGAAGCGCAGGTGGATGAGATCGTGGATCGTCACCACCGCCGGGCACGGGAGAGCGAGCGGCAGGACGTAGTGGGGCGCGTGGAAGAGGTCGACCCGCTCGCGCCGGACGGCGCGCGAAACGGTGACCAGCTCGCGCAGGGAGTAGCCGGGGGACCTCTCCTCGATCCAGCGGAAGTTGCCCGGCAGCAGGGGGAGCGCCGAGGCCCCCTCGGCGCCGCCCAGCAGGAGGTAGCGGTGGTCGCGATCGAGGCGCGCCAGGGCGCCGATCAGTCCGCGCAGGTAGGTGCCGATGCCGAAGTCGGCGATCTTGCGTGCGTCGATGGCGATCGTCGTCACGCCCGGCCCTCCGCGAGAACCGCCCGGAAGAGCTCGCCGAGCCGCTGCGCCGCCGCGTCCCAGGACAAGTCCAGCGAGCGCTCGCGGCCCCGCTGGCCGAAGGCGGCGGCGCGCCGCGGATCGGCGAGCAGAGCGGCCAGCTCGGCGGCGAGCCCGGCCGGGTCGTCCGGTTCGATCGCGCAGCCGGCGTCTCCCGTGACCTCCAGCAGAGCGGGGGTGCGCGAGACGACGACCGGTACGGCGCAGGCCATCGCTTCGAGCACCGGCAGGCCGAACCCCTCGTAGAGCGACGGGTAGACGAAGACGGTGGCCGCCTGCACGGCGGCCCGCAGGTCGGCCAGCGGCAGCCGGCCGAGCCGGCGCACGCCGAGCGGCGCGAGCGCGGCGAGCCGGGCGTCGAGGGCGCGGCTCTTCCAGCCCGGGGAGCCGGAGAGCAGCAACGGCGGCGTCGCCTCGCCGAGCTCGTCGCGCAGCAGCAGCCAGGCGTCGAGCAGCAGGTCGAGGTTCTTGCGCGGCTCCAGCGTGCCGACCGAGAGCAGGTAGCCACCCGGCGCCCCCAGGGCCTCCCGGGTGGCGGCGATCGCCGGGGCCTCGCCGGGGCGCCAGGCGGCGTCGACGCCGTTGGCGATGACCTCGACCTTGCCGGCGGCGGCGGGGAAGGCGGCGACCAGGTCGTCCGCGGTCGCGCGCGACACCGCGATCAGGCGCGTCGCCCGGTCGACCGTCGTGGCGAGGAAGGGGATCTGGCTCCAGCGCACCCGCAGCGGCAGCGTCTCCGGGTAGAGCAGCACCGCGAGGTCGTGGATCGTCGCGATCGCCGGAATCGGCAGCCGTCCGGGGAGCGTCTGCAGCGGCGACCAGAAGAGATCGAGGTCACCCGCCGCGAGCCGGCGCGGCAGCACGAGCTGCTGCCAGACGACGCCGAGCGGCGCGCGCTGCCACTCGATCGCGACGCCGGCGGCGCGCAGGCGGGCGGCGGGTCGCGGTTCGCGGTGGGCGAGGCCGACGAACTCGAACTCGCCGGCGCGCGCCAGCCGTTCGAGCAATTCGAGGGTGTGCACCCCGATGCCGGTCGGCTCGGCGACGACGGCGCGCAGGTCGACGGCGATGCGGGGACGGCGCGAAGACGGGATCGGATCCTCCGGGGGCGGCGGCCGGCGCGTCTCGCGGCCGGCCGGAACCCGGCAAGTCTATCGTCGCCGGCGGCGCGGCGGGCCGCCCCCGGACCGGCTCAGTGGACCGGGGCGGGCAGCGGGTGCTCGCAGATCGCCATCAGGGTCCGCGCGATGTCGGCGTAGAACGGACCGGTGAAATCTTCGGTGGCCAGGGCGCGTGCGTAGAGGACGACGTCGTCGAGCGACAGCAGGCCGATGATCTGCTGGCGCTCGTCGAGCACCGGCAGGCGTCGGACGCGGTGCAGCGCCATCTGCGCCAGCGCCTCCTCGATCGAATCTCCGGCGCCGCAGGTGAACAGGTCGCCCGACATCACGTCCCGCGCCCTGATCTCGGAGGGCCGGCGGTCGGCGCGCGCCAGGGCCAGGCAGAGATCGCGATCGGTCAGCACACCGACCGCCTGGCCGCGCTCGTTGACGATCGGCACGATGCCGCAGCCGATTTCGTCCATGGTGCGGCCGATGGTGGCGAGGTCGCTCTCGGGCCGGGCGACCCGGACTTCGCGGCGAAGAATCTCCCGGACTCTCATCCCACTCCTCCTCGGGAGCGAGCGGTGCGCTCCCCGCTCAAGCTACCCGCCGGGTGGCCCCGGGGCACCGGCCGGCCGGGTGGCTCCGGCGCGCGGCGGGGTGGGAGCGGCGTCGCGCGCCGCTTCCCGTAGACTTGGCGGCGATGCAGGCGAGCGGAGACGAGGGGGGCGACGCCGGGCGCGAAGCCGCCGCGGCGGCACTGGCGGCGCTCGAAGCGGGCGTGCGCCTGCGGCGCGGCGAGCTGGCGGCGCTCGGCGCGGGCGGCGAGGGGCTCGCCGCCCGGCTGGCCGAGCTGCGCCAGCGCGAGTTCGTGCAGGAGCCGCAGCCGGTTTCACCGCGGCCGGGCATCGGGCGCCTGCTCGTCCTGGCCCGCAAACTCTTCTACCACCTCGGATTCAAGTGGCACGCGCGCGCGGTGATGCAACAGCAGAACGAGTTCAACCAGGCCGCCGCGGCGCTGATCGTCGAGCTGGCCGAACGGGAGCGCGAAGCGCAGCGCCAGATCGAGCGCCTGCGCGCCCGGATCGAAGAACTGGCGCCCCGTCCCGAGCCTCCCGGACCGGCTGCGTGAGCGCGCGCATCGCGATCTGCGCCGCCCAGGTACCCTTTACCCGCGGCGGTGCCGAGGTGCTCTACGAGTCGCTGCGCGACGAGCTGGTGCGGCGGGGTCACCGGGTCGAGATCGTCGCCCTGCCGTTCAACTGGTCGAACCGCCAGGCGATCCTGCGCAGCGCCCTCGCCTGGCGGCTCGTCGAGCTGGGGGAGGCGGCCGGCGAGCGGGTCGACCTGGTGATCGCGACGCGCTTCCCCTCCTACGTCGTCCGCCATCCGCGCAAGGTCGTCTGGCTCATCCACCAGTTCCGCCAGGTCTACGACCTGGCCGGAACCCGCTTCTCCGACTTCGGCGCCCAGCGCGGTGACGAGGAGGTGGCGGCGATGATCCGCTCGGTCGACCAGCGGGCGCTCGGCGAGGCGCGCGGCCTCTTCTCGATCTCGCGCAACACCGCCGAGCGGCTCAAGGCCCACAACGGCCTCGACGCCGAAGTGCTCTACCCGCCGCCGGCGCTCGGCGAGCGCTACCGCGCCGACCCCCCCGGCGACTGCGTGGTCACCGTCGGCCGCCTCGACCCGATGAAGCGCTTCGACCTGCTGGTGCGCGCGATCGCCGCCAGCCGGCGGCCGCTGCGCGCGGTCATCGCCGGCGACGGGCCGGACCGCGAGCGGCTCGCGGCGCTCGCCGCCGGACTCGGCGTGGGCGACCGGGTGGCGCTGCCGGGGCGGATCGACGACGCGACCCTGATCGAGCTCTACGCCGGCGCGCTGGCGGTCTTCTATGCCCCGTTCGACGAGGACTACGGCTACGTCACCGTCGAGGCGATGCGCTCGGCGCGGCCGGTCGTCACCACCGCGGACTCCGGCGGCGTGCTCGAGTTCGTCGCCGACGGCGTCAACGGGTTCGTCTGCGCCCCCGATTCGCCGCGCGAGATCGCCTCCCGGCTCGACCGCCTGTTCGACGATCGCGACGAGGCCGTCCGGCTCGGCGTCGCCGGACGGGAGCGGGTGGCGGCCATCGGCTGGGACCGCGTCGTCGAGCGCCTGCTCGCGGCGGTCTGAACGGGAGCGGCCGCGTGCGCATCGCCTTCGTCTCGCCGCTGCCGCCGCTCGATTCGGGTATCGCCGACTACGCCGCGACGCTGGCGCCGGGGCTCGCCGCGACCGGGCTCGCGATCGATCTCTACCATGAAGGGCGGACGCCGCCTCCGCCGGCGCTCGCCGACCGCTTCGCCGCGCGGCCGGTGCGCGAGCTGGCGGCGCGCGCCGGCGACTACGACGTGCTGCTGTACCACCTCGGCAACAGCCTGCCGCACCATGCCGGCATGCTCGATCTGCTGCTCGAGCTGCCGGGAGTCGTGGTGCTGCACGAATTCATGCTCCATCACCTCTTCCGCGCACGAACGCTGGGCGCCGGGGACCCCGCCGGCTACGTCGAGGAGATGCGCTACGCGGCGGGGGAGACCGGCCGGCGCGCCGCCCGGCGGCTGCTCGACACCCACCATCCGCTCGACATCTGGTCCTTCCCGCTCTTCGAGCGGGTGGTCGATCGCAGTCGCGCGGTACTCGTCCACTCCCGCTTCGCCGCCGACCGGGTGCTCGCCAGCCGGCCGGCGGCGCGCGTCGAGGTGGTGCCGTTCGCCGTCGACACCGGGGCCGTCGCGCCCGTCGATGCCGCGGCGCGGTTGGCGGCCCGCCGCGCCCTCGACCTTCCGACGGGCGCCTTCGTGCTCGCTTCGTTCGGCTTCGTCACGCCGCAGAAGCGGCTGGGTCCGGCGCTCGCCGCCTTCGCGCGGCTGCGCCGTTCGCGACCCGACGCCCGCTTCCTGATCGTCGGCGAGGTGCCGGCGCGCGAGGATCTCGCGGCGCTGCTCGCGGCGCACGGAGCCGACGGGGTGACGGTGACGGGGCGCCTGCCGGCCGGCGAGTTCGAAGGCGCCATGGCGGCCTGCGACGTGGCGGTCAATCTGCGCCACCCGACCGGCGGCGAGACCTCGGCGGCGCTGCTGCACCTGCTCGCCGCCGGCGTGCCGACGATCGTCTCGCATACCGGCTCGTTCGCCGAAGTGCCGCCCGGCGCGGTCGCCCGGGTGTCGCTCGACGACTGCGAGACGCCGGTTCTCGCGGCGCTGTTCGAGGCCTTCGCCGCGGATCCGGCACTGCGCGCCGCGGTCGGTGCGGCGGGCCGCCGGCACGTCGAGCGGCAGCACGCCCTGCCCGCGGCGGCGAGGCGCTGGCGCGAGGCCCTCGCGCGCGTGGCCGCGGCCCCGCCGCCCGCTGTCGCCGTTGCGCCGCTCGCCGCCGGGGCGGAGGGGGACCCGCGGGTGGCGCTGGCGGCCGGACTGGCGGCGGACTTCGCCGACCTCGGCCTGGACCGCAGCGCCCCCGACCTGCTGCCCGGGCTGGCGGCGACGCTGGCCGACCTCGGCTGGGCCCCGGAGGGGCGATGAGCCGGCGCAGCCGGATCGCGCTGGGCCTGCTGCTGCTCGCCGCCACGGCCGGCCACGTCGTCTTCTGGTACGGCGGCCGCGAGCGGGCGGCCGTCTCGGGCTCTCTGGCGGCCGAGCTCGCCGCTCCCGACGTGGTCGCCGGAGTCTGGCTCCCCTTTCCGCACCAGAATCTGCGCCGGCTCGAGCGGCGCACCGGCGATCTGCGGCGCTGGATCGCCCGGCTCGGCCCCGCCGGGAGATCCGGTGAGGCGATCCCCGGCTTCGGCCCGTTCGTCGTCCCCCCGTCCCGCGAGCTGGTGGTGGTGACGACGGCAGACGGCGGGGTGCGCGCCGCCGCGCGCCTCCTGCCCACGGTGGCCGTGCTGGCCCGCTGGGCGGGCCGGCTGGCCGGCAACCCCTGGCTGGCCGGGGGCCCCGTCGGGGAGGGGGAGGAGGTCCGCTGGGAGGGTCGGCTCTGGCGCTATCGGCGCGGTCCCGCGGGGGCGCCTCCGGCGGTGGCGCTCCGCCTGCCGGAGAGCCCCGTGCTCGGCCTCGTGCGTCTCGTCCGCCCCGCGGGGCCGCTGCCGGCCGGCCTCTACCGGCTGGCCCGGGTTCCGCGAGAGGCGGGCACCCCGGCTCGCCTCGAACTGCGCGCCGGCGACCCTCCGGCGATCGGCCCCCTGGCGCCGGAAGGGCCGTTCTGGCTGCGGCGGGAGCTGCCCGATGCCTGGTGGGTCGAGCGGACGGCGGGGGAAGGGCGGCGCGGAGTGCTGGTGGAGGCCGGAGGCGCGGACCGGCTCGGCCTGCCCCGGATCGCCGTGTTCGCCCGCGGCGGTGCGGAGTTCGACCTGCCGGGCGAGGAGCTCGTGGAGCTGGTGGGCGGCGAGGTGCCGGAACGGTTCGAGGCGGACCTGCGGATCCGCTCGCTCGAGCGCACCGCTCTCGCACCGGCGGCACGCTTCGCGGCCGCCGCGGAGGCGCTGCTGGCCGCCGGGCTGGACCGGGCGGCGGGGGCCGACCCCGACCGGATGGCCCCCGCGGCGGCCGGGATCGCCCGCGCGCTGCGCCAGGTGCCCGTCTTCGGGGCGGCCGAGGCGCGGCCGTTCGAGCGTCTGGCGGCACTGCTCGAACCGCTGCGCGGCTGCGGCCGCGCCTCTCTCGCGGTGGGTCCCGGCGGAGCCTGGGTGCGCCTCGTCCCGTGCCACGGGCGGCCCGCCGGCGGGGCCGCCGCGATTGACCCAACCCGCTGAATCCGATACCCTTCGTCGGCTCTCCGCGGAGGGCTCGGCCGATGAAGATTCACCTGGATTCCGCGCGCGACGAGCCCTTTCGCTGGCAGGAAGAGATCGCTCTCGAACCCGCAGCCCTCGAGCTGGGGCCGGAGGTCGTCCTGACTCTGGTCGCCGTCGACGGGACTCTGACGCGGATCGACACCGGCTACGTCCTGGCGGCGCGCCTGGCCTGGCGCCAGACGGTGCCCTGTGATCGTTGCCTGGCGCCGGCCGAAGAGGCGGTCGTCCTGCCGCTCGAGTTGCTGGTGGTCGAGGGGCGCGAGCGTCCCGTCGCCGGCGAGCGCGAGTTGCGGGAGGAGGAGCTGGGGGTGGTCGAAGTGGACGGCGGCGTGCTCGACAGCGGGCTCCTGGTCGCCGAGCAGGTGCAGCTCAACCTGCCGACCCATCCGCTCTGCCGACCCGACTGCGCCGGGCTCTGCCCGCGCTGCGGAGCGAATCTGAACCCGGGGCCGTGCGGCTGCGCCGCGCCGCCGCCGGATCCGCGCTGGGCCGCGCTGGCCGCGCTGCGGAGCAGCAACGACGACGACCGCGACTGACGGTCAGGCAGGAAGCCGAGAGGGACCGACGATGCCGAATCCGAAACACCGCCACTCCAAGCACCGGCGCGACAAGCGGCGCGCCCACGATGCGCTGACCGTGCCGGGCACCTCGCTCTGCCCGAGCTGCGGCGAGCGCAAGCTGCCGCACCGCGTCTGCCCGAGCTGCGGCAGCTACCGCGGCCGGGAAGTGGTCGAGACCGGCCCGCAGTCCTGATCCGGATCCCGCCCCGCACGCCGGGATGAGGATCGCCGTCGACGCCATGGGGGGCGATCTCGCCCCGCGCGCCGCGGTCCAGGGAGCTCTCCTGGCCGCGCTCGAGGAGGGCGTGTCGATTCTGCTCGTCGGCGACCGCGGGATCGTCGAGAGCGAGATCGAGAAGCTGGGCGGTGCGTCCGGGCGCGTTGAGGTCGTGCACGCCCCGGAGACCGTCGGCATGGACGAGCCCGCCACCGCGGTGCGCCGCAAGCGCCGCTCCTCGCTCGCGATGTGCGCCGAGCTGGTGCGCGAAGGGCGCGCCGATGCGATGGTCACCGCCGGCAACAGCGGCGCGGCCATGGTCGCCGCCAAGCTGCTCATCGGCGCCGTACCGGGTGTCGACCGGCCGGCGCTGGCGGCGGTCTTTCCGAACCGGCGCGGCCGCACCGTCGTGCTCGACGTCGGCGCCAACGTCGACAGCCGGGCCGAGCATCTGCGCCAGTTCGCGGTGATGGGACACTTCTACGCCGGCGAGGTGATCGGCACCTCGCGGCCGCGCATCGGCCTGCTTTCGATCGGCGAGGAGCACGTCAAGGGCAACGACGTGGTGCGCGACGCCCACGCGGCGATCGCCGCCACCGGGCTCAACTTCGTCGGCAACGTGGAGGGCGGCGAGGTCTTCTCGGGCGGCGTCGACGTGGTGGTCTGCGACGGCTTCGTCGGCAACGTGCTGCTCAAGGCCACCGAGGGGATGGCCGAGCTGGTGGTCGGCATGGTGCGCGAAGAGCTGCTGCGCAGTTCCCGCACTCGCTTCGGTGGCTGGCTGGCCCGGCCGGCGTTCGCCAATTTCGCCCGCCGCACCGATTACGCCGAGTACGGCGCCGTGCCGCTGCTCGGGGTCGCCGGCGGCTGCTTCATCGGGCACGGGCGCTCGAACGCCCGCGCCGTGCGCAACGCCGTGCGCCGCGCCGTCGAGTTCGGCCGCGCCGACGTGGCGACCCGCATCGGCGCCAAGCTCGCCGAGCTGGCGGCCGCCGGAGGCCCGCTGGCGGCCGACGCCGGCGCCTGAACCGTCACCGCTGGACGCAGGGAGGGGAGAGGCATGTCGCCGCGCACCGCATTCGTCTTTCCGGGCCAGGGCTCGCAGAAGGTCGGCATGGGCAGCGCCTGGGTGGCGGAGTTTCCCGCCGCGCGCGCCGCCTTCGCCGAAGCCTCTGCGGCCCTCGGTTTCGACCTCGCGCAGCTGTGCGCCAGCGGCCCGGAGGAGGAGCTGCAGCTGACCGCCAACACGCAGCCGGCGATCCTCGCCGTCTCGGTGGCGATCGGCCGCGTCCTGGCCGAGCGCGGCGTCGCGGCCGATGCGATGGCGGGGCACAGCCTGGGCGAGTACTCGGCCCACGTGGTCGCCGGCACCCTCGCCCTGGCCGACGCGGCGCGTCTGGTGCGCCGGCGCGGCCAGCTGATGCAGGAGGCGGTGCCGGTCGGAGTCGGCGCGATGGCGGCGATACTCGGCCTGGCGCCCGAGGCCGTGGCGGCTGCGGCCGCCGAGGCGGCCGGCGACGAGGTCTGCGCGGTGGCCAACTACAACTCGCCGGAGCAGACGGTGATCGCCGGCCACCGCGCGGCGGTCGAGCGCGCCATGGCTCTCTGCCGCGAGCGCGGCGCGCGGCGCGCCCTGCCGCTTCCCGTCTCGGCGCCCTTCCACTGCTCGCTGATGGAACCGGCGCGCCGCGGCTTGACGCCCGACCTCGAGGCGGCCGGGTTCGCCGATCCGTCCGTGCCCGTGATGGTCAACATCGACGCCTCTCCGGTCACCACCGGCGCCGCCGCGCGTGACGCCCTGATCCGCCAGATCGACGGTCCGGTGCGCTGGATCGATTCCGTGCGTCGTCTGCGCGAGGAGTTCGGCATCACCCGTTTCGTCGAGGTCGGCCCGGGAGCCGTGCTCTCCGGCCTCGTGCGCCGCATCGTGCCGGACGCCGAAGCATTCTCGCTCGCCGAGCCCGACGGGCTGGCGAAGCTGGCCTGAGGAGCGAATCGAACATGTTCCGACTCGACGGCAGAACCGCGCTGGTGACCGGCGCGTCGCAGGGCATCGGCGAGACGATCGCGACGCGGCTGGCGGCGCAGGGGGCGCGCGTGGTGCTGGCGGCCCGCGGTGAGGAGAAGCTCGCGGTGCTCGCGGCGCGCATCCGCGAAGCCGGCGGCGAAGCGTCGACGCTGCGCCTCGACCTGGCGCAGGGCGGCGAGATCGCCGACCGGCTCCGGGAGCTGCCGGCCGAGTGGGCGGAGATCGACATTCTGGTCAACAACGCCGGCATCACCGCCGACGGACTGCTGGCCCGCATGTCGCTGGAGCAGTGGCAGTCGGTGATCGACGTCAATCTGACCGGGACCTTCGTCGTCACCCGGGAGATCTCGCGCGGCATGCTCCGCCGGCGGCGGGGGAGGATCGTCACCATCTCCTCGGTGGTCGGGCTGATGGGCAACGCCGGCCAGGCCAACTACGCGGCCGCCAAGGCGGGGCTGATCGGCTTCACCAAGTCGGTGGCGCGCGAACTGGCGAGCCGCGGCATCACGGCCAACGTCGTGGCGCCCGGCTTCGTCGAGACGGCGATGACCGATGCCCTGCCCGAGGCGACCCGCGCCGCCATGCTCGAGGACATCGCGCTGCGCCGGTTCGGCGCCGCCGAGGAGGTCGCGGCGGCGGTGGTCTACCTCGCCAGCGACGAGGCGGGCTACGTCACCGGACAGGTGCTCAACGTCTCCGGAGGCCTGTACATCTGAGCTTCGCGGCCCTTCCGGCGCCGCCGTGCGGCGTTGGACTCGCCCGCGCGGAGTGTGCTAAAAATCGCCCGGCCCGGACCGGGCCCCCCTTCAAGGAGGAACGCATCACATGTCGACCGTAGCCGAGAAGGTCAAGAGCATCATCGTCGAGCAGCTGGGCGTGGAAGCCGACGAGGTTTCCGCCGACGCCAGCTTCACCGACGATCTCGGAGCCGATTCCCTCGACATCGTCGAGCTCGTGATGGCTTTCGAGGAGGAGTTCGGCATCGAGATCCCGGACGAGGATGCCGAGAAGATCGGCCGCGTCTCCGAGGCCGTCAGCTACATCGAGCAGCACGCCGGACAGAAGAACTGAGTGCGCGCCCGCCGGCGGGCGGGCGGCAACGAGTCACCGAGACATCATGGCGAGAAGTGACCGACGACGCGTCGTCGTGACCGGGGTGGGACTGGTGTCCCCGCTCGGCATCGGAACCCGCGAGACCTGGGAGGGTCTGATGGCGGGGCGAAGCGGCGTCGGGGCGATCTCGCGTTTCGACACCTCCGGTTACGAGACGCGTATCGCCGGAGAACTCTCCGGCTTCGAAGCCGAGCGCTGGGTGGAGAAGAAGGAGGTCAAGAAGATGGACCTCTTCATCCTCTACGCGCTGGCGGCGAGCCAGATGGCGATGGACGACTCGGGTCTCGAGATCGACGAGGAGCTGGCCGACCGCGTCGGAGTGGTCATCGGCTCGGGGATCGGCGGCTTCCCGATGATCGAGAAGACGCACAGCACCCTGGTCGAGCGTGGCCCGTCGCGCGTTTCGCCGTTCTTCATTCCGGGCGTCATCGTCAACCTGGCCGCCGGCCAGGTCTCCATCCGCTTCGGCGCCCGCGGTCCCAACACCGCCCCCTGCACTGCCTGCACGTCGGGGCTGCACGCGGTCGGCGACGCCTTTCGCCTGATCCAGCACGACTACGCCGACGCGGCGATCGCCGGCGGGTCGGAAGGGGCGATCACGCCGATCACCGTCGCCGGCTTTTCGGTGATGCGCGCCCTGTCGACGCGCAACGACGATCCGCAGCGCGCCTCCCGCCCGTGGGACCGGGAGCGCGACGGATTCGTCATCGGCGAGGGGGCCGGCATCCTGGTGCTCGAGGAGTACGAGCGGGCGCGCCGCCGCGGCGCTCCGATCTACTGCGAGATCGTCGGCTACGGCATGAGTGGCGACGCCTACCACATGGCGGCGCCGCACCCGGAGGGAAGGGGTGCCGCCTCGGTGATGCGCAATGCCCTCGCCGACGCGGAGCTCGCTCCGGAGGCCGTCGACTACATCAACGCCCACGGCACCTCGACCCCGCTGGGCGACCTCGCGGAAGTGCACGCGGTACGGGACGTCTTCGGCGCCCACGCCGAGAAGCTGGCGATGTCGTCGACCAAGTCGTCGACCGGACACCTGCTCGGCGCCGCCGGCGGCCTCGAGTGCGGCATCCTGGCGATGGCGGTGCGCGAGCAGGTGATGCCGGCGACGATCAATCTGGAGACGCCCGGCGAGGGGTGCGACCTCGACTTCGTCCCCGGCGCGGCCCGCGCGGCGAAGATCGACGTCGCGCTGACGAACTCCTTCGGTTTCGGCGGCACCAACGGCGCCCTGCTGATGCGCCGGCACGCCTGAACGGCGGCGCCCCCGACAAGCCGGTTCTCGCCCGCGCGGCCTTCCCGGATCCGGGCTAGGCTTGCCGGCGATGCGTCCCTCGCTCGGCATCCGCGTCCGCCGCACCCTGGTGCGCCTTCTGCCTTGGACGGCGGCGCTGCTGCTGCCCGGCTGCGCGAGCTCCTGGCGCGGCCCGCGCACCCTCGAAGAGACCGCGATCTCGCGGCAGCCGTTCGGCGAGCGGACAGTGCTCGACCGGCGGCTCGACCGGCAGCGGGTCGGGGCGCCGGCGGGCACCAGCGGGGTGGCCTCTCTCGCCACGGGTGAGGACGCCCTCTACGCCCGCCTGGCGATGATCGAGCTGGCCGGCAGGTCGATCGACGTCCAGACCTACATCTGGGATCTCGACCATTCGGGACGCCTGATCCTCGGCCGGCTGCTCGCCGCCGCGGATCGCGGCGTGCGCGTCCGGGTGCTGCTCGACGACACCGCGACCTTCCGCAACGAGCGGATGTTCGCCGCTCTCGATCGGCATCCCAACTTCCAGGTCCGCCTGTTCAATCCGTTTCGCACCCGCCCGGGCGACACCTGGGTCGAACGCACCATCGAGTTCATCGCCGACTTCCGCCGCCTCAACCGACGCATGCACAACAAGCAGTGGATCTTCGACGGCGGCTGGACGATCGTCGGCGGCCGCAACGTGGCGGATCACTACTTCCTTCTGGCCGAGGACCTCAACTTCCGCGACCTCGACCTGCTCGCGGCGGGCCCCGTGGCGGCCGACTCGAGCGCGGCGTTCGACCGCTACTGGAACAGCCGCTGGGCGGTACCGATCGAGGAGCTGGCCCACGCCCGTGACCGCCGGCTCGAGCGCGCCCGGCAGGCGCTCGAGCGCTTCGAGGCCGGCCAGGAGCGGATTCCGTACGCCTCCCGGCCGACGCCCGAGACGGCCGGCGCGGCTTTCGACCGGATCGTGCCGGAGCTGTTCTGGGCGCCGGTCGAACTGCTGGTGGATGACCCCGGAAAGATCGGCGAGGCGGAGCAGGTCACCAGCGTCATCGCCGAGCGGCTGCGCGGCGAGACGGCGCTGCTCGGCGAGGAGTTGCTGGTCGAGGTGGCCTACCTGGCTCTGCCGGAGGCGACGACGGACGAGCTCGCGCGGCTGGTCGAGCGGGGAGTGAGGGTGCGGGTCCTGACCAACTCCCTGGCCACCAACGACGTGGTGGCCGCCCATTCGGGCTACGTCTCGACGCGCCGGCGACTGCTCGAGGCCGGCGTCGAGCTGCACGAACTGCGTCCCGGCGGGCACGACGACGGGCGGTTTCTCCGCCCGTCGCGCCGGTCGCGGGCCAGCCTCCACTCGAAGGTCCTGGTCTTCGATCGCCGCCACCTCTTCGTCGGATCGCTGAACCTCGATCCGCGCTCGGTGGTGCTCAACACGGAGATCGGCCTCTTCGTCGACGCGCCTCCGGTCGCCGCGGCGGTTGCCGCCCGGCTGGAGCGGGGGTACGACCCCGCCTACAGCTGGAAGGTCGAGCTGGAGGCGCAGCGGGTGCGCACGTCGGCCGGTCCGATCGAGCGCCAGCGGGTCGTCTGGACCGGCGACCCCGAGCGGCCTCTGCGCACCCGCGAACCGCGCGCCTCCACCTGGCGCCGCCTGCTCGCCTGGCTGCTCGCCAGGCTGCCGCTCGAGAGCCAGGTCTGACCCGGGGCCGGCGCCGGTGTCCGGTTCGCCGCGGCGTCGGCGTTACTCTGAATGGAATCACGCCTTTTCGCGAGGAGGAATCGATGCGAAATTCCGGTCGAATCAGAACCGCACTGCTCACCTCATTGCTGCTGGGGGCGCTCCCCCTGGCGGCTCCCGTCCGGGCGGAGGATGCCGGCGATCGCCTGGCGGCCGCCCTGGGCCTGGATCCCGACTCGATCGAGAAGATCGAGACGACCGTCGACACGCTGGCCGACGGCCGCCGGATCGAGACCGTCAAGGCGATCGACCGGGCAACCGGCGAGATCGTCGGCGTGGCGCTCGACGGCGAGCGGGTGGTCGACCGCTACGCCGAGATCCGGCGGGCGGGAGACGCCTGGCGGGCCCGCCACGGCGCCGTTACCCCGGACCTGCGCCGGCACCTCGACCAGCTCGGCCCGGCGGATCGCCTGCGCGTCACGGCCTGGCTCGCCGTCGACCTGTCGGCCCTGCCGGACGAGCGACTCGCTCCGAAGCCGACCGGCCGCGAGGCCGGCAGCGCGCTGGGCGAGGCCGCCGAGCCGGATCCGGACGCTCCGGTGACCCGCGCCGACGCCGCCCCCGAGCTCTCCAAGGGTGAGCCGGGCGATCTTCGTATCGTCGATCCGCGCCGCGAGGCGCACCGCGAAGCGGTCCAGGCGGCCCTGCGCGCCGAGGACGCCGAGCGCCAGCGACTGATCCGCGAGCTCATCGCGCCGGCGCGCGCCGACTTCCTCGGCCGCGTGACGGCGCTCGACCTCGACATCACGTTCGCCGGCGAGCTCTCCCCGCTCGTCGTGCTCGAAGGGCGCCGGGAGGTCCTCGAGGAACTCGCCTTCTGGCCCGAGATCGACGCGCTCTACGACGCTTCGGGGCAGGGCGGCCCGCTGCTCGCCAACGCGCGCCCGACGCAGAACATGCTGGTGCCCAACAACGTGGGCTACGACGGCACGGGCGTCGAGGTGTCGATCACCGAGGGGGAGCGCGCCTCGTTCGCCAATCCGTTCCTCACCCTCTCCGCCTGCTACGCCTGCGGACAGCCCTACGCCAGCCATCCGACCGCCGTGGGCGGCATGGTGCGCAGCACCGACGCGACGCAGCACGGCCTGGCGGACGAAGTCGACCTGCACAGCGCCAACGGCAGCTACTCCGATTTCGGCGTCATGTCGGCGGCGATGGAGTGGGGGTCGTCCAACGCCCGCGTGCTCAACAACAGCTGGTACTGGGACAGCGCCAACAACCCGAACTTCTGGAGTGTCGATCGGCAGATGGACTATTTCGTGCGCTCCCACTTCGACACGGTGGTCGTTGCGGCGGGCAACTTCGGCAACGGGTGCGGCGGCAACTTCTCGACCTACGTCACCTCGCCCGCCAAGGGGCACAACATCCTGGCGGTCGGCAACTACGACGACCTCGACAGCCTGACGTGGACCGGCGACGTGATGTCGAACTGCTCGAGCTTCGGCAACCCGAACAACTCGGCCGGCACCGGGACGCAGGAGAAGCCCGAAATCGCCGGCGTCGGCTCCTCGATCACCAGCACGACGACCTCCAGCCCCTGGATCGGCCCCGTCGGCAGCGGCACCAGCTACTCGGCACCGATGGTCACGGCGCTCGCCGCCGACGTGATGGAAGTCGACCCGGCGATCGAGAACGACCCGGAGGCGGTCAAAGCGCTGCTGATGGCGACGGCGATCCACAACGTCGAAGGGGCGACGCGCCTTTCGGACAAGGACGGCGCGGGTGGCATCGTCGGCGCGGCGGCGGCGGCCTCGGCCGAGCGCGGCAACTGGGCGGTCCAGTCCATCGGTTCGACGACGACGTTCCCCATCAACTACTCGCAGTACGCCTACGCGGGCGAGCGGGTGCGCTTCGCCATCGCCTGGTCGACCAACCCCAACGCGGCCTACACCACGGACCCGCTGCCGGCCGACATCGACCTGTGCGCCTATCGCGCCGACAACACGACGGTGATCACCTGCTCGTCGAGCGTCCGCAACGCCTACGAGATCATCGACTTCATCGCTCCAGCCTCGGAGACCTACCGCTTCCGCGCCTCGCTCTTCTCGTCCGACTGGAGCTCGGGCGGCACCTGGCTCGGCGCCGGCTGGTGGCGCGGCGAGTACCGGATCGTGCCCGAGGTCGGCTATACCGATCAGGTGCCCGCGCCGACGGGCACCCACCTCGCGGTCTTTCCGGCCGACTGGTCGCCGAACAACTACTGGCGCGCCGTTGGAATCCGTCCGGCGGGAACCTCGGATCACGACCTCGAGCTCGCCAGTCACTCGCTGTTCGTCAACCCCGGCGTGCGGACGGTCAACGAGACGTCGACCTACGCCGGCAGCGCCATCGACTTCGTCGCGGTGGACGGCAATCACCGGACGACGACCCAGGAGCACTACCGCGTCTACCGGTTCGCGGGCACGGATGGCTACAATCTGCAGTTCACCAACCTCGGCCTGGGAGCCGGAAGCTCCAGCTCACCGATCACGCTCGGGCCGGTGACGCACGCAGCCGCGAACGTCCTCTCGGTCTTCGACGTCTGGGTTCCGGCGGCGAGCCATCGCCGTGTCCGCGTCGTCCCGGTGAGCGGCAGCGCCGACCTCGCCATCTACGGATACCGCTCCGATCCGGCGAACTCCGCCAGCTGGACGAAGCGCAAGAGCGAGTACGTGCTGGCGCGCAACCGTTCCAGCTCCGGGACCGCGACCGAGCGGGGGGGCCTGAACAATCCCGCGGCTCTCGGTGACTGGCTCGGCCTGGTAGTGGCGAATCTCACCGGTGGCGCGGTCTCCTTCCAGGTGATCGTCCTGCCGGCATCGCTCTTCTCGGACGACTTCGAAGGCGGCGATCTGCTGGAGTGGTCGGCCACCGCCCTGTGACGCAGGACATCCGCGGGTGGGTCGCTCCGGCGCTAACATGGGCGCCGGCGACCCACCCGATGGAGACCGAAGAGGATCTCACTCTGCTGCTCGCGGCGGCGCGAGGCGGCGACCGTGCCAGCCTCGACCGCGTCTTCGAACGCGTCTACGGCGAGCTGGCCCGGCTGGCGCGCGCCCAGCTGCGGCGGATTCGCGGCAGTTCGTCGCTCGACACGACGGCGCTGGTCCACGAGTTCTACCTGCGGGTGAGCGGGACGTCGCGCCTGACTCCGGTCGATCGGGTGCACTTCTTCAGCCTGGCGGCGCGCGCCATGCGGCAGGTCCTGCTCTCGGAAGCCGAGCGGCTCCACCGCCGGAAGCGCGGCGGCGACGCGCACCACGTTCCGCTGCCCGAAGAGATCGCCGATCCGGCGACCTGGCAGGCGGGGCAGCTGCTGGCGGTCGACGCCGCTCTCGGCGAGCTCGAGAAGGCGGCGCCCGAGCTGGCGCGCATCGTCGAGATGCGCTTCTTCGGCGGCATGACCGAGTGCGAGATCGGGCTGGTGATCGGGCGCGGCGAGCGGACGGTTCGCCGCGACTGGCGCAAGGCCCGCGCCTTCCTCCGCCTCGAGCTCGAACGCCTCGGATATCCCGCATGACCCCGGATCCCGGCCCTCCCTGGAGCGCGATCGAACCGCTCCTCGACGAGCTGCTGGATCTCGAAACGGCAGCGCGCCGGCGCCGGCTGGCCGAGCTGGCCACCGCGGACCGCCCGCTCGCCGAAAGGCTGGCGTCGCTGCTCGGCGCCGACCGGTCCGTTCTCGACCTCGACGCCGCGAATCTGCTCGCCCTGGTGACGCGATCGGAGTCGCCGGACCCGGGCGCGGCCGGGGCCACGCCGGAGGTCCCCGGCTACGTCCGGCTCGCGCGGGTCGGCGCCGGGGCGGCGGCCGAGGTCTTCCGGGCCGAGCCGCGGGTCGGGGGGCCGCCCGTGGCGCTCAAGCTGTTGCGGCGGGAGTTTTCCGGCGGCGCCCTGGCGCGGCGCTTCCTCGGCGAAGGCAGGATTCTCGCGTCGCTCTCTCATCCGGGCATCGTGAGTTTCCTCGGCGCCGGCGAGACGCCCACGGGGCGCCCCTACCTGGTCACCGAGTGGGTCGAAGGCGAGAGCCTGCGGACCTGGATGGCGCGCGCCGAGTCGGACTTCGACGCGCGAGTCGAGAGGATCGCGGAGGTCTGCGAAGCGCTCGCCTGGGCGCACGGCCACGGTGTCGCGCACCGCGACGTGAAGCCTTCCAACGTGATCGTCGGGGCGGACGGACGGGCGCACCTGCTCGACTTCGGCATCGCCGCCCTGATCGCCGAAGGAGGGGATCGCGCTTCGAGCAGCGACCTGTGGGTCTTCACGCTCGACTACGCGGCACCGGAGCAGCTGCGCGGCCAGCCGGTCGGAGCGCCGGCCGACATCTACGGCGTCGGCCTGCTGCTCTTCGAGGCGGCCACGGGAAGCCGACTGTGGAACCGTTCCGGCCGCCCGCTCGCCCTCGTCCTCTCGGGTCTCGCGGCGGAGCGTCCGCCGGCCGGCCAGCTCGTCGACCGCCGATTCGGTCGCCTGGTGCGATCCTGCCTGCGCTCCGACCCCGCCCGGCGACCCCTCGCGGCCGAAGTCGCCGGCGACCTGCGGGACTGGCTCGCGACGCCGGCCGCTCAGCGCGCCGATTGCAGCTGGTGGTCGAAGAAGTCGGTCATCCGGCGATAGAAGTGGCGGCCCGCCGCGGGTGAGAAGCCGTGCTTTTCGTCCGGGTAGATCGCCTCCTCGAAGCGCTTGCCGGCGGCGATCCACTTCGCCATCAGGGCGATCGAGTTCTGCGGGTGGACGTTGTCGTCGCCGGTTCCGTGGACGAGGAGCACCGCGTCGGCGAGGCTCTCGGCGGCGCTGATCGGCGACGAGTCGCGGTAGCCGTCGGGGTTGTCCTGCGGCGTGTCGAGGTAGCGCTCGGTCCAGATCGAGTCGTAGAGGCGCCAGTCGGTCACCGGCGCGCCGGCCACCGCCGCCTTCCAGGTACCGGGTCGGTGGAGCACCGAGTAGAGCGTGTTCGATCCGCCGCCGGACCACCCCCAGAGGCCGATGCGCTGCACGTCGACGTCGGACCGATTGCCGAGCCAGCGCACGCCGTCGAGCTGGCCGGCCAGCTCGAGCTCGCCGAAGCGGCGGTGCAGCCGATCCTCGCCGGGCTTGCCGAAGAAGCGCGAGGCCTCGTTGTCGAGCGACAGGACGAGATAGCCGCGGCTCGCCATCCAGCGGTGCCAGAGCCCGCGCGGCCCCTCCCAGCGATCGATCACCACCTGGGAGGCGGGGCCGCCGTAGTGGTAGGTGATCGCCGGGTGGCGCTCGTCCGGCGCCCCGGCCGGCGGGATGAAACGCGCCGGCAGCGCAGCTCCGGAGGCCGCCGGGATCGTCGTCACCTCCCAGCGCGGCAGGGCGGCGAGCGCGGCGGGCAGTTCGACGCCGCCGGGCAGCAGAGCGAGTTCCCCGCCCTCGGCGTCGCGCAGGCGCAGCTCGGTCGGGGTATGGGCGTCGCTCCAGCTGTGGATCCAGGTCCCGGTGGCCGCCACATGTGCGCCATGCCAACCCGGTCCGTCGGCCAGCAGGCGAGGCGCCTTGCGTCCCGTCAGGTCGAGCGCCAGCACGCTGCGGCCGAGCGCTCCGAGCGCGGACGTGCGGTGTGCCGTGACGATGACTTCGCCGCGTTCGGAAAGCACCTGCACGACCTCTTCGAGCGCCCAGCCGGACGGCAGGAGATCGGCGCGGCTGCGTCCGAGCCGGTCGTGGCGGTGCAGCGTCCGCCAGCCGCCCCCCTCGTGGCTCCACAGGAAGCCACCGTCGTCGAGCGGGCGGTAGTCCTTGGAGAGATTGACCCAGGTCGTGGCCTGCTGGCTCGCCAGCTCGACGCAGCTGCCGCTGTCGGCCCGGCAGTGCAGCAGGTCGAGCCGCGTCTGGTCGCGATCGAGTCGCTCGACCGCCACGGCACCCGGGTCGCTCGCCCAGTGCACGCGCGCCAGGTAGTCGCCCGGCGCCTCGCCGGTCGCCAGCTCGACGATCGCGCCGCTGTCGACTTCGACGACGCGCACGGCGACGTCGGGATTCGGATCGCCGGCTTTGGGATAGCGCTGCAGCGTCACCTTCGCTGTCACTTCGCGTTCCGCAAGGAGCGGATGGGTCGGCACGCCGGTCTCGTCGAAGCGGTAGTAGGCGAGCGAGCGCGAGTCCGGCGACCACCAGAGGGCCGTCGCGTCGCGCCCCCAGATCTCCTCCCAGTAGACCCAGTCGGTCGTGCCGTTGAGGATCTCGTCGGGGCGGCCGTCCTCGGTCAGCCGCCGCTCACCGCCGCTGGCCAGGTCGAGCACCCAGAGATCGGCATCGCGCGAGAAGGCGAGGCGACGGCCGTCGGGGGAGAAGGTCGCCCCCTCCTCCTCGGCGGGGCCTCGAGTGAGGCGGCGGACCGTACGCCCCGCCGGGTCCCAGAGGAAGAGGTCGTCGTCGGCGACCAGCAGCAGCTCGTTCGAGCCGGGGCGGAAGGCGAAGCCGGAGAGCTTGCCGAGCGTGGCGGCCGCCGCCGTGGCGTCGGGCACCGGCGGCCCCTCGATCAGTTCGTCGGCGAAGGCCGTCACCAGATCGGCGCCGGTCGCGCCGTCGAAGATCCGGACTCCCCGCCGCTTGCCGTCGCGCCAGACTCCGGCAAAGCGGCTGCCGTCGTCATTCCACGCGAGGCCCGTCAGACGAGGCATCAGGGCCGGATCGAACAGCGCCTCGAACGGGACTTCGCCACCCGGCGTCTCGCCCGTCGCGGCCGCGGCCGGCAGGGGCAGCGTCGTGGCGCAGAGCGCCAGCAGGATCCCGGGTATCCACCGTGATTTCGTCGTCGCGCGCATGAAGTCGTTCCCTTCTGGCCGGCCGCGGAGGGCTACATGCGACCGTAGTTCGGCCCGCCGCCCCCCTCGGGCGGCACCCAGGTGATGATCTGGTACGGATCGGCGATGTCGCACGTCTTGCAGTGGACGCAGTTGCTGGCGTTGATCTGCAGCCGTTTGCCGCGCGGCTGCGTCGGATCGTCGACCATCTCGTAGACCGCGGCCGGGCAGAAGCGGGTGCAGGGGTTGGCGAACTCGCGCACGCAGCGGTCGACGCAGATCGACAGGTCGGCCACCAGGAGATGCACCGGCTGGTCCTCCTCGTGCGCGGTTCCGGAGTTGTAGACGTCGGCCAGGCGGTCGAAGGTCAGCTCGCCGTCGACCGGCACCGGCGGAGCGGGGCGCAGGTCGCTGCGCTCGCTGTCGAGGCGCAGCAGGCGCTCGTGCCCGGCCACCGAGTGCAGGCGGTCGACGACCCCCCAGCCGCGGCCGCCGGTCAGCACGCCGAGGCCGGCGTTGATCAGCGCGTCGAGACCGCCGCGCTCGAACCCCTGATGGAAATTGCGGCTCTTCCACAACTCCTGCTTCGCCCAGCTCGCTTCGAAGCGGGCCGGATAGTCGGTGCCCGCCGAGGCGAGCGGCCGGCCGGAGACGGCGGCGGCGAAGATCGCCTCGGCGGCCAGCATGCCGGACTTGATCGCCAGGTGGATCCCCTTGAGCCGCTGGCCGTCGACGAAGCCGCCCGAATCGCCGATCAGGCAGAAGCCGTCGCCGCCGAGTCGCGGCATCGCCCAGTACCCCCCCTCGGGGATGGCCTTGGCGCCGTAGTACGCCATCTTCCCGTTCTCGAGCAGGGAGGCGATCGCCGGGTGGGTCTTGTAGCGCTGGAACTCGAGGTGCGGGTCGGTCCACGGGTTCTCGGCGTCGAGCCCGACGACCAGGCCGGTGATCAGCAGGTCGTCCTGCATGCCGTAGAGGAAGCCGCCGCCGAACAGGTCGGGCCACAGCGGCCAGCCCATGGTGTGCCAGATGTCGCCGGCCTCGAAGCGCCCCCTGGGAAGCTCCCAGACCTCCTTGATGCCGATGGCGTAGACCTGCGGATTGGCGTCCGCCGACAGGTCGAGACGGGCGTCGAGCTGCTTGGCGAGCGTGCCGCGCGGCCCCTCACCGAGCAGGGTGATGCCGGCCCGGATGTCGACCCCGGGCTCGTAGTTCGGCTTCGGCCGCCCGTCCTTGCCGACGCCGCGATCCCCGGTGCGTACGCCGGCGACCCGGTCGCCTTCCATCAGCAGCTCGCGGCCCGGAAACTCGCAGAAGACGTCGACGCCGAGCGCCTCGGCCTCCTTCGCCATCCACTTGACCAGCCGGCCGAGCGACGCGACGTAGCTGCCGTGGTTCTGCATCGGCGGTGGCTCGGGCAGCGAGCGGGCGCGCCTCTCGGTGAGCCACCAGAGGTGCTCGGCGCCCACCTCGGCCTCGAAGGGGATCTGGTCGAACTTCTCGGGAAACAGCTC
The DNA here is from genome assembly GCA_964471955.1 of uncultured Thermoanaerobaculia bacterium. Lineage (GTDB taxonomy): Bacteria > Acidobacteriota > Thermoanaerobaculia > Multivoradales > JAGPDF01 > JACTMI01. The sequence continues at coordinate 19,108 of CAYYIK010000007.1, read as the reverse complement.
GCGGAACCCGCGCGGGTCGACGATCGCTCCGGAGAAGCCGTGGGCACCGACCTCGGCGCCCTTCTCGAGCACCGCGAGGGTCAGTTCGACCGGCGTCGCGGCGTGCGCGTTGTGGGCTTTGAGCAACCGGGCCAGGTGACAGGCCCCGGCGAGGCTCGCCGGCCCGGCGCCGACGAAGAGGACGTCCATCTCCAGCGTTTCGCGCTCTCGGGTCATGGTCCCTCCGCGGCGGGAGAAGGCCCGCCGGGACGGCGCGATCGTAGCATCCGCGCCCGGTTTGACGCGGCGAGGAGAAGGGCCTAGATTCGGCGCAGTTCCGAACAGCGCCGGTCGCGATCGGCTCGCGAGGCAAGGCGGTGGCGCCCGGCCCCGGAAGGAGGTCGCATGGTCACTTTTCGCAACGCGAAGTGGATCGCACCCCTCTGTCTGGCGGCATTGCTGCCGCTCCCTCTGGCCGCCGACTCACCGATCGAGGAGATGATCGCCGACCAGCGCGCCCGGCGGTCACCCGCCGCCCCGGCGGCCCTGGCGAACGGGGTGGGGATGGTCTGCCCGCCGGGCACGGGTGTCGCGGAGTTCCACGCCGCCGATTTCGAAGTCGACGAAGGGGGCTGGGTCGAGAGCGGATTCGGCGACTGGGAGCGCGGCGGGGTGACGACGGGCGTCTACGAGCTGTGCGACACCACGCCGCGCCCCGAGCCCTCCGGGGTGTACAACGGCGCGGCCGTCATGGGGACGAATCTCGACGGCTGCTACCAGAACAGCGGCCAGGACAGCTCGCTGTCGCAGAGCTTCGACTTCAGCACGTTGCAGGCGCCGATCGCGCTCGAATGGGCCCACTGGTACGAGGTCTTCATGACCTTCGATCGCGCCGACGTCTTCGTCGAAGGGGTGAGCCAGTACTTCGTGCCGGACGCCACGCCGACGCCCGACTGGCAGCTGCAGCTGGTGGATCTCTCCGCGTTCGCCGGCATGCCTGCGATCGACATCGAATTCAGGCTGCACGCCACCACGGTGGTCAACCGGATGGGCTGGTATCTCGACGACGTGCGGATTCTCTACTGCACGGCGGACATCTTCGCCGACGGTTTCGAGACCGGAGATACCACGCACTGGTCGGGCTCGCTTCCCTGAGGGAGCTGCTCAGGGGCGGGGCCGGGCGATGCCGCGGTCGAGCGACTCGGCCAGGGCGACCTCGCTCTCCCACAGGGCGACGCGCAGGCCGGCGCGCACGAAGAAGCCCGCCTGCTGCACCAGCAGCAGTGCGGTGAGGGCGAGCACCGAGCCGCCGCCGAAGGGGCGCGCGGCCAGGGTGACCAGCAGGAAGGCGGCGGCGCGCGCCAGCGCGTTCCAGCCCCAGATGTCGAACACCCGCAGCGGATGGCGCAGCAGGGTGGCGGTGCTCCCGAGCAGCGCGCGCAGGGTGTCATGGCGGTCGTCGCGCGCGATCCGGACACGCGCCAGGTCGAGCGCCATCTGCACCGCCGTCATCGCGGCGAGGGCGACCAGCAGGCCGGCCGGGCCGAGGGCCAGGCGCAGCCCCTCCGGGCCGGTCGACTCGAGCGAGGCGCGCAGGGCGAACAGCGGCCCGGCGAGCAGCGCCGCGGCGATGAGGGCGGCGAGCGTGGCGACGAGGCCGAGGCGCAGGAAGCGGCCGGCGAACTTGCCGGCGCCGCGGCCGAAGCGGTGGAGGAGCGGGCGCCGGTCGTCGGTGACCAGTACTTCGAGCACCCCGCCGGCGAGCAGCGCGCCGCCGGCCCAGGCGACCGCCGTCGCGGCAACAAGGGCCGGTGCGAGGCGGGCGCCGAGCTCGGGAGCCTGGCGCAGCAGGTCGACGAGAAGTGCGAGCGACGGACTCTCCAGCAGCAGGTCCCCCTCGGGCGCTGCGCCGAGCGCCGCCAGGAGCGCCGCCGCCACCGGCGCCAGAGCGACCGCGGCCACGACGAAGTGGGTGAGCCAGAGCAGCAGCGCCAGGCGCCACTCGCGGCCGGCCCGACGCAGGCCGCGACGGGTCAGGGCGAGCGCCCTCACAGGCCGACCATCCCCATCAGGCGCTGTGTCCACGCCAGCAGGCGGAGCGACCAGAGTGCGGCGGCGCGACGGTCCGGCTCCTCGCGTCGCGCGTTGTTGAGCCGGCTGGCGTCGAGCGCCAGCTTGCGGTCGGGATCGAGGACGACCTCGACGACCCGCCGCGGATCGACGATTTCCCAGCGCACCCAGCGCGCCTCACCCTGCCAGGTGCGCCGCTCGGTGGTGTCGTCGTCGTAGCGCAGCTCGACCTCGACCGGCAGGCGCACCTCGCCGAGGTGACGCAGCTCGACGATCGAGCGGACGTCGAGCTCCGCCGCCTCGTCCTCGAGCCGCGCCATCGCCTCGTCGACCGTCGTCACGACGCCGCCGCGTTCGATCCGGCCGCGCGGCGTGCGGACCATCTCGTGCCGCAGCCGGTCGACCGCGGGATCGAAGACGCCGGGGCCTTCGACGACCTGGGCGAAGAAGTCGTCGAGATCGCGCCCGGAGACCTCCTCGACCACGGCATAGAAGTCCTCCGAGCGCGGGTGCCGGAAGCGCCAGCGCTCGTGGTAGGTGCGCAGGGCCCGCGCCATCGTCGCCTCGCCGAGCAGGCCGTCGAGGGTGCGCAGGACGAGTGCCGGCCGGCCGTACGAGTTGAAACCGTAGGCGCCCGAGCGCGAGAAGCCCCAGGACGGCGTGCGGATGCGGTCGAAGCGCTGGTCCGGGCCGTTCTGCATGCGCGCCATGTCGAAGGCGCCGATGCGCAGGCCGCCGGGCAGCTCGGCGTTGGCGGTCGCCTCGCCATAGCCGGCCGCCAGCGCGCGCTCGGTCGAATAGGTGGTGAACCCTTCGTCGAGCCAGGACTCCTCGAACTCGTTGCTGCCCACCAGGCCGTACCAGTACTGGTGGCCGAACTCGTGCACGGTGACGATCTCGGGAAGCCGGACGCGGGCGAACGGCCCGCGCCCGACCGCGATCGAGGTCCCGGCGGTGATCAGCGTCGGGTACTCCATGCCGGCGGCGCCGCCGGCGTGCGCCGGCGGGTCGACGATGGTCAGGGTCGGGTAGGGGTAGCGGCCGTAGGCGAGCCCGTACCAGCGCAGGGCGAGCTTCGCCGCCCTCAGGTGCCGATCGGCCTGCGCCCGGTGCTCGGGCTGCAGCAGCAGGCGGATCTCGACGTCGGAGAGGTGCAGCTCCTCGGCCGGCCGGTCGAGCAGCGCGGCGGCTGCGGCGAGGTCGGCGGCCGACACGTCCGAGGCGGCGACAAAGCGATCGACCACCTCGACGTAGCGCGGATCGACGGTCCAGGCGAAGTCGTGCACGTCTTCCTGCTCGTGCACCCAGGTCCGCGTGCCGTCCGGATTGTCGCGCACCTCGATTCGGCGGCCCGTGGCGCCGTGGACGAAGTCGGCCGGCGCGGTCATGGCGACCCGGAAACGGCCGTAATCGGCGTAGAACTCGGAGTGGGCATGGAATTGATGGCAATTCCAGCCGCCGGTCTGGCGCCCGCGCATGCCGGCCGGCTCGTAGACGCCGAGTTTGGGGAACCACTGGCCGATCATGTGGAAGTCGCCGGCGTGACCGGTGCGCGCATAGACGCGCGGCAGCACGGCGTGGAACTCGATCTCGAGCGTGATCTCGCCGCGCGGGGCGACCGGCTCGGGGAGCACGACGCGCGCCACCGTGCGGTCTTCGGGGTTGCCGTCGTCCGGTGCCTCGAAAGTCAGCGCCGGCAGCAGGTCCGCGCCGCTGGCCAGGCGCAGGGCGGTGACGTCGATCCACCCCCAGTTGTCCTGCACCGTCCGATCGCTGCGCAGCTGGCCGCCGGACTCGCGGAAGAAGGTGCTCTCGCTGTTGCGGAAGGCGTTCAGGTAGAGATGGAACCAGAGGTCGGGGACGGCATCGTCCGACGGGTTGCGCCAGGTCAGTCGCTGCGTGCCGGTCAGCGCGTGCTTCTCGGCATCGAGCCGCACCTCGATGTCGTAGTCGACCACCCGCTCGGCGTGCTCCGGGAGCGCGGCGAAGACCGGCGCGGCGAAGAGCAGCAACGCCAGGGCGAGAGCGGGGCGAAGGGGACGCAAGGCCGGACGAGGATAGCAGCGGGCGGCGGGAATCCGCAGCGCCCGTGCTCGGAGAGATCCCTCCCGACGCAACCCGGGGCGACCTTTCCGCGTATTCTGCTGGACCACTTCCCGGGAGGACTCCGCCTTGAGAACCGCCGCATTCGCCCTCACCCTGAGCCTCGGTCTCGCGCCGCTGGCCGCCGTCCAGGCCGCCCCGGCTGCCGGGACCCCCGACGTGCCGAAGATCGAGTTCGAGAAGTACGCGCTGCCCAACGGGCTGCAGGTGATCCTGCACGTCGACCGCAAGCTGCCGGTGGTCCACGTCAACCAGTGGTTCCACGTCGGCTCGAAGAACGAGAAGCCCGGCCGCACCGGTTTCGCCCATCTCTTCGAGCACATGATGTTCCAGGGCTCGGCCAACGCGAAGGAGGAGTACTTCGCCTACGTCGAGCGGGCCGGCGCCAACCTCTTCGAGGGGGGCGTCAACGGCACCACGAACACTGACCGCACCAACTACTTCGCGACCGTCCCCTCGGCGAATCTCGAGAACCTGCTCTGGCTCGAGTCCGACCGCCTGGCGACCCTGCTCGACGTCACCGACGACGCCAAGCTCGACAACCAGCGCGATGTGGTCAAGAACGAGCGCCGGCAGGGGCTCGAGAACCAGCCCTACGGCCGCTGGTTCGAGCTGCTCGCCGAGAATCTCTTCCCGGCCGGCCACCCGTACTCCTGGTCGGTGATCGGCAGCATGGCCGACCTTTCGGCGGCGACGCTCGACGACGTCAAGGAGTTCTTCCGCACCTATTACACGCCCAACAACCTCTCGCTGGTGATCGCCGGCGACTTCGACCCGGCCGAGGCGAAGCGCCTGGTCGAGAAGTACTTCGGGCCGATTCCGCCCGGCCCGGCGCTGGCGCGGCCGGCGCGCTGGATCCCCGAGCTGCCCGGCGAGAAGGTGATCGAGGTCGCCGACCGGGTGCCGCAGGAGCGCGTCTATCTGGCCTGGCCGAGCCCGCCGTTCTACGAGGCGGGCGACGCCGAGCTCGACCTGATCGCCGGAATCCTCGCCGACGGGCTCTCCTCGCGCCTGCAGCGCGCCCTGGTTTACGACCGACAGCTCGCCTCGTCGGTCTCCGCCTTCCAGATCTCGCAGGAGATTGCCGGTGCCTTCGTCGTCATCGGCACGGCGCGCCCCGGCGTGGAGCTGTCCGAGGTCGAGGGGGGCATCGTCGCCGAGATCGCCCGCCTCGCCGCGGAGGGTCCGACCGCCGCCGAACTCGAGCGCGCCCGGGTCAAGCACGAGTTCAACTTCGTCTCGGGGCTCGAGCGGATCGGCGGTTTCGGCGGCAAGTCCGACCTGCTCAACCAGTACAACACCTTCCTCGGTGATCCGGACCGCTTCGAGTGGGATCTTTCGCGCTACGCCGCGGTGACGCCCGAGAGCATCCGGGAGACTGCGACGCGCTGGCTCGCGACGCCGCGCCGGCTCGCCCTGCGCTTCCACCCCGAGACGTCGGGCCGGCCCGAGGCGGGGGCGATCGATCGCTCGATCATCCCCGACCTCGGCGCGGACAAGACGTTCGATGCGCCGGACGTCGCGGCGGGTCGCCTCGCCAACGGACTGGAGGTCTTCGTCGTCGAGCGGGCCGACCTGCCGAAGGTCGCCGTCACCTTCACCACCCGCGCCGGCGTCGTCGCCGACCCGGCCGGCAGGGAGGGGGTCGCTCATCTGGCGCTGACCATGATCGACCTCGGTACGACGAGCCGCACGGCGCTCGAGATCGAGCAGGAGCTCGGCGACCTCGGCACGTCGCTCACCGGCGCCGCCGGGCGCGAGGCTTCCACGCTCTCCTTCGAGGTGCTCGAACGCAACCTGCCGGCGGCCCTCGGAATCGTCGCCGACGTGATCCGCAACCCGGTCTATCCGCAGAGCGAGTTCGACCGCGAGCGCCAGCGGCACCTCGATGCGCTCGCCCAGCAGGCGAAAAACGGCAACGCCGTCGCCGCCCGGGTCCGCGGCATCCTCGCCTTCGGGCGCCGGCACCCGTACGGCCGGCCGGCCCAGGGGCTTCCGTCGACCGTCGAAGGCATCACGCGCGACGACCTCGCCGCGTTCCACGCCGAGCGCTGGCGTCCCGGAAGCTCGGCGCTCGTCTTCGTCGGCGACGTCTCGCTCGACGAGGCGCTCGCCCTGGCGGAGCGCGAGTTCGGCGGCTGGAGCGGCGGCGCCGCGCCCGAGATCGCCATCCCGCCGGCGGCGCCGGCGGCGGCCGGCCGTATCTACCTGGTCGATCGCCAGGACTCGGCGCAGTCCGTGGTCGCCGAGTTCCTGCCGGCGCCTCCGGTCGGCACGCAGGATCGCCATGCGCTCGACCTCGCCGACGCGGTGTGGGGCGGCGGCGGCTTCGGCACCCGCCTCAACCTCAACCTGCGCGAAGACAAGGGGTACTCCTACGGCGTCTTCTCGCAGCTCGGCCAGTACCGCCACGGCGGCTTCTGGAACGCCGGCGGCGGCGTGCAGACCGACAAGACGAAGGAGTCGGTCGTCGAATTCCGCAGCGAGCTCGACGGTCTCGCCGGGGAGAGGCCGATCAGCCCCGAGGAGTTCGAGGGCGCGCGTCAGCGCAAGCAGCGCGGCTACGCGCAGCAGTTCGAGGCGTACGGCCGCGTCGCCCAGCAGGTGGGCGACCTGTGGGTCAAGGGGCTGCCGATGAGTGAGCTGCAGGAGGCCGCCGACGCGCTGGCGACCCTCACCCTCGACCAGGTGCGCGCCGCCGCTGACCGCTGGGCGAAGCCGGAGGCCGCGGCGATCCTGGTCGTCGGCGACCGGGCGAAGATCGAGGCCGGCCTGCGTGAGCTCGGCGAGGTCGTCGTGCTCGACGACGAGGGCAACGTCGTCGAGTGAGTTCGCCGGCGGCTGCCGGCCGGTCGACGGCCTCACCCGGGGCGACTCCGCGGCGCGGGGTCGCCCCGCGCTCTGTCCGGCGCCGTGGAGGCCGCCCCGAATGGCACTGTCGCAGTCTCTCCCCTTTTCGCGATGCAAGCGAGGGACGGGCACGACCCGTCGCGGCGAAAGGGGGAACTCATGGGTTTCGATCGATCGATCGGGCGGCCGGCGGCCGTCCTCTCGCTGGCGGGCGCGCTCGCCTTTTCCACGTCGATTCACGCGCAGCTCGGGCTGGCCGGGGCACAGATTCTGGAACAGGGGGCGGGTGGCGTTCCGGACGGCGCGGAGGCCGGCGATCTGTTCGGGCGGGAGCTCGCGGTCGGAGACTTCAACGGCGACGGCTTCGACGACCTGGCGATCGCGGCCCCGGGCGAGACCGTCCTGGCCGGGGCTTCGATGGGGGGGCAGGTCACGGTCGTCTACGGGCTGGCCTCGGGTCTCGACCCGAGCGGGTCGGAGACGTGGGCGATCGACTGGACCGCCCACGGTCCGAGCGAGTGGGAGGACCTGGCCGGCACGGCGCTGGTGGCCGGAGACTTCGACGACGACGGCTTCGACGACCTCGCGGTGGGGATCCCCGGGCGCAACGTCCCCGGTTCCGGCGGCACGGCGTACAGCGGGGGCGCCGTGCTGGTGCTCCACGGCGGTCTCTCCGGGATCACCGCCGCCGGCAGCCAGCTCTGGCACCAGGGCGCCGGGGGCGTCGCGGGAGTCGCCGAGTCGGAGGACGGATTCGGCCGCTCCCTGGCGGCGGGCAACTTCAACGGCGACGCTTTCGTCGACCTTGCCATCGGCGTACCGGGCGAGGACGTCGGTGCGGTCGCCGACTCGGGGGCCGTCAACGTCCTCTACGGGTCGCCGTCGGGCCTGTCGCCCGACTTCGCGCCGGTGGCGGACCAGATCTGGGTCCAGGCGGACCTCAACCTGTCGATCGAGGAGGCCGGTGACGGCTTCGGTTGGCGGCTCGCGGCGGGCGACTTCGATGGCGACGGGCACGACGACCTGGCGGTGGCTTCGCCGCGCGAGGACATCGGCGTCCTCGAGGACGCCGGCGCCGTGTCCGTGATCTTCGGAACCGGCCTCGGCCTGAGTGCGAGCCGCGCGCGCTTCGTCACCCAGAGCCAGGCGGTGCCGGCCGAGGTGGAGGCCGAGGACTGGTTCGGCTTCTCTCTGGTGGCGGCGGATTTCAACGGCGACGGCCGGGACGACCTCGCGGTGGGCTCGCTCTACGAGGACATCGAGGCGCCCGCCATCGTGCCGAGCGCCGGATCGGTCCACGTCCTGCGCGGCGCCGGCGGCGGCCTCGAGCCGACCTTCGCCTGGAAGATCCAGCGAACCGACACCGGAAGCTCGCCGGCCGGCTTCGATCACTTCGGATCCGCGGTGGCGGCCGGGAGATTCGATGCCGGCCCCACGGCGGACCTCGTCGTCGGCGGATACGGCGTCGACGTCGCCGGGCAGAACGCCGCCGGTTCCGCCTTCGCGTTCACCGGCCGGGCCGCGGGCGCGCCGCTGTTCCACGTAGAGCTCAACCAGGCCGGCACGGCTCCCGGCACTCCCGAGGCGGGGGACCGGCTCGGCACCGCCCTCGCCGCCGGCGACTTCGACGGCAACGGGTTCGAAGATCTCGCCGTCGGCGCGCCGGACGAGGACGCCGGAGCGGTCGAGAACGCCGGCGCCGTGAACGTCTTCTACGCGCTGGGTCTCTTCCGCGACGGCTTCGAGCGTGGCGACCTGCTGCGCTGGTCGGAGGTGGCGGCGAATTGAGGCCGCGCGGCGCGGCCGGTCAGAGACCGGCCGCCTCGCGCAGGGTGCGCTCGACGTACACCGGCGTCACCTGGCCGCGCCAGCGCGGGTCGAGGTCGGTGTTGTCCATCGGCGTCGCGGCCGTGCGTGTTTTCGCGGCGGCGGCGCGGATCGTCTCCTCGGTGAGCGGCTTGCCGACGAGCTCGGCGGCGGCGTCAGCGGCGGGGGAGGGGAACGACGCGATCGAGCCGAGGACGATCTTCGCATCGGCGACGACATCCGCCTCGAGCCGCAGCGCGACGGCGACCGACAGGACGCCGAAGTCGATCGAGCCGCGGCGGCGCAGCTTGAAGAAGGCGGTGCGCAGCCGGGAGGCCGCGGATGCGGCGGGGACCGCGATGCCGGTGACGATCTCGCCGGGGCTCAGGGTCAGGTAGTCCATCCCGTCGTCGCGGTAGAGCGCCTCGAGTGGCACTTCGCGCTCGCCGGCGGCCGAGAGAAGACGGACGCGGGCACCGAGCGCGATGAGCATCGGCACCGAGTCGGCGCTCTGCACCGCCCAGCAGCGCGGCGACGAGGGCGCGACCCAGCAGACCTTCCCCTCGGCCTTCATGCAGTAGGAGATCGACCGCCGCCACTCCTCGTTCTGGTTGTAGTAGGTGCAGCGGGTGTCGAGGCAGACGTTGCCGCCGATCGTCCCCATGTTGCGCAGCACCGGCGAGGAGATCGACGCCACCGCCCGGGCGAGCGCCGGCCAGCCGGCCCGCACGCGCGGATCGCGCTCGATGGCCGACAGGCGGGCCATCGGACCGAGCCGCAAGTCGCCGACGGGACCGGGCCCGACCGACACCGCGGCGAGGGCCGGATCGCGTCGCGCGGCGCGGGCGAGCGAGATGACGGCCGTCGCCTTCTGGTGGCGGCGCTTGAGGTTGGGGAAGAGGTCGGTCCCGCCGGCGACCAGCCGCGCCCCCTCGCCCTCGCCCGCCAGCATGGCCGCCGCCTCCGCCAGACTCTCGGGGCGCAGCAGCCGGAACCCCGGCATTCTCAGCATCGGTGCTTCCTCTCGGACTTCCTGGTTCTGGACATGTTCGTCCTCGTTCAGCGGGAGGTGGAAGCGAGGGGGCCGGGAAAGTTCCCCGGCCGGGAACCGGCGCGCACGAGTGCCGGCAACGACGGCGGGTGCGCTCCTGCGCTCAGGCCCCGATCTGAACCGGGAGTGCCGGCCCACCGCTCAGGTGATGGGGCCTTCGAGCTTCCCTGCCGGGAAACTTTCCCGGCCCCCTCGCCCTCGGCATCGGAGAAAGGAATCCAGGCTTCACCCGGCTTCTGGCCCGCCGCAATCGACTCACCCGCCCAGCCCACGCCCCAGTCCCCTCTTTTCCCTTCTATGGAAGCTTCTGCCTTTGCCTTTGTCTTGAACAAAAAGGCCTTTGCTTCTTTCCTCTTCACGATCTCTTCACGATTCCTTCAGCTTCGTCGTCAGGGCTGCGACGCTTCCCGAGCGCAGCGCTTCGCTGCGCTCGGTCATCGTCCCGGCGCGGGACTTGCGCCCGGTGGCCGCTTTGAACTCCTCTTCGTTCGACGCCCTGCCGTCGCCCCCCTCCCAGGGAGTCGGCACCTGCAGGGTGAAGCCGAAGTCGACCTCGGGGAAGGTCGCCGGGCCGTAGCGGGGCTCGCTCCCCTTCGCCTTCGCTTCGAGCGCCTTGAGCACCATGTGCGGGTGGATCGGCACCTGGTCGACGCGCACGCCGACGGCGTCGAAGATGGCGTTGGCGCAGGCGGGCGGCAGGGGGAGCAGCGGCCCCTGGCCGACCTCCTTGGCGCCGAAGGGGCCGGCCGGATCGGGCTCTTCGATCAGGTAGGTGGTCACCGGCGGCATCTCCTCGAAGGTCAGGCTCTTGTACTCGAGGAGGCTGGGGAACTTGTGCACCAGCGCCTGCGAGCGCGCCCTGGGCAGGCGGCGGAAGGCAGACTCCTCCATCATCGCTTCGCCGAGACCCATGTAGACGCCCCCCTCGACCTGACCCATGACCAGTGCCGGGTTGAGGGCGCGGCCGATGTCGTGCGCCACCCAGACGTGCAGCGGGCGCCAGATGCCGGTGTGCTCGTCGACCTCGACCTCGACGACGGCGGCGGAGTAGGAGTAGGTGGGGGAGGGGCCGACGCCGGCGCCGCGGTACTTGCCGGGCGAGCGGGGAGGGGTGTAGCTGCCGGCCGTGGCGATCGTTCCGAAGCGGGCCTCGGCGGCGATCACCGCCTCCTCCCAGGTGAGGCCGCGCCCGGGATCGGCGGCGTCGAAGACGCGGCGGTCGGCGAAGACGAGCCGGTCGGGGGCGACCTCGAGCTGCCGCGCGACCGCCTCGGCGATCGTGGCGCGCACCTTCTCCGCAGCGTCGCGCGCCGCCTGCCCCATCATCAGGGTGACGCGCGAAGAGTAGCTGCCGAGGTCGACCGGGGTGAAGGCGGTGTCGGCGACCTGGAGCCGCAGGTCGGCGATCTCGACGCCCAGGACTTCGGCCACCACTGCGGCGAGCACCGAGTCCGACCCCTGGCCGATCTCGGTCTCGCCGCAGAAGACCGCGACGCCGCCGCCGCGGTCGACGTGGATCGCCACGCCCGACTGCGGCATGTGGTTCCAGTAGATCGGCAGGCCGGCGCCGCAAAGATAGGAGCCGCAGGCGAGTCCGAGGCCGCGCCCGCGCGGCAGCCTGCCCCAGCGCTCGCGGTAGCCCGACCCGGCGACCACCGCCTCGATGCAGCGCGCCAGCTCGATGGTGCCGAGCTTGAGCCAGTTGGCGGTGATGGTCTCCGGTTGCTCGACGACGGCGAGCCGCAGGTCGGCCGGATTGCGCCCGGTCGCCACGGCGATCTTGTCGAGCTGCACCTCGAAGCCGAAGCGTGGCTGGGGGGTGCCGTGGCCGCGCTTGGGGCCGCAGGCCGGCTTGTTGGTGAAGGCGCGGATCGACTCGAACTTGTAGTTCGGCAGCCGGTAGGTGACCGTCTCGAGCGCCCCGGTGTAGTAGGTCGACGCGACGCCGTAGCTGCCGTAGGCGCCGCCGTCGAGGGTCGTCTGCAGGGTCTGCGCGGTGAGCGCCCCGTCCTTCGAGACGCCCGTCCTGAGGCGCATCAGCACCGGGTGGCGGCCGCGATGGCAGTAGAAGACCTCCTCGCGGGTGAGCGCGATGCGCGCCGGACGGCCGAGCTTGCGCGCCATCGCGGCGCAGACGATCTCGTGGCCGAACGGGTCGCTCTTGCCGCCGAAGCCGCCGCCGTTGGGGGTCGCGACGACGCGGATGCGCGACGCCGGCAGGCCGAGCACGCGGGTCAGGGCGCGATGCAGGTAGTGCGGCGTCTGGGTCGACGACCAGACGGTGATCCGGTCGTCCCCCTCGGGCAGCGCCACCGTGGCGTGCTGCTCGAGCGGCAGATGGGTGTTTCCGTCGTAGAAGAAGACGTCCTCGAAAACCCGATCGGCGGCGGCGAAGCCGGCCTCGACGTCGCCGAACTCCATCGACACGACCTTGTGCAGATTCCCCTGGTCGGCGTACTCGTGCAGCTGCGGCTCGGGCGTCGCGATCGCCTCTTCGACCGTGGCGATGGTCGGCAGCGGCTCGTAGTCGACCTTCACCGCCAGCGCCGCCGCGTGGGCGGCGTCCTCGCTCGTCGCGGCGACGGCGACCACCGGGTCGCCGACGTGGCGTACCCGGTCGAGCGCCAGCGGGTGCTCGTCCTGTGACACCGGCAGGATGCCGAAGGTGGTCGGCAGGTCGCGTCCGGTGAGAAAACCGAGGACGCCGGGGAGCCTCGCGGCCTCCTCGAGGTCGATGGAGCGGATGCGCCCGTGGGGGATCGTCGAACGCACGAGCTTGACGTGCGCCGTGCGCGGAAAGTCCAGGTCGTCGGCGTAGCGGGTCTGTCCGGTCACCTTGGCGAAGCCGTCGACCCGGCGGAAGGGGGTGCCGACGACGCGCAGCGGACGCGCGTTCGGCGCGGCTGCGGGGACGTCGCGATCGGGATCAGCCACGGCCGGTCTCCCGCCGCCCGCCCGCCGGCTGGAACCCGGCGGAGGCGGCTGCGTAGAAGGTGGTGGAGGGGGTGCACATGTTCACGTTTCTGCTCTGGCTCCTGCTCTTCGTCCTCTGCTGGCCGCTCGCCCTGCTGGCGCTCGTCCTCTACCCGATCGTCTGGCTGCTGCTGCTCCCCTTCCGCCTGCTCGGCGTCGCCGTCGAAGGGGTCTTCGCCCTGCTCAAAGCCGTCCTCTTCCTGCCCGCCCGCCTCCTCGGCGCCCGCCCCTGACCCCGTAAATTCAGTCAGAGGTAATTAAAATTGTCACTGTTCCCCCGGCTCGGGGGAGCCGCGCAGTGCCTCGGAGGTCGGCTCCCAGGGTTCTCCGCGCTCGAGCGCCGCAGCGCCTTCGACCGCTTCGAGGATCTTCTGGTAGCCCGTACAGCGGCAGAGGTTGCCGGCCAGGGCCGTGCGGATCTCCGGGCGCGTCGGTGTGGCGTTCTCGGCGAGCAGCGCCCTGGCGGTCATCAGGATCCCCGGCGTGCAGTAGCCGCACTGCGCGGCGCCGAGGTCCGCGAAGGTGCGCTGCAGCGGATGCAGCTCGCCGCCCCGCGCCAACCCTTCGACCGTCTCGATCTCCCGACCCTCCATCTCGTCGGCCAGGGCGAGGCAGGAGAGGATCGGGGCCCCGTCGACCAGTACCGTGCAGGTGCCGCACTCGCCGAGTTCGCAGCCGTGCTTGGTGCCGGGCAGACCGAGCTCTTCGCGCAGCACCTCGAGCAGCGTGTGATGGACGGGGAAGGCGACCGTCCGCTCCTCGCCGTTGACCTTCAGCCGGCGCACCACCATCTCGCAGTCTGCGCTCACGCGTCGCTCCTCGTCGGAAGGTTCCTCAGGCCGGCGACCAGCAGGTCGGCGAACTCCCGCCCCACCTCGTCGGCGCTCTTGCGGCCTTCGGCCTGAAACCAGCGGACGGTCCAGTTGACCGCTCCCAGCATCGCCAGCGCGACGAGGCCGGGATCGACGGGCCGGAACTCGCCCGTGCGGATCCCCGCCTCGATCAGCCGCCGGAAGACCTCTTCGTATCGCTTGCGCCGGGCGAGCAGGGAGGCGCGCCGCGCCTCCGGGACCTCGTTCTGCTCGAGGTGGGCGAGCGAGCCCGGCGTCGACTCGTTGAGGATCCGGACGTGCCCACGCAGCAGCCGGGCGAGCTGCTCGCCGGCGGCGTCCCGGCTCGCTGCGACCTCTACGGCGAGCGCCTGCAGCTCGTCGAGCGTCGCCTCCTGGCAGTAGGCGAGCAGATCCTGCTTGGACGGAAAGTAGTAGTAGAGGTTTCCGGCCGTCATCCCGAGCTCGGCGGCGATCTCGCGCATACCGGTCGCATGCAGGCCGCGCTCGCGGAAGAGGCGCGACGCGGCGGCGAGGATCGCGCGCCGCCGCCGGTCGGCGGCGGGGCCGGAGGCCTCCGCGCGTAGGGGAGACGCTGTTTGAACCACGGTTCAAATCATCTCCCGCCGGCGGGGAGGAGGTCAACCCGGGGAAGGGATTCGGGAGCTGCGGCACTCCTCGGGCGGAGCGGGCAGGCCGCCGGCGCCATAGCGCGCGGCGTCCAACTGACCGAGTTCGATCAGCGATTCGAGAAACTCCGGAATGAACAGGAGGAGCGAGAGCATCGAGCCGGCTCCGCCTTCACCGGCACCGAGTCCGCGTCCGGCAAAGCGCAGCGCCCGCGGCAGCCGCGACTCGAAGCGCGCCGCGAGCGGTCGCAGGTCGCGCGACGGGCGGACGACCAGCGTGTCGATCACCCGGAAGCCGAGGTCGCTCGCGCCGGGCAGGGCGCGGCAGATCTGGTTCACTTTCTCGAGCCTGCGCGCATCTTCGTCGAACAGGTCGAGGAATGCCGCGTCGAGCAGGTGGCCGCCGATCTGCGCCGGCGACGGGTAGCGCCGCTGGCGTCGCGGGTCGCTCTCCTCACCGCTGCGCTGTCGCCGCGTCGACACCGCCAGGATGCGCGTCGCGCCGAGGTGGATCGCGGGCGAAAAGGGGGCGGTCAGCCGCACGCCGCCGTCGCCGTGCCATCCCCCGTGCAGACGGACGGCCGGGAAGACGATCGGCAGCGCCGCCGAAGCGAGCACGTGCGCCACCGCCAGGCGGGCGGGGACGATCCGTCGCCCCGGGCGCAACCAGGGCTCGACGTCGCGGGCCTGCAGCCAGTTGAACGTGTCGCCGGAGCCGTAGTGCAGGGTCGAAATGGCGACCGCGTGCAGCCGCCCGGCGTCGAGATTGCGGGAGATGCCGGTGATGGCGCCGTCGCTGCCCTGGAGGTGACTGGCGAGGAATTCGCGCAGCGGCGAGCCATCCACCAGCGCGCGCGCCTTGCGCGAGACGCGTCCGCGTCCTCCCGAGACCAGTCGCCCGCCCCAGCGGGCGAACGAGGCGGCAATCGTCCCGACGTCGGTGCGCAGCACCCGCTCGATCGACAGCGCGCGCCAGAGTCCGACCAGATCCCCGGTCGCCTCGACGAAGCTGCCGGGGTGCGCGGCGAGGAAGGTCGCGTTGATCGCCCCGGCCGACACGCCGGTGTAGATCGCCGGGGCGAGGTCGGGGTGAAGCTTCGCGAGCCCGGCGAGCACGCCGGCCTGGTAAGCGGCGCGGGCGCCGCCGCCCGAGAGCACGAGGGCCAGGCGGTCGACCGGAGCGGCTGCGGCGCTGGCGTCGGGATCCACTCGGAGTCAGTCCCGGCCGACGCGGAAAGCGGGAGAGTGAGCCCCCGTATCCGGCCCTTCGTCGGCGAAGCGGACGATCAGGGTGCGAATGTCCCCGGCTGCCTCGCCTTCGGCCAGGAGCCAGCCGCGGGCGAAGCCGGCGAGGGAGCGGCGGGCGCTCTCGCGGGCCAGAGCGAGGTGGCGGGGATCACCTGCCCGCGCCACCACCAGCGGGACGAGCTGGCGCTCCAGCTCGGCGAGGCGGACCGCCCCGTCGAAACGCAGCCAGCCGCTCTCGACCCGGCGCTCCATCCGGTCGGTACGCAGTGCCGGCGGCAGGGAGGGCCGGAGGCGCGGCGCGACGACCTCGGCGCGGTCTCCGCTGACCGTCACGCGCCAGTCGCCGTCCATCGGCACGTGGTAGCGATAGACGACCGGCACGCGGATCTCGACCGTCGTCGTGCCCAGCGGGACGAGGTCCCAGAGGGCGCTGCGCTCGTCGGTGCGCGTGATCGTTTCGATGACCTCGGCGGTGGCCAGTTCGAGACGGCCGGCGGGCGAGCCGGCTACCTCCGGGACCGAGGAGAGGAAGCGCAGAGTCACCTCACCGCGCAGCAGGCCGCGCGAGAGCCGCTCGAGGCCGGCGACTGCCGCCCCCGGAGCGGCCGCCAGGCCACGGCCCGCGGCGACGAAGCGCTCCAGCGTCACGAAATAGGCAGCGGCGAACAGGCCGGCGAGGAGGATCGTCACCAGCGGCCAGCGCCACGCCGTCCGATCGCGACGCGGGCGGGAAGCCTCCGGAGAGAGCGGCACCGGGGACATGCGCCGATGTTACCCGGATCCCGCCCCTCCCCCGAAAATTCAGTCAGAGGTAATTTCCTTCCCCGAGTGGCCCCGACGGAGACCGCCCGCCTGGGAGGCGTTCCACCGAAAATTGCCTCTGACTGAATTTCGCGGAAATTGCCTTTGACTGAATTTTCGGGGGGAGAATGGCGGACACGGTAAGGACGGGAGGAGTCATGCGGGGAGTGCGCGTCGCGGGGTGGGTGTTGGTGGCGCTGGGGATGGCGGGCGGAGTGGCGGCGCAGGACGGGCATCCGCACGGACCCGTCCTGACGACGCCGGGGGACCCTTACCCGCACCTGGCGCAGGCGCCGGGAGCCCGGGACGAGGCGCCCGCCGTTGAGCCCGCGACCACGCCCGAGCCGGAGCAGAAGAGCTGGAGCGTCGACGATCCGCCGGGTGAGTGGGGGTGGAAGGAGGTCGAGATCGACGTGCGTGAAGGGACGTGGATCTCCCTCGACGTCGCTCCGGACGGCCGCGAGATCGTCTTCGACCTGCTGGGGGACCTCTACCTGCTGCCGATCGCCGGCGGCGAGGCGCGATCGATCACCACCGGCCTCGCCTGGGACATGCAACCGCGCTTTTCGCCCGACGGACAGCGGATCGTCTTCACCTCCGACCGGTCGGGAGGCGACAATCTCTGGACGATCGCGCGGGACGGCGGCGATCCGCGGCAGGTGACCAGGGAGACGTTCCGTCTCGTCAACTCGCCCGCGATTTCGCCGGACGGTGACTGGATCGCCGGCCACAAGCACTTCACGCGGTTCCGTTCGCTCGGCTCGGGCGAGATCTGGCTCTGGCATCGCTCCGGCGGCGACGGGTTCCAGCTCACCACCAAGCCGAACGACCAGAAGGACGTCGGCGAACCGGCCTTCTCTCCGGATGGCCGCTACGTCTGGTTCTCCCAGGACACCACGCCGGGAGGCACGTTCGAGTACAACAAGGATTCGAACGGACAGATCTACGTCATCCGCCGCCTGGATCGCGCGACGGGTGAGATCGAGGACATCGTCACGGGACCCGGCGGAGCCGTGCGCCCGACGCCGTCGCCGGACGGCAAGCAGCTCGCGTTCGTCCGCCGCGTCCGATTCCGGTCGGTCCTGTTCGTGCGCGACCTGGCGAGCGGCGTCGAGCGGCCGCTCTTCGACGGCCTCGACCGCGACATGCAGGAGACCTGGGCGATCCACGGGGTCTACCCGGCCTTCGCCTGGACGCCCGATTCGGCGGCTCTCGTCGTCTGGGGTGGCGGCCGCCTGCGCCGGGTCGACGCGAAGTCGGGTCTGGCGAGCGAGATCCCCTTTCACGTCGCGGCGACGCGAAGGGTCGCCGAGGCGATTCGCTTCCCGGTCGAGGTGGCACCGGAGACGTTCCGCCCGAAGATGTTGCGCTGGGTCGAAGTCGCCCCGGATGGCCGACGGGTGGTCTTCGAGTCGCTCGGCAAGCTGTGGATCCGCGATCTGCCCGACGGCAGGGCGCGTCGCCTGACGCGCCAGAACGATCACCGCGAGGCCTTCCCGGCGTTCTCCCGCGACGGCCGATCGATCGCCTACGTCGCCCACGACGACGCCGCCTACGGCAGCGTGCGCATCGTGCCGGCGAGCGGCGGTGACGGACGGGCGATCACCTCGCGCCCCGGGCACTGGTTCGAACCGGCGTTCTCGCCCGACGGCCGGACGGTCGTCGCCCGCAAGGGGAACGGCAACTGGCTGCGCGGCCGGGCCTGGGGGAGCGACCCCGGCCTCTACGCGCTGCCCGTGGGCGGCGGCGAGGCGAAGCTCCTCACCGAAGACGGCGCGATGCCGCACTTCGGATCCGACCCGGCGCGCGTTTTCTTCCTGCGCTACGGCGAGGAGGACAAGCGCACCCTGCACTCGATCGCTCTCGACGCCACCGAGGAGCGCCAGCACGCCGAGAGCGAGGCGGCGGTCGAGTTCCGGGTCTCCCCCGACGGCAACTGGATCGCCTGGGCCGAACGCTACAAGGTGCTCCTGGCGCCGTTTCCGGCCACCGGTCGCGCCCTCGAGCTGGGTCCCGGGGCGAGCGCCGGCCCGATCGCCAGCGTCGCCCGCGACGCGGGCGAGAATCTGCGCTGGTCGGGCGACTCGCAGCGCCTGCACTGGTCGCTGGGTCCGCAGCTGATGACTCGCGAGCTGCGCGATTCCTTCGCCTTCCTCTCCGGAGCGCCGGAGAAGCTCCCCGATCCGGTGGCCGAAGGGATCGACCTCTCTTTCGAAGTGAAGCACGACGCGCCGGCCGGTACGCTCGCTCTGGTCGGCGGCCGCGTGGTGACGATGCGCGCCGACGCCGTCGACGAGGTCATCGAGAACGGCGTGGTGCTCGTCGAAGGCAACCGGATCCGCGCCGTCGGCCGGCGGGGAGAGGTGGCCGTTCCGGCCGGCGCGCGAACGATCGACGTCGCCGGCAAGACGCTCATTCCCGGCCTGGTCGACGTTCACTGGCACGGGCCGGTCGGAAGCGACCAGCTGATCCCCGAGCAGAGCTGGTTCCTGCTCGCCAACCTCGCCTACGGCGTCACGACGGCGCACGATCCG
Organism: uncultured Thermoanaerobaculia bacterium; assembly: GCA_964471955.1. Lineage (GTDB taxonomy): Bacteria > Acidobacteriota > Thermoanaerobaculia > Multivoradales > JAGPDF01 > JACTMI01. The sequence continues at coordinate 234 of CAYYIK010000007.1, read as the reverse complement.
TCCAACGACACGCGCGAGTTCTTCGCCGCGGCCGAGTTGCAGCGCTCGGGCGGCCTGCTCGCGCCGCGCCTCTTCTCGACCGGCACGATCCTCTACGGCGCCGCCGGGGAGTACAAGGCGGAGGTCGAGTCGCTCGACGACGCGCGCGCCCATTTGCGCCGATTGAAGGCGGCCGGAGCCTTCTCGGTCAAGAGCTACAACCAGCCGCGGCGCGACCAGCGCCAGCAGATCCTC
>CAYYIK010000006.1:0-69610 GCA_964471955.1 uncultured Thermoanaerobaculia bacterium | reverse complement strand
CGCCGACCTCGCCGGCGACCGGCCGATCTACGAGGCGCTGCTCGGTCGCGAGCTGAGGCGCGCGGTGCCGACCGATGCGGAACCGCCCGAATCGATGCTGCACGAGATCGACATCCACCCGGGCGCGCCATTCGACGGACGCCGCGTCGCCGACCTGAGCCTGCCTCCCGGCTGCCTGATCATCGGCGTCGAGCGTCGCGGCGACCACCTCGTCGCCACCGGTGAGACCGGGCTCACCGCCGGCGATCGGCTGACGGTGGTGAGCTCCTCGGATGCCGGCGAGGCGCTGGCGGCGCTGCTGGCCGGATGCGGGGAATCCTGATCGCTGCGCATCGCAGCCCCGGTCAGCGCAGCAGCTCGCGGGCGATGACCAGGTGCTGGATCTCGCTGGTGCCTTCGTAGATGCGCAGGGCGCGCACGGCGCGGTAGAGGCGGTCGAAGATCGACTCGGCGAGCACACCGCGGCCGCCGGCGACCTGGACGGCGTCGTCGACGATGCGCTGCGCGGCTTCGGTGGCGAAGAGCTTGGCCTGGGCCGCCTCGAGCGTGATCCGCTCGGCGCCGCCGTCGGCCGCCGCGGCGGCGCGGCCGACCAGCAGGCGGGCGGCTTCGAGGTCGGTCGCCATGCGCGCCAGTTTCTGCTGCACCAGCGGCTGCGCGGCGAGCGGCTGGCCGAACTGGTGGCGCGCGCGGGCATGCGCCAGGGCCTCCTCGAGCGCGCGCGCCGCCAGGCCGCAGGCCGCCGCCGCGACCGTCGGACGCAGGCGGTCGAGCGCGCGCAGGCCGAGCTTGAAGCCGTCGCCGGGGCCACCCAGCATCAACTCGGCCGGAACCCGGCAGCCCTCGAACGAGATCGCCCCGAGCGGGTGCGGCTCGGAGAGCACCTGCGCACCGGCGAAGCGCAGGCCCGGCGTGTCGGCCGGCACGACGAAGCAGGCGATCCCCTTCGCGCCGGCGCCGGGTTCCACCGTCGCGAAGACCGTGTAGAAGTCGGCGAGGCCGGCGTTAGAAATCAGGTGCTTCGCGCCGTCGATGCGCCAGCCGTCGCCGTCACTCGTGGCGCGCGTCGTCATCGACGCCACGTCCGAGCCCGCCTCGGGCTCGGTCATCGCGAAGGCGGCCATCGCCCGGCCGGCGGCGACCTCCGGGAGCCACCGACGCTTCATCGCCTCGTTGTCCGAGAGCGTGATCGGCATCGAACCGAGCGCCTGCAGCGCACAGACCGCGTCGGCGAGCGGCGAGGCGGCGGCGACCGCCTCGCGGACCGCGCAGAGCGCCGCGAGCGAGACCGGCTCGGACGCGCCGCCGTGGGCGGCCGGCACCGCGAACCGGCACCACCCCGCCTCCCCCATCAGAGTCAGCAGCACCCGCGCCTCGAGGCGCGCCGCGGCGTCGTCGTGCGGCGCCGGCCGCGGCCGGATCCGCTCGCGTGCGAAGGCTTCGAGTCCGGCCAGATCGCTCATCGGAACTTCGGCTTCCGCTTCTCGACGAAGGCCCTGTGGGCCTCGCGGAAGTTGGGGTCCTGCATGCAGATCGCCTGGATCTCGACTTCGGCTTCGAGCGCGGCGTCGAGATCCATCGCCGCTTCGCGATAGAGCATCCGCTTGGTCACCTCGAGAGCGAACGACGGGCCGGCGGCGAGTCTCTCGGCGCGGGCGCGCGCCTCGGCCAGGCAGCGCTCGGCGGGGACGACCGCGTGGTAGAGGCCGATGCGCTCGGCGGTGACGGCGTCGATGAAGTCGCCCGTCATCAGCAGCTCCATGGCCCGGCCGAGCCCGACAATGCGCGGCAGCAGCCACGAGGCGCCCATGTCGGCGCCCGAGAGGCCGACCCGGGTGAACAGGAAGGCGATCTTCGCGGTGTCCGCGGCGATACGCAGGTCGCAGGCGGAGGCGATCACCGCGCCGGCTCCGGCCACCGTGCCATTGAGCGCCCCGACGATCGGCCGGCGGCAGCGCAGCATCGCCCGGATCAGCGCCCCGGTCGTGCGGGTGAAGTCGAGCAGGCCGCGGCCGTCGCGCTCGAACAGCGAACCGATGATCGCCTCGACGTCGCCGCCCGAGCAGAAGGCCTTGCCGGCGCCGGTGAGCAGGACGACCCGCACCCCGGGCACGTCGTCGACGGCGTCGAAGACAGCGCGCAGCTCGTCGTAGACCTCGAAGGTCAGCGCGTTGAGCCGCTCCGGGCGGTCGAGGGTGATCGTCGCGACTCCGGTCCCGGCATCGAGCTCCCAGCGGAAGCTGCGCGGCGCGATCATGCATCCTCCTCCGGCGGCAGCGCCGCGGTCGCTTCGATCTCCACCTTCGCCCCCTCTTCGACCAGGCCGGCGATCTCGACCAGCGCCATCGCCGGGTAGTGCCGACCCATCGTCTTCCGCCAGGCGGCGCCGAGCGCGGAGAGATGCTCGAGGTACTCGGCGCGACTGGTCACGAAGATGGTCAGGCGAACGACGTGTTCCGGCGCCCCGCCGGCCTCGGCAACCACCGTCAGGACGTTGGCCAGCGCCTGCTCGAACTGCTCGACGAAGCCGGGGCCGACGATGCGCTGCTCGCCGTCCCAGCCGACCTGGCCGGCGACGAACAGCAGCCGGCTGCCCGCCGGGGCGAGCACGCCGTTGGCATAGCCGCGCGGGTGGCCGAGCGCCGGCGGGTTGACGATCCGCGGCCGGCTCATGCGAGCAGCATCCCGCCATCGACGCCGAGCGTCTGACCGTGGATACCGCGCGCGCGCTCGTCGCACAGCATCGCGATCAGGAAGGCGACCTCCGCGGGCGTGATCAGCCGCCGCTGCGGGCTCGCCTCGACCAGGCGCCGGCGCGCTTCGCCGGCTTCGAGCCCGGTCTTCGCCGTGATGTTCTCGATCGACCGGTCGGTCATCGGCGTGTCGACGTAGCCGGGGCAGACGGCGTTGACCGTGACGCCGCTCGCCGCGACCTCGGCCGCCACGGCGCGGGTGAAGCCGACCACGGCGTGCTTCGAGGCGGCGTAGGCGGCGATGTACGGCGCGCCGGTCCGCCCGGCGACCGAGGCGACGTTGACCACCCTCCCCCACTTCGCCTCGACCATCGCCGGCAGGAAGGCCCGGGTCACCAGGAACGTCCCCTCGACGTTGACCGCGAACAGCCGGCGCCACTCCTCGATCGACTGCCGCCTGAGCGGGGCCGAGGAAGAGATGCCGGCGTTGTTGACCAGGATGTCGACCTGCCCGAGCCGCGTCGTCGCTTCGGTGAACAGCCGCTCGACCGACGCGGGATCGGTGACGTCGCCTGCGACGGCGTGTGCTTCGTGCCCCGACGCGGCGAGCTCGGCGGCGACGAGCGCGATCTCCGTGTCCGTGCGCGCCGAGACGACGACCCTCGCCCCCGCCGCGGCCAGGGCGCGCGCCGTCTCGGCGCCGATGCCGCGGCCGCCGCCGGTGACGACGGCCGTGCGGCCGGAGAGTTCGACGGCGAGCACCGGCGGTCGTTCAGCCGCGCTGCCGCAGCAGGTCGCGGATCTCGGTGAGCAGCTGCTGGTCGACGGTCGGCCCCGGCGCCGGTGCGGCTGCCGCGGGCTTCTTCATCGAATTGACCGCCTTGACGAGCAGGAAGACGCAGAAGGCGATGATCAGGAAGTCGAAGGTCGCCTGCAGGAAGGCACCGTAGGCGAGATTCACCGGCGCCTCGTCGGTGCCGCCCAGGCGGACCGCCAGATCGGAGAACTTCACGCCCCCGACCGCCAGGCCGATGGGCGGCATCAGGACGTCGTTGACGAAGCTGCTGACGATCTTGCCGAAGGCGCCGCCGATGATGACACCGACCGCCATGTCCATCACGTTGCCGCGCTGCACGAAGGTCCTGAACTCCGAGATCATGCCCATCGACCGCCCTCCCCCGTCCGCGGCCCGGACCCGCCCGGCGGGACTCCCCCTGCGGATCCGGTGCCCGCGTGGATGTGTCCGGTCAGCCTAGCGCGGCGCGAACGGCGGTCGCAAGGATCTCGCCGAGACGAGCGACGATCTCGCGACCTTCGCCGCTGTCTGCCTCGGCCGGCGCGCCGCAGTAAGCCGCCGGCATCCCGGCGGCGGCGAAAGTCGGCAGGCCGGCGCGCGCCGCTTCGACCAGCGAAACGGGCACCTCGCCGAGCTCCGAGCGCGCGGCTTCGTCGACCAGGTCGGGGCGCTCGGCGAGCAGGATCGAAGTTTCGTAGCGGCCGGCGTGGCAGGCGCCCGAGCGGAACTCCTCGGTCAGTAGCGCGGCGAGGGAGCGCCGGGTCAGGTCGGGGAAAACGATGCGCGGTGCACCGCTCGCCTCGATGCGCGCCGCGGTCTCGCGCAGCGTCGAGACCTGCGCCGGGTCGAAGTGAGAGCTGGCGAGCGCCAGCACGGCGACGCCGCGCCGCGCCAGCGCGGCGGCCACGTCCTCGATCAGCGCCGCCAGCGTCTCCGGCCGGATCGAGAGCGTGCCGGAGAAGTCGTCGGCGAACGGCGCCGGGGCGTATGCGATTGCCGGCAGGACGAACGCCGCGACCCCCTCGGCGCGCAGCCGGCGCACCCCCTCGCGCGCCATCGCCTCGGCGATCACCACGTCGGTGCCCGTCGGCAGGTGCGGACCGTGCGCCTCGACCGCGCCGAGCGGCAGCACCGCCACCGCCCGTTCGATGCCGCGGAGCCGCGGGTAGCTCTGCTCGTCCCAGCGCATGTCGCGCCGATCCTGCCACGAGCGGGGCTAAGATGCCGCGCGAAAGGCGGATCCACGATGCCTTCGATCGAGCTCGCCCTGCTGCTGCGCAATCTCGACCAGGCCTTCGACGCGAAAGCCTGGCACGGCACCAACCTGCGCGGGTCGCTGCGCGGTCTCAAGCTCGACGAGCTCGCCTGGCGGCCCGAGCCGGGACGCCACAACATCTGGGAGCTCGCGCTCCACTGCGCCTACTGGAAGTACGTGGTGCGGCGGAGGCTCGCCGGCGAGAAGCGCGGCTCGTTCCCGCTCGCCGGGTCGAACTTCTTCCCGCGGCCGCAGGGCGAGGCGACCGTCAAGGCATGGCGCGCCGACCTCGAACTGCTCGACGAATGCCACGCCGCGCTCCGCGCGGCGGTGGCGGCGCTGCCCGCCAGGCGCCTCGGCCAGCGCGTCCGCGGCAGCGAATTCACCGTCGCCGACACCGTCCTCGGCGTCGCCGCCCACGACCTCTACCACGCCGGCCAGATCCAGCTGCTCAAGCGCCTGGCGCGGACCAGCGCCTCCGCCTGGAACGCCCCGTCGTCGGCATTCGGTCCGTAAACGGAAGGGTGCCTCCGGGCGGCAACCTCGCGCGCGACGAGGGTGCCCGACGGAGCCGGGGTCAGCTCGTGGCGGTCGCGCGCACTCTTTCGTTGGCATCCCGGAAGCGGACACGCCGGGCGTGGACCTTGCGCCAGGAGTCCGAGAAGGTCTCGCCGGCCGGGCCGGGGACGCGGTCGAGGAAGCGCAGCCAGCGCGGCGGACCGAGCGCCGGGTCGCGCTCCGGGAAGAGCGCGCCCAGCTCGACCGCGGTCTTCAGGCCGGCGAAGACCGCGAACAGGCCGGCCGGGCCGTCGGTCCAGGCGGTGGCGAGCAGGCCGAAGACGATCGTCGCGTGGACGACGAAGACGCGGCCGAGCGCCCGCTCGGCGAGGCGCTCGACCCAGCGGAACGGGCGCTCTCCGAGTCCGACGAGGTCGAGCAGGAAGCCGACCAGAAGCAGGGCCGCGACCGCGGCGGCGCCGGTTGCCAGGTCGCCGGCGCGAATTCCGAGATCGAGATCCGGCCGGTTGACCGTGATCAGCGCGAGCATCGTTCCCAGAAAGACCCCGTGGACGACGGTGAACGGCAGCGCGAAGCGGACGTACGAGGCGAGCAGGGACCCTGTGCCACCGTACCGCCCGGTGCCAGTGAAGTGCGGCGCGCGCCAGTGGCCTGCCTTGCCGGTTCGCCACCTGTGGAGGGCGATCCGCGCGGCGACCAGGCCGATCACCAGGGCGCTCTCGAGCCAGTAGAGAGCCAGCGCCGTGCCGCCCGACCACCCCTCGGCGAAGACGCCGGCGACGGGAATCGAGTTGAGGCCGAGCGTCTGGGCGAGGCGGCCGGCGCCGGGCAGACGCACCAGGTACCGCTTCACGTCGCGCTGAAGGGCATTTCGCGCTCGAAGTCCTCGCGCTTCTTCTGTTCGGCGAGCACCGACTCGCGGTAGTGCTCGCTGAACGACTTGCCCTCCTTCAGCCGGCCCAGTCGATCGAGACGAGCGGCCCACTTCGGCGGCTCGGGCGCCAGGCGGGCATCGTCCTTCGCCAGCAGCCCGCCGAGATCGCCCAGCAGCTTGAGGCCGGCGAAGACGAGGAAGAGGCCGACCGGACCGTCGAACCAGGCCAAGGCGCCCATGCCGAAGATGATCGTCAGATGGGTCAACAGCATCCGCCCCTGGGCCCGGTTGGCGAGCCGCTCGATCCAGGCGAACGGCCGCTGGCGCAGGCCGACCAGATCGAAAGCCAGGCCGAGAGCGAGGAATCCGGCCATCCCCGCGGCACCGAGGCGGAGATGCTCGAACGAGACCCGCGCCGCCTCTCCGCCCCGCTCCGGCAGCACGAGAAAGGCGATCGCCAGGACGAAGATGCCGTGCACCGCGGTGAACGGGATCATCACTCCGAGGAAGCCGGCCAGAAACGCCGACTTGCCGGGGCGAACCGGCCTGCGGCCCTTGCCGCTGGTCGTCATCGCCGTCGTCGCCGCCCAGTGGCCCGCCCTGCGGGTCCAACGACGGTGGAGAACGATCCGTGCCGACACGAGCAGAATGACGACCAGCGTTTCGATCCAGTAGAGCAGCAGCGTGGTGCCGATCGACCACCCCTCCCCGAAGAAGCCGGCGGCCGGGATGCCGTTGACGCCGAGCGCCTGGAGGAGCCGCCCCAGGCCCGGGATGCGCTGAACGAGTGTCTTCATGACCTCATGAAACGCCAGGTCGGTACCATGCGGGTCACCTCAGGGAATCCCCAGGCGTCGCCGCTTCTCCCACAGCCCCTTACGGCTGACCCCGAGGCGTTCCGCCGCCCTCCCCTGGTGGCCGCGACTCCAGGCAAGCGCGGCGAGGATCGCCTGCCGCTCGGCCTCGGCGAGCGAGCGGGGCAGCTCGGCGGCCGGGTCGTCGGGCAGCGCCGGATCGAGCTCGGTCGCGTCGCCGGCCAGCAGGGTTCGCTCGAGCAGATTGCGCAGCTGGCGCAGGTTCCCCGGCCAGTCGGCGCCCGGCAGCCAGGCGCGGGCCCGCTCGCTCAGCCGCAGGCCCGGATACCCGAAGCGAGTGCCGAGGTCGGCCAGCATGGCTTCGGCCAGCGGCAGCACGTCGCCACGCCGCTGGCGCAGGGGCGGCAGGCGGAAGGTCAGCACTTCGAGTCGCCACCAGAGATCGTCGCGGAAGAGCCCGCGCTCGACGCGCTCCGGCAGCGACTCCGCACCGATGGCGAGGAAGCGCACGTCGGCCGCGGTCTCGACGCCGCCGAGCGGAGTGAACCGCCGCTCGGCCAGCAGCCGCAGGAGCTTCGGCTGCGCCGCCAGGGGGAGCTCTTCGACGTGGTCGAGCAGCAGCGTACCGCCGCGCGCCCGTTCGACCCGCCCCGGATGGCCACGCTCGGCACCGGTGAAAGCGCCGGGGCGATGGCCGAAGAGCTCGCTCTCGATCAGCGACGGCGCCAGCGCGCCGGGATCGACCTCGATCAGCGGCCCGGCGGCGCGCGGGCTGGCCGCGTGCAGCGCCCGCGCCAGCGTCGAACGGCCGGTGCCGGCCTCGCCGAGCAGCAGGATCGGAGCCTGGGAAGCGGCGGCGCGCTCGAGCGCCGGAAGGGAGACCGCCAGCGAAGGCGCTGAGGCGGCGAGGGCGGCGAGCGCGCCGCCGTTCACGACGCGAAGTCCGCCGTCACGTCGGGCGCGTCGCTCCACAGGCGCTCGAGACCGTAGAAGCGCCGGCGCTCCTCGAGGAAGACGTGGACCACGAGGTCGCCGTAGTCGAGCAGCACCCACTGACCGGCGGCCTGCCCCTCGACGTGGAGCGGCCGCGCCCCGGCTTCGCGCAGCTGCTCCTCGATCCGGTCGGCGATCGCCTGCACCTGTCGCTCGTTGACACCGCTGGCTAAGAGGAAGTAGTCGGCGAAGTCGGCCACCGTGGCGAGCGCCAGGACCCGCAGCTCGTCGGCTTTGGTGTCTGCCGCGGCGCGCAGCGCCAGGCGGACGCGATCGGCAGTGGCGACGGCAGGCGCGGGCGGACTCGTTTCGGTCATCGATAGAGGCGGTACTTGCGAATGAATGTTAGCACCCGGGGGTCGAGCCAGCCGTCGGGCAGCTCCTCGCCGGATCGCAGCCGCCGCCGGATTTCGGTTCCGGAGGCGGGATGGAGCGCGCACTCGACCCACTCGAGCCGCGCCGTCTCCAGCCGGCCGGCGAGCGCCGGCGGCAGGCCGGCGAGCACCTGCGGACGGATCGCACCCGGCCGCGCGACGACGGCGACCGTGGCGCGCTCGAGGATCTCCTCCCAGCGCCGCCAGGTGTGCAGCGCGGCCAGCGAGTCCGAGCCGACGAGCAGATGGAGGCCGGCCTCCGGCCGCCCGGCGGCGAAGTGCTCGAGGGTATCGATCGTGTAGCTCGGCGCGTCGGCTCGGAGTTCGAATTCCGAGACGATCAGGTCGGGCTCGTCGAGCAGAGCCAGCTCGACCATCGCGTAGCGCGCCAGTCCGGGCGCCAGGCGATGGTCCGGCTTGTGCGGCGGGCGGCCCGTCGGCAGCACCACGACCTGATCGAGTCCGAGTTCGCGGCGCGCCGCGCGCGCCACGGCGAGGTGACCGGCGTGAAACGGGTCGAAACTGCCGCCGAACAGGCCCAGCTTCACGACGCCTCCGCCAGCCGGCGCGCGATCTCGCCCACCAGGGCGGTCACGCCCTCGCCGGTCGCCGCGCTGATTTCGAACAGGCGCTCGCCGCGCGCCGTCGCGGCGGCATGCAGCTCCTCGCGCCGCTCCGGGCGCGCCGAGTCGGCCTTGCTGCCGACCAGCACGCGCGGCCGCTCGAGCAGGTCGGCGCGGAAGGCGCCGAGCTCGCGCTCGACCACCGCGAGGTCTTCGGCGGCCGAGCCTTCGAAGGCCGACAGGTCGACCAGGTGCACCAGCACCCGGCAGCGCTCGACGTGCTTGAGGAACTGGATACCGAGCCCGGCGCCCTGCGCGGCGCCGGCGATGAGCCCGGGCAGGTCGGCGATGACGAAGGGGTTTTCGATGCCGTGCCCGGCGACCACGCCGAGCTGCGGGATCAGCGTGGTGAAGGGGTAGTCGGCGATCTTCGGCTTCGCCGCGGAGATTACCGAGATCAGCGTCGACTTGCCGGCGTTGGGCAGGCCGACGACACCGACGTCGGCGAGCAGCTTCAGCTCGAGCCGCAGGCGGAACTCCTCCCCGTCCTTGCCGTCGTAGGCGAAGCGCGGCGCCTGCCGGGTCGACGAGGCGAAGTGCTGGTTGCCCCAGCCGCCACGCCCCCCCTTCGCCACCACCAGCCGTTCGCCGTCGGCGAGGATCTCGCCGACCAACCGGTCGGCCTCCGGATCGCGCACCACGGTGCCGAGCGGCACGCGCACCTCGAGATCGTCCCCCGAGCGGCCGGTGCGGTTGGAGCCCATGCCGTGGCGGCCGCGCTCGGCGGCGTAGATCGAGGCGAACTGCAGGTGGTAGAGGGTGTTGAGGCGGGCGTCGCCGACCAGCACGACCGAGCCGCCGTGCCCTCCGTCCCCCCCCGAGGGGCCGCCGCGCGGCACGTACTTCTCGCGTCGGAAGGCGACGCACCCGTCCCCTCCGCGGCCACCGCGCACGTGGAGACCGGCTTCGTCGAGAAAAATCACGCGCTGGAGTCCGGGCGCGGCCGCGTGGGCCGCGCCGGAGGGGAGGAGTCTCTACTCGGCGGCCGGCAGGACGTGGATGAACATCCCACGCTGGCCGCGATTCTGGAACGAGACGACGCCTTCAACCTTCGCGAACAGCGTGTCGTCCTTGCCGATGCCGACGTTGCGCCCCGGATTGAACCGGGTGCCGCGCTGGCGCACCAGGATCGATCCACCGGTGACGCGCTCTCCGCCGAAGGCCTTCACGCCGAGCCGCTGGGCGTTCGAATCGCGGCCGTTCTTCGACGAGCCCTGCCCTTTCTTATGTGCCATGACCGATTGCTCCCGGGCCGCTCAGACGACGATCGACTCGACCCGCACCCGCAGGTGATCCTGCCGGTGGGCGTTGCGCCGCCGATGCCCCTTGCGCTTCTTGTGCTTGAAGATCCGGACCTTGGGTGCGCGCACCTCGTCGACCAGCGTCGCCTCGACACGGGCACCGGGGATCACCGGGTTGCCGACCCGGGTACCACCGTCGCCGAACACCATCAGAACGCGGTCGAAGGAGAGCTTCTCGCCCTGCCGGCTCTCGACCGGCAGCAGCTCGACGTCGAGGACGTCCCCCTTCTCGACCCGGTACTGCTTGCCACCGGTTTCGATGACTGCAAACATGACGACACACCTTTCTCTGCTCCCCGGACGGGGAACGGGCAATCTAGCACCGCTCCGGCGGGACGGTCAAGGCGCCGTACCCGCCAGCGCAGGCCCTGCGGCGCGCCCGAAGCCGGGTGCTAGCGTCCGCGCCATGTTCGCCCGCAGCTTCGCCGCCGCGACCGCCGCCGCCCTCCGGACCCGCGGATTCCGCCGCGAGGAGCTGTGTCTGGGCGACTGGCGGGTCCGCCTCCACCGGGGCGGCCGACCCGGCGGCGAGCCCTGGCTGATGCTGCACGGGATGGGCGCCACCGCCGCCACCTGGCTGCCGCTCGCCCGGCACCTGCACCGCGACTGCGAGCTGGTCCTGCCCGAGCTCTCCGAGCTCGGTGGCACCCGCGGCCCCCGCCCGGCGCCGACCGTGCCGGAGGCGGCCGCCCTGGTGGCGCAGGTCCGGCGGCACGCCTTCGGCGATCGCTCGCCCACGGTCGCCGGCATCAGCCTCGGCGGTTGGGTGGCGCTGCGCGCCGCCCTCGCCGATCCGGGCTTCGCCTCCCGGCTGCTGCTGGTCGTCCCCGGCGGCTACCTCGACCAGGACTGGCAACGCATCGAGCGGATGGTGCGGGTCGAGACGCTCGCCGACACCCGGGCGATCTGGAGCGCCCTCTTCGTCCGGCCGCCCTGGTGGCTGCGCGCCGGCCGCTTCGGCCTCTTCCTCGCCTACTCCTCGCCGGCGGTGCGCGCCATCCTCGCCACCGTGCGGCCGGAGGACGGCTTCGACGCTTCCGACCTCGCCCGCCTTGCCGCGCCGACCGGCCTGATCTGGGGGAGCGAGGACTCGCTCTTCCGCGTCGAAGTCGGCCAGCGCATGGCCGCGGCCCTGCCCCGCGCTTCGCTCACCGTCATCCCGCAGGCCGCCCACGCCGTGCAGTGGGAGCGGGCGCGGGAGTTCTGCGCCGCCGTCGACCGCTTCCGCGGCGAATTCCCCTTGCCGCCCGAGGGCGCGAGCGCGCAGAATCCGCTCAGCCCGCCCCCCGGGGGAGGAGGTCCATCATGGCCGCGCCCGACTACCTGATCTGTCTCAACTGCGAGAATCCCACCTACAACTTCGAGTGGGGAGACAGCGGCGTCGAACAGGCGCTGTGCGAGGTCTGCGGCAATGACGAACCCGACCAGTTCGTCACCGAAGAGGACTTCGACGCCATCGTCGACGAGAAGCACTGAGCCGGCGCCTCAGGCGTCGGCGGTTTCACTCACCTCTTCGTCCCCGAATCCGATGCCGATGGCGCGCGCCGTGGCGACCAGCTCGCCGGCCGGGTCCACCTTCTTGATCCGGTCGACCGCCTCGGCGAGGGGCACGTCGACCACGTGGCCGCCGCGCAGGCAGACCATGCGGCCGAAGCGCTCGGCCGCCGCCAGCTCGGCGGCGCGATGGCCGAGCCGGGTGGCGAGAATGCGGTCGAACGGATTGGGCGAGCCGCCGCGCTGGAGGTGACCGAGAACCGTCCAGCGGATCTCGTGTTCGATGTGCGGCTTGAGGTCGTGCGCCAGGCGCTCGGCGGCGCCGCCGTGGCGCGGATGGCCGTCGCCGGCGTCCAGGGTGACGTACGAGGCGGATCCCCCCACCGGTGCGGCCCCTTCGGCCACGACGACGAGCGAGAAGGCCTGCCCGCGCGCCGCACGCTCTTCGATCTTCGCCTCGACCGCCGCGACGCGGTAGGGAATCTCGGGGATCAGGATGACGTCGGCGGCGCCGGCGATACCGGCATGCAGCGCGATCCAGCCGGCGTCGCGCCCCATGACCTCGAGCAGCATCACCCGGTGGTGACTCTCGGCCGTGTCACGCAGCCGGTCGAGAGCGTCGGTGGCGGTCTCGATCGCGGTCCAGAAGCCGAAGGTGTAGTCGGTCGCCTCGAGGTCGTTGTCGATCGTCTTCGGCACGCCGACGACCTTGAGGCCGCGCTCGCCGAGCTCGCGGGCGATCTTCAGGCTGCCGTCGCCGCCGATCACCACCACGGCGTCGAACTGCGCCAGCCGGGCGTTGGCGATGACGTCGGCCGAGCGGTCCTCGATGCCCCCCGAAGGCGTGCGAATGGCGAACGGGTTGGTGCGGTTGGTCGAGCCGAGGACCGTCCCCCCCTTGCGCACCAGGTCGCGCACTTCGGTGCTGGTCAACCGCAGGTAGCGCTCCTCGAGCAGGCCCTGAAAACCGTCGAGGACGCCGACCGTTTCGAGCCCTCCGAGACGTTCGGCGGTGCGCACGACGGCGCGCAGCACGGCATTGAGGCCCGGGGCGTCGCCTCCCCCGGTGAGCACGGCGAGTCGGCGGATGGACATGCCGCCATTCTAGAGCGCGGCGGCGGCGACGGCGCGGATAGGATGGTCGCGTGAGCGCGCCGCTGCCGCCGCATCGCACCGAGATCGAGGTCCGATTCCGCGAAGTCGACGTCTACGGCGTGGTCTGGCATGGCCACTACCTCGACTGGATGGAAGCGGCCCGGCATCGCTTCGCCGCGCACTTCGGCTTCGACACGCTGGCGACGCTCGCACGCGGACACCGCCTGCCGATGCTCGAATGCCACCTCGAGTATCGCGCCCCGGCCCGCTTCGGCGATCGCGTGGCGATCGAAGTCTCGCCGCTCGAGGATCCCCGCAAGGTGGTGGCGTTCGGCTATCGCATCGAGCGCGCGGCCGACGGCCGGCTGCTCGCCACCGGACGCACCGTGCAGGTCGTCCAGGCCGCCGACGGCACTCTGCTGCTCGGCTGGCCCCCCGAGCTGGAGCGCCTGTTCGCCGGCATGCGGCGCTACGACTCCGGCAGGTGCTCCTCGTCCGGTGCCACGGCGAGCGGCAACGACACCCAGAAACGCGAGCCGTAGCCCTCCTCGCTCTCGAAGGAGAGCGAGCCGCCGTGCGCGAAGGCGATGCGATCGGCGATCGCCAGTCCCAGGCCGGTCCCTCCCTTGCGGTTCGAATAGAAGATCTCGAAGAGCCTGGCCCGCTCGCTCTCCGCGATGCCGCGTCCGTTGTCGCGCACCGACAGCTCGACCCGCGCGCCGTCCCGGCGCGTCGACAGGACGATCTCCGGCCGGCGGCCGGTGCCCTCGGTCGCGTTGAGTGCGTTCTGCAGCAGATTGAGCAGCAGCTGCTGGAGCTGCTCGACGTCGACCCTCACGCAGTCCTCGGCGCTCTCGTCGTGGATACGCACGTCGGCGCCGCGGCTGGCCGCCTGGACCGCCAGCACCTCGCGCGCCGCCACCAGCAGGTCGATGGCCGGCACGGTCTCGAGCTTGAGCGCCCGCGGCCGGGCGTAGGCGAGGAAGTCGCTGACCAGGCGCTCGAGGCGCCCGATCTCCGCCCGCGTGATGCCGAGCAGGCGACGCGCCGTGGCCTCGCCGGACGGGTTGCCGAGGTCCTCCTCGAGCATCTGCATGTTGAGGTTGAGCGAGTTGAGCGGATTGCGGATCTCGTGCGCCAGGCCCGCCGCCAGGGTTCCGAGGTAGGCCAGGCGCTCCGACTCGGCGGCCTGGCGTTCGAGCTTCTCGCCGCGCCGGATGAGGATCCAGATCAGCGCGAAGGCGCCGGCGACGATGGTCAACGTCAGGCTGCCGATCAGGGTCGTCTGGCGCAGCAGCTCGAGGCGCAGCTGGGTCACCCGGCGCTGCATCTCGACCTGGCTGATGCCGATGCGCAGCGAGCCGAACTCGCCGATCGGCACCGTCACGTCGAGGGTCGACAGATCGAGCGCCGGCAGCTCCTGGGTCTCCTGGCGTTCGATCGTCCGAGTCTCGACCCGGGGCGCCCCGGGGCGCAGCTCCGGCGGGCGCGGCTCCCGGCGGTCCGTCCCGGGCTGCGGCACGGCGATCTGGGTCTCGCGCCGCTCCTTCATCACCAGCACGCCGTTGCGGTCGGTGATCTCGACCGTCTGGACGATGCGCCGCTGGCGCAGCACCGAGTCGATGTAGGTCTGCGTCTCCTGCTCGAGGGCGATGGCGGTGAACAGGTCGCCGCCGGTCTGCTCGGCGCTGCGGTGGAGCCGCCCGGCGAGCGCCTGAGCCTCCGCCCGGGTCTCGAGCAGGATCCGGTCGAGTTCGCGCTGGGAGAGGGAGCGGAAGATCAGCCAGCCGAACAGGCCGATGTCGAAGATGATGAAGAGGCCGACCAGGGCCACGATCAGCCAGAAGCGCCGAATCGGCCGGCGGACCCCCGCTCGCGTCACGATCGGCACGCTAGCACCCCCACCGCCGGCCTCCAAGCACAAGTCATTCCATTCGAATGGGTTACAAATCTCATGCAGATGCACTAAGATTTTCACAGAAAGGCGGAATACTCAGGGCTCTTCCCGCGTTACCTGATAGTGACTGGCTACGGGCACTGGTGCCCGTGCGCCTCAATGGAGGAGAGACCATGACGACCGGACTGATTCGCTGGAACCCCGAGACCGACCTGCTTCGCGGGCGCATGGATCGCGTCTTCAACGAGATGCTGCGCGACTTCTGGGGCGCTGCCCCCACCTCGGAGGCCGCCGCCGGCCGAACCTGGATGCCGGCGGTCGACATCCGCGAGGGGGACGAGCATCTCGAGCTGGTCGCCGAGCTGCCCGGCATGAAGAAGGAGGACGTCCAGATCACCCTGGAGAACAACGTTCTGACCATCGCCGGCGAGCGCAAGTTCGAGTCCGAGACCAAGAACGAGGCCTATCACCGGATCGAGCGCTCTTACGGCAACTTCAGCCGCTCCTTCACCCTCCCGGCGACGGTCAAGACCGACAAGGTCGATGCCAAGTTCGCCGACGGCGTGCTCACCATCCAGCTGCCGAAGATGGAGGAGTCCAAGCCGCGCAAGATCGCGATCCGTTGAGCCGGCCGCAGGGCGCGCAGGCACCACGCGGGAGCCGAAGCCGGCTCCCGCTTCCGTTTCGGGCCGACATTTCCTAGCATCGGGCGCAGCTCATGCGCCCGAGTACGGCCGGCTCTGTCGCCCTCGCGGGCGTCGCGATGGCGATTGCCTGCGCGCCGCCGGCCCAGGGGCCGGCAGACTCCCGCCGGGAAGTGACGATCGCCACCACGGTCGATCTGGGCGGGGTGAACGAGCTGGTGTCGGGCGGCGTGCGCTTCACCACCGAAGTCCTCGATCAACTGCAGCTCCACCTGCTCGACGAGCAGCCCGACTGGACGGCGCGTCCGCCGACCCTCGAGCCGCTGCTCGCCGAATCCTGGCAACTGTCTGCCGACCGGCGCTTCCTGACCTTCCGGTTGCGCGCCGATGCCCGCTGGAGCGACGGGCAGCCGGTCACCGCCGGAGATGTCCGGTTCACTTTCGCCGCGCAGACATCCGAACTGGTCGCCTGGCCCTGGGCCGGGTCCAAAGCGGGGATCGTCGGAGTCGACGTCCTCGACCCGCGCACCGTGCGCTTCCGCTTTCGCACCCCCGGCCCGGCGCCACTGGTCGACGTCAATGACGGGCGAGTCCTTCCGGCACACGCCTGGCGGCCGCTCCCCTTTGCCCGATGGCGCACCGGCGAGCCCTTCTTCCGCCGCCGAGCGGTCGCCAGTGGCCCGTTCCGTCTCGCCGAATGGCGGCCCGGGCTGGGCTTCACACTGGAGCGCAACCCCCACTTCTTCGACCCCGACCCGCGGGGGCCCGAGCGCGTCCGCTTCCGGGTCGTCCCGGACCCCGCGGCGGCGATCGAGCGCCTGCTGGCCGGCGAGTTCGACTTCTTCGACGGCCTGTCGCCGCGCGACGCCGCGCGGGTCGAGCGCTCACCCCGACTGCGCGTCGTAGCCACCGACGCCCGTCAGTTCGACTACATCGGCTGGAACGGCCGCCGCACCCCCTTCGACGATCCGCAGGTCCGCCGCGCGCTGACCCTCGCCATCGACCGCGAGGAGCTGGTGCGTGCCCTCTGGCACGGTCGCGCCCGCGTCGCCGCGGGTCCCATCCCGGCGGGCGCCTGGGCACACGACCCGGAGCTCGCGCCCTGGCCCTACGATCCCGCGGGCGCGCGCCGCCTGCTGGCGCGCCGCGGTTTCGTGGACGCCGACGGGGACGGCGTGGTCGAGCGGGACGGCACCCCGCTCCGTTTCGTCCTGCTGACCAACAGCGGCAACCGGGTTCGCGCCGACGCGGCGGAGCTGATCTGCGACCACCTTCGCCGGGTCGGCGTCGCCGCCACGCCCCGGGCGGTCGAGATGCAGTGGCTCAGCGAGCTCAACTTGTCGGGCGACTACGACGCCACGCTGGCCGGCTGGTCGATCGACACCACCTTCGACCTGCGCCCCTGGTTCCATTCGGCCGAGATCGACGACGGCTGGAACTTCATCGCCTACGACAATCCGCAGCTCGACCGGCTGCTCGTCGCCGCCCGCGAGACCGCGGAGCTGGCGCGAACCCGGGACCTGCTGATCGAGGCGCAGCGCCTCCTGCACGCCGAGCAGCCGTACACCTTTCTCTGGGAGCCGCAGCGGCTGAGCGCCGTCGCCGCCGATCTGGAAGGGGTGGAGATCACGCCGCTCGCCGCCCTCGGCTCGCTGCGCCACTGGCGGCGGCAGTGAGCGCCTCGCCGCCAAAGCGGCCGGATCGCGCATGCCCGGGTTGATCATCCGCCGCCTCGTCGTCGCGACGCTGCTCGCGGCGCTGGTCGCCTGCGGCACCTTCGCGCTCGTCCATGCGCTGCCGGGCGGACCCGGCGCGATCCCCGAGGATCCTCGCGTCTCGCCGGCCCAGGCGGCGCGGCTGCGCGCCGCCTGGGGTCTCGACCGGCCAGCCGGCGAGCGATTCGGTCGCTTTCTCGCCGCCGCGGTGCGCGGCGACTGGGGCCCCTCACTGGCGCGCAATCGGCCGGCGTCCGACGTGCTCGCGGCCGCGCTTCCGTGGACTCTGCTTCTCGCCGGCACGGCGCTGGCGATCGAACTGGCCGGAGGGCTGCTGCTCGGCCTCGCGGCGGCACGGCGCCCGGGGGGGATCCTCGACCACCTGCTGCGCGCCGCGAGCGTCACCCTCCATTCGATTCCGGACTTCTGGCTGGCACTCGGCCTGCTCGCCCTGGTGGCGCTGCGCTGGCGGATGCTGCCGGCCGGCGGCGTCGGCGGAACGCTCGAAGGCGCGCCGGCAGCGCCCGTCGAACTGCTGCGCCATCTGGTCCTGCCGGCGCTCGCGCTCGGCCTTCCCGCCGCCGCCGGGGCCGCCCAGTTCGTGCGCGCCGCGCTCGTCGAAGTGGCGCACGAGCCGTTTCTGCTCGCCGCCCGCGCCCGCGGACTGACGCCCGTGCGGCGGATCGTCGTCCACGAACTGCCCGCCGCCGCCGCACCCCTGCTGCAGCTGGCCGGCCTCTCCGCCGGGTCCCTCCTCTCCGGTTCGCTCGCCGTGGAGGTCGTCTTCGGCTGGCCGGGCGTCGGTCGGGTGGTCGTCGAAGCGCTGGCGGCGCGCGACTACCCGGTGCTGGTCGCCGGCGCCGCACTCTCGGCCGTCGCGGTCGTCTTCGCCAGCGCGGCTGCCGAGATCGCCCACGCCGCCCTCGACCCGCGCGTGCGCGATGCCTGAGTCCCGCGCACCGCTCGCCCTGCGCGCCGGCGCCGCGACGCTGGCGCTCTTCGCCGCCCTGGCGCTCTTCGCCCCCTGGTTGGCGCGCCGCGATCCGACCCGGACTCTCGATCCCGCCGTCACCGCTCTGGCGCCTCCGCTCAGCCACTTCTCCACCCTTCGCCTGGCATCGGGCCGGGAGCTGGCCGGCCGCCGGCTCGACCGCGACGGCGAAAGCTGGCGACTCGAGGGGCCGGACGGCGTCCGGCTCGTCGAGCCGGCACGGGTCGATGCGCGGCGGCCGACCGGCGAGATCCGCTTCTGGCTCGGCGCCGATCGCCTCGGCCGCGACGTCGCGGCACGCTGGCTCTATGGCGCGCGCGTTTCTCTCACGGTGGCCGCCGCGGCCGTCGTCCTGGCTCTGGTGGTGGGGATCCCGGCCGGGCTGCTGGCCGGCCTCGCCAGCGGCGCGGCCGGCCGCATCTGTCTGGCCGGCATCGAGCTGGCGCAGGCGTCTCCGCGCCTCTACCTCCTCGTGGCTCTGGTCGCCGTGCTGCCGGCGGGGGTGCCCACCACCGTGGCGATTCTGGGACTGACCGGCTGGATGCCGGTCGCCCGGCTGGTACGCGCCGAGACTCGCCGCCTGCGCGCCTGCGAATTCGTCGCCGCCGCCCGCTGCGCCGGAGTCGGCCCGCTGCGCCTCGGGTTGCGCCACCTGCTGCCCAACATGACCGCGCCGATCGCCGTCGAGGCCTCGCTCGCTTTCGGCGGTGCCATCACGGCCGAGGCCGCGCTCTCGTTCCTCGGCCTCGGCGTGCCGGCGCCCACCCCCTCGTGGGGCAACCTGATCGCCGACGGCCGGGACGTCGTCGCTTCGGCCTGGTGGATTGCCCTCTTTCCGGGCCTCGCGCTGGTGATGGTCGGCATCGCCTGTACCCTGGTCGGCGAGGGGCTGCGCTCGCGATGGAGCGCGCGGACCGGCGGCGCGCCGAGCTAAGCTCCGGTCGCGTGCTGGTCTCCGACTTCGACTTCACCCTGCCCGCCGATCGCATCGCCCAGCGTCCGCGGCGGCGCGGCGAGAGCCGCCTGCTGGTGCTCGACGCCGCCGGCGCCGAACGCCATCGGCAGATCGCCGACCTGCCGAACCTCCTGCGCCGCGGCGACCTGCTGGTGGTCAACGACACGCGGGTGATTCCCGCCCGGCTGTTCGCCCGCCGCAGCGGCGGCGGCGTGATCGAGCTCCTGCTGGCCGAACGGCTCGGGGAGAGCACCTGGGAGTGCCTGGTGCGCCCCGGACGGCGAGCGCGCGCCGGGACACGCCTCACCCTGGGGGACCGCCTCACCGCCGAAGTCGTCGCCGAGACACCGGACGGCCGGCGGAAGATCCGCTTTTCCGAGCCGGTCGAGCCCCATCTCGACGCCCTCGGCCACGTGCCGTTGCCGCCCTACATCGATCGCCCCGACGAGGCCGCCGACCGGGAGCGCTATCAGACCGTCTGGGCGCGCGAGCCGGGAGCGATCGCCGCGCCGACCGCCGGCCTCCACTTCACCAGCGGGATTCTGGCGGCGCTCGACGCGGCGGGCATCGAGCGAGTCGCGGTGACGCTGCACGTCGGGCTCGGTACGTTCAAACCCGTGACCGCGCTGCTCGTCCACGAGCACCGGATGGAGCGAGAGCACTACCGGATTCCCGAAGCCACCGCGGCGGCGATCACGGCGACGCGCCGGCAGGGGCGGCGAATCGTCGCGGTCGGCACGACCGTGGTGCGCGCCCTCGAGAGCGCGGCGCTCGCAGGCGGCGGCGAAGTCCGGCCCGGCGCCGGCTCGACGGAGATCTTCATCACCCCCGGTTTCCGCTTCCGCGCCGTCGACGTGCTCCTGACCAACTTCCACCTGCCCGCCTCGACGCTGCTGATGCTGGTGTCAGCCTTCGCCGGCCGCGAACGGGTTCTCGCCGCCTACCGGGAGGCGATCGCCGAGGGGTATCTCTTCTACTCCTACGGCGACGCCATGCTCGCCGAGCGCCGGGACGGCGCCTGACTCAGGTCCGTTCGAGATCGGCCGCGCCCGGTTCGCGCCACTTGGCCGGCGGCGCGGAGGGCGGTGCGGCGAGCAGTTCGAGCAGCTCCTCCGGATCACCGGCGCACGAGAGGATGGCGCGGTGCTGCGCCGAAACGAACGACTCGCGCACGCTGCCATCGAGGAACTCGATCAACGGCGCGAAGTAGTCACCGACGTCGAGCAGGCCGCACGGCTTGGCGTGCAGGCCGAGCAGGCTCCACGTCCAGACCTCGAACAGCTCCTCGAGCGTGCCGAGCCCGCCCGGCAACGCGACGAACGCGTCGGCCAGTCCGGCCATGCGGGATTTGCGCTCGTGCATCGAGTCGACCAGGACGAGACGACTGACGCCGGCGTGGCCGACTTCGCGCTCCATCAGGAATCGCGGGATGACGCCGATCACCTCGCCGCCCTCCGCCAGGGCTGCGTCGGCGAGCACCCCCATCAGGCCGACATTGCCACCGCCGTAGACGAGCGTCAGTCCGCGCCGGGCGACGGCGCGGCCGAACGCCTCGGCCGCCTGTCGGAAAACCGGGCGGGCGCCCAGCCGCGAACCGCAGAAGACCGCAACCGAGCGCACGGCCGGGCCCGGTTCAGGCGCCCCGCTTGCGCGGCGCCGGCTTCGCCTTCGCCCTGGTTGCCGGGCGCTTGCGGGCGGCCGGAGCGGCGAACTCCTCGCCCGCGCCGCCGTTGGCGTCCGGCAGCCGGGGCGGCGGAGGAGCGGCCAGGGCGCGCTTCATCAGCACTTCGGGAACTCCGAGCTCGTCGAAGTTTCCGGCGGCAAAGGCTTCGAAGCCGAGCGCGCCGGCCCAGTCCATCACCGCCAGGAAGCTGGAGTGCTCCTTGAGGCACCCGGCGCCGAGCCAGAACTGCCAGGTCGCCGGCTTGCCCTTGGGCTGACGGCGGATGACGACACCGTATTCGTAGGTCACGGGAGGATCCTTTCGCCGGGTGGAATCGCGCGCCGCGGCCCGCAGAAGGCGGCGGCACCGTCGTCGATTCTAGCCGACGCGAGTTCGTCAGTCGCGGGGACGCAGCGTCACGGGGACGAGAAAGAAGATGCCGTAGACGGCGAACGCCAGCACGCCGGCGAGCGGCGCCTGGGCACGCAGCTCGAGCGGCATCATCGAACGCACCAGGGCGAGCAGTCCGGCGGGCACCACGACGTAGAGCATGCGATGGCGCAGGCGAACCCGGCGCGCGTACTCGCGCAGACGGCGTTCGCGCATCATGGAGAGGTTGCCCATCACCCAGCCGAACACCGCAGCGAGGCTGAACAGGCCGTAGAGGGAGAGATTCAGGCCGGGCGGCTCGAGCCACCCGGCCTGATAGATCACCGCCACCAGCCATGCGGCGAGGAAGAACCCGCCGAGAACGGTCTCGGTGCGCAGCACTACCGGCTCGCGTACTCCTCCACCGGCGGGCAGAGGCAGACGAGGTTGCGATCGCCCCAGACGTTGTCGATGCGCGAGACGTGCGGCCAGAATTTCCCGTCGCGCACCCAGGGCAGCGGGAAGGCCGCCTGCTCGCGCGAGTAGGGGCGATCCCAGTCGTCTCCGGCGATCGTTTCGGCCGTGTGCGGCGCCATCTTGAGCGGATTGACCTTGCGGTCCATCCTCCCCTCCTCGACGGCGCGAATCTCCTCGCGGATGGCCAGCATCGCCTCGCAGAAGCGGTCGAGCTCGGCCTTCGACTCGCTCTCGGTCGGTTCGATCATCAGGGTGCCGGGGACCGGGAACGACATTGTCGGAGCATGGAATCCGTAGTCCATCAACCGCTTGGCGACGTCTTCGGCCTCGACACCGGCGGCCTTGAACGGCCGCAGGTCGAGGATGAACTCGTGCGCGACGCGCCCCTGTTCGCCCCGATAGAGGATCTCGTAGGCGCCTTCGAGGCGCCGCGCGACGTAGTTGGCGTTGAGGATCGCCAGTTCCGTGGCGCGGCGCAGCCCCTCGCCCCCCATCAACCCGATGTACATCCAGGAGATGGCGAGAATCAGCCCGCTGCCGTAGGGCGCCGCCGCGACCGGACCGATGCCGCGCTCGCCGCCGCAGGGGACCAGAGGATGTCCGGGCAGGAAGGGCGCCAGGTGAGCCGCCGCGGCGATCGGCCCCATGCCCGGACCGCCGCCGCCGTGCGGGATGCAGAAGGTCTTGTGCAGATTCAGATGGCACACGTCGGCGCCGAAGTCGCCCGGCCGGCAGAGGCCGACCTGGGCGTTGAAGTTCGCCCCGTCGAGGTAGACCTGGCCGCCGTTGCGGTGGACGATCTCGCAGATCTCGCGAATCGCCGCCTCGAAGACGCCATGGGTGGACGGATAGGTGACCATCAGCGCCGCCAGGCTCGCCGCGTGCGCCTCCGCCTTGGCGCGCAGGTCGTCGACGTCGATGTTGCCCGCCTCGTCACAGGCCACCACCACGACCTTCATCCCCGCCATCACGGCCGAGGCCGGATTGGTTCCGTGCGCCGAGACCGGGATCAGGCAGATGTTGCGGAACCCCTCGCCGCGCGACTCGTGCCAGGCACGGATGACCAGCAGGCCCGAGTACTCCCCCTGGGAGCCGGCGTTGGGTTGCAGCGAGACCGCGGCGAAGCCGGTCGCCTCGGCCAGCCAGCGCTCGAGATCGCGCGTCATCTCGAGGTACCCGGCAGCCTGGTCGAGCGGCACGAACGGGTGGAGGTCGGCGAGGTCGGGCCACGACAGCGGCGCCATCTCGACCGTCGCGTTGAGCTTCATCGTGCACGACCCGAGCGGAATCATCGAGTGGGCGAGTGAGAGGTCGCGCCCCTCGAGCCGCCCGAGATAGCGCAGCATCTCGTGCTCGGAGTGGTAACGATTGAACACCGGATGGGTGAGGATGGCGGAAGTGCGTCCGTGCGGCGCCGGCATCTCCGAGCGCCCGGCGACCGCCGCCAGGTCATCGAGGTCAGCAGCCGAAGCGCCGAACAGGGCGACCAGCGCGGCGATGTCGTCGCGCTCGACCGTTTCGTCGAGAGTGATGCCGACCGCGCGCTCGCCGAGCCGGCGCAGGTTGATCCCCTGCTCGTGCGCGCGCACGATGAAGGCGTCGGCACCGCCGCCCGACAGTTCCACCGCCAGGGTGTCGAAGAACGGGTCGTTGGGCAGATGATGTCCGGCCCGACGCGCCGCCTCGGCCACCGCGACGGTGAGCCTGTGGACCCGCAGGGCGATCTCGTGCAGCCCCTCGGGGCCGTGGTAGACGGCGTACATCGACGCCAGAATGGCGGGCAGCGCCTGCGCGGTGCAGATGTTCGACGTCGCCTTTTCGCGCCGGATGTGCTGCTCGCGCGTCTGCAGCGCCATGCGGAAGGCCGCCTTGCCGCGCGCGTCTTTCGACACGCCGATCAGCCGGCCCGGAATCTGCCGTTTGAACTCCTCGCGCGTGGCCAGATACGCGGCGTGCGGACCGCCCCAGCCCATCGGCACGCCGAAGCGCTGCGTCGAGCCGATCGCCACGTCGGCGCCGAAGTCGGCCGGCGGCCGCAGCAGCACCAGGGCGAGCGGATCGCAGGCCGCCACGAGCAGCGCCGAGGCCGCGTGGGCGCGCTCGGCGAGCGGAGCGTAGTCGAGGATGCGGCCGTCGGTTGTCGGGTACTGGACCAGGACGCCGAAGATCCGCCCCGCGGCGAAGTCTGCCTCGAACGGGTCGCCGACGTGCACTTCGATGCCGACCGCGCGGGCCCGCGTGCGCACCACCTCGATGGTCTGCACGTGACAGCGGTCGGAGACGAAGAAGATCGGCTTCTCGATCGCCTCGAGCTTCGGATGGACCGCCGCCGCGAGGTGCATCGCCTCTGCGGCCGCCGTGGCTTCGTCGAGCAGCGACGCGTTGGCGATCGGCAGGCCCGTGAGGTCGGCGATCATGGTCTGGAAGTTGAGCAGTGCTTCGAGCCGCCCCTGCGAGATCTCGGCCTGGTACGGCGTGTACTGGGTGTACCAGCCGGGGCTCTCGAGCACGTTGCGCTGGATGACGCCCGGCATCCGGGTCCCGTGGTAGCCGCCGCCGAGGTAGCTGCGCAGCCGGCGGTTGCGCGCCGCCATCGCCGCCAGCCGCGCCGTCATCTCCGCCTCGCCGGGTACCTCGCCGCCGCCGAGGGCGTCGATCTCGAGCTCGCGGCCGAGCCGGATGCCGCCGGGCACGGTCTCGGTGACCAGCGCCTCCATGGAGGCGGCACCGACCGCCGCGAGCATCTCTTCGATTTCGGCCGGTGAAGAGCCCAGGTGCCGCCGCGCGAAGCTGTCGAGCGGCCGATAGAGCGGATGGCTCAAGGCGTCACTTCCCTTCCTGGATGAAGGCCTCGTACTGCTCGGCGGTCATCAGCTCCTCGAAATCCTTCGAGGAGGAGAACTTCACGCGGACCAGCCAGCCGTCGCCGTGCGGGTCCTCGTTGAGCGCCGCCGGATCGTCGGCCAGCACCTCGTTGACCTCGACGATCTCTCCCGCTACCGGAGTGAACACCTCGGCCACCGCCTTGACGGACTCGATGGTCCCGATCTCCTGGTGCGCATCGAAGACGTGCCCGACCTCGGGCAACTCGACGTAGACCACCTCACCGAGTTCCTGCTGCGCGAAGTCGGTGATGCCGACGACGCAGACGTCATCTTCCTGGCGCACCCACTCGTGCTCGCGCGTGTAGCGGCAATCGGTCGGATACATGTCTCGGGCTCCTCCTGCGTTGCAGGGATAGATCGCTGCCGGGCCTCAGCGGGCCCGCTTGTAGAACGGCACGGGGACGACGCGGGCGGCGACGTCGCGGCCGCGCACGTCGATCGCCAGCGCGGTGCCGGGGGCGGCGAGCGCCGGCTCGACGTAGGCCAGGCCGAGCGCGCGGCCGAGCGTCGGGCTGTGGGTGCCGCTGGTGACCACGCCGACCCGGCGGCCGCCGGACATCACCGCGTGCCCCTGGCGGGCGATCCCGCGTCCCTCGACCTCGAAGCCGACCAGACGCTTGCGCGGCCCGGCCTGGCGCGCCGCCTCCAGCGCCGCGCGGCCGACGAAGTCCCCCTTGTCGAGCTTGACGATCCAGTCGAGGCCGGCCTCCCAGGGCGTCGTCTCGCGGTCGATCTCGTGACCGTAGAGCGACATCGCCGCTTCGAGGCGCAGAGTGTCGCGCGCCCCCAGGCCGGCCGGCACGAGCCCGTCGCCCTGCCCGGTCTCGAGCAGCAGGTCCCAGAGCGCCGCGGCGTCGGCCGGGGTGCAGTAGATCTCGAAGCCGTCCTCGCCGGTGTAGCCGGTGCGCGAGAGGATCACCGCTTTGCCGGCGACCTCGCCTCGGGTGAAGTGGTAGTAACGGACGCCGTCGAGCGCCGTCGCGGTGAGCCGCTGCAGGATGCCGACCGCCTTCGGTCCCTGCAGCGCCAGCAGGGCCCAGCGATCCGAGACGTTCTCGAGCTCGCAGTCCGGGTGCGGCCGCGCCGCCATCCAGGCGAAGTCGCCGTCGGCGTTCGAGGCGTTGACCACGATGAAGAACTCGTCGGCGGCGATCCGGTAGACCAGCAGGTCGTCGACGAAGGTCCCCTCCTCGGTGAGCAGCGCCGAGTAGTGGGCGCGCCCCGGGGTGAGCCTGGTCACGTCGTTCGGGGTGAGCCCCTGGACGAAAGCCTCGGCGCCCGGCCCGGCGACCCGGACCTCGCCCATGTGACTGACGTCGAAGAGCCCGGCGGCCGTGCGCACGGCCTGGTGTTCGTCGATGACCCCGCGGTACTGGACCGGCATCTCCCAGCCGGCGAAGTCGACCATCCGGGCTCCGGCGGCGAGGTGTCGTTCGTAAAGCGGCGTGCGGCGCAGGGGGGTCGTCATAGTTGGAGTCGACTCTATCCCACGCCCGGCGTGCCGATGGGGCGCTCGCGGGTCTCAGCCGCCGGCGGGCAGGGCGAAGCGTTCGGGGGGCAGCGGGCGCTGGGGGGCATCGAGCAGGTCGACCACGTCCGCCTCGCGGCGCAGGTCGGCGGTCCAGCGTTCGATCTCCTCGTTGAGCCGCCGTTCGCGCAGCACGGCCCGGATCTGCTCGCGGACCTCCTCGAGCGGCGGCACCGCCGCGCCTTCGGCCTCGAGCGCCGGGCGCAGCTCCTCGTCGTAGTGGCGCCGGATCTCCTCGACACCGACGAAGACGCGCGGCCCGAGCCGTTCTTCGACGTAGCCGAGCACCGCCAGCTGGCGGGCGAGCAGCTGGCGCACGCCGTCCTCGTCGAGGCCCAGCCGCGCCAGCTCGGCCGCGAAGCCGGCCTCGTCCGGGAACCGCTCGCGCAGCGCCGCGAACTGCCGGTCGACCTCCTCGAGCGGCGCGTCCTCGAAGCCGAAACGGCCGATCTCGTGGAGGCGCAGCCGCTGCTCGATCAGCCCGTCGAGGACCCGGCGGCGCAGCGCCGCGTCGCTCTCCCCCGGCTGGCGCGCCACCAGGCGGAGACCGAGCACGCGTTCGACGTCGGAGAGCAGGATCGGATCTTCGTCGACCACCGCCACGACGCGCTCGACCAGGACCGGGCCTTCGGCGGCCGTCCGCGACGGACAGAAGAGGGGCGCGAGCAGCAGCGGGAGAAGGGCGAATGCAGGGCGCGGGCGCATCGGGAGAGCGGCACCGGAATGCTAGCATCGCCCCCGGTGAGCAGCGAGCGCAGGACGCGGATCCGGGTCGGCCTCGCGCAGGTCGACTCGCGGCTGGGGGAGGTCGACGCCAACCTCGCCACCCATCTCGCCTGGATCGACCGCGCGCGGCGCGAAGGCGTCGAACTGCTGGTGTTTCCCGAGCTCTCCCTCACCGGCTACCGCCTCCTCCACCTGACCCCGCGCGTCGCTCTGCGGCCGGAGAGTTCGCCGGTCATCGCCGAGCTGGCACGCGCCGCCGGTGATCTGGCGGTGGTGGTCGGCTGCGTCGAGGAGGACGAACGCGGCTTTCTGTTCAACAGCGCCCTGCTGCTCGCCGGCGGCCGAATCGTCCACCTGCACCGCAAGCTCTACCTGCCGACCTACGGCATCTTCCAGGAGGGGCGCTTCTTCGGCGAGGGCCGGCAGCTCCAGCTGACCCGGCTCTTCGGCAACCCCTTCGGACTGCTGATCTGCGAGGACTTCTGGCACTCCGATCCGGGCGAGAAGCTGGCGCGCGCCGGGGCGAAGCTGCTGTGCGTCATCTCCGCTTCGCCGGGCCGCATCGGCCCCGAGCCGATGCCGCCGTCGCAGGAGGCCTGGGAGTCGCTGACCCGGGCCTCCGCCCTGCTCAACACCTGCTGGGTCCTCTACTGCGGCCGGGTCGGCTGGGAAGAGGGGACCTTCTACACCGGAGGCAGCCACATCATCCGGCCGGGGGGAGAGGTCCTCGCGCGCGCACCGTATCTCGAGGAGGACCTGCTGGTCGCCGACATCGACCTGCGGGAAGTGGACCGGCTGCGCTGGCGTCTGCCGATCCTCGACGCCGAGCGCGCCGACATCGAGTGGCCCCGATGATCCATCGCGAGGAGGTCGCCGCCCGCCTGCGCCTCGACCCCGACCTGGCGAGCGCCGCGCTCGCCTCGTTCGTGCGCGACGCGGTCGCCAACGCCGGCGCCGCCGGCGTCGTGGTCGGCCTGTCGGGCGGGCTCGACTCGGCGCTCGCGGCGGCCGTCGCCGTCCGCGCGCTCGGCCCCGACCGCGTGCACGCCTTCTTCCTCCCCTACCGGACCTCGGACCCCCGCTCGGCCGGGGACGCCGCGGCGACCGCGGCGGCGCTCGGTCTCGTCCTGCGGACGATCGACATCTCGCCGCAGATCGACGCCTATTTCGACGCGGTCGACCCCGCGGCCGACGTGCTGCGGCGCGGCAACAAGATGGCGCGCGAGCGGATGACCATCCTGTTCGACCAGGCCAAGCGCCTCGGCGCGCTGGTGCTCGGCACCTCGAACAAGACCGAGATCCTGCTCGGCTACTCGACCCTGTTCGGCGACAACGCCTCGTCGCTCAATCCGAACGGCGACCTCTACAAGCAGCAGGTCTGGCAGCTCGCCGCGCACCTCGGGGTGCCGGAGGCGGTGCTGCGCAAGAAGCCGTCGGCCGATCTCTGGCCGGGACAGACCTCGGAAGACGAGCTCGGCTTCGACTACCGGATCGCCGACGAGATCCTCTACCTCCTGTTCGACCAGGGGATGACCGACGAGGAGATCGTCGAGCGCGGCTACCCGGCGCCGATCGTGGCGAAGGTGGTCGAGCGCGAGCGGACCAACCGCTTCAAGCGCCGCCTGATGCTGATCGCCCGGCTGTCGGGCAGCGCGGTCAACCTCGACCGCGAGATCCCGCGCGACTGACGGGCGCGCCGGGAGTCCGCCGCGTGCCCGGCCGCCTCGTCTTCGTCGCCACGCCGATCGGCAACCTCGAGGACCTGTCGCCGCGCGCCGCGCGGGCCCTCGCCGAGGCCGACCGGATCGCCTGCGAGGACACCCGGCACACCGGGCGGCTGCTCCACCACCTGGGGATCCGCAAGCCGCTGCTCTCGCTGCACGAGCACAACGAACGCCAGCGCCTGCCCGAACTGCTGGCCGCGCTGGACGCCGGCGAGACCGTCGCCGTGGCCTCGGACGCCGGCACGCCTCTGCTTTCGGACCCCGGCTTTCCGCTCGCCCGCGCCGCCGCGGCCGCCGGACACCGGGTCGAGGCGATCCCGGGCCCGTCGGCGATCCTCGCCGCCCTGGTCGTCTCGGGCCTGCCGCCCTACCCGTTCACCTTCGCCGGCTTCGCGCCGCCCAGGAGCGGCAAGCGGCGCGCCTTCTGGCGGCGCTTCGGCGCGCTCGGGCACACCGTGGTCGCCTTCGAGTCGCCGCACCGTATCGCCGCCAGCCTCGCCGACGCGGCCGCCGAGCTGGGGGCCGACCGCCCGGCGGCGCTCGCCCGGGAGCTGACCAAGCTGCACGAGGAGGTCGCGCGCGGCACGCTCGGCGAGCTCGCAACGGCTGTCGCCGCGAAGCGGCCGCTCGGCGAGTACGTGCTGGTGATCGGACCGCCGGGAGCCGCCGGTGGCGGCGAGGGAGAGCCGGCCGACGACGAGGTCAGTCGCTGACCGGGGACGGCGCCGCGGCCGCGGCGCGAGCCTCCGCGAGCAGCTCGCGGAAGCGCTTCTCGCCGCGGTCGAGATAGGCGGCATACCCGGCCCGGTCTGTGAAGACGTCGACCGGTCTCTCGCCCGCCGCCACGCGCGCCCGCTTCCCGTCGAGCCCGAAGAAGCCGCCGTGCGCCGCAAGAAAAAGATCGGGCGCCAGAGAGCGCAGGCGCTCGAAGCTCCCGGCGTAGTCGTCGGCGATCCGTGGATAGCGCGGATTGTCGGCGAGCCGGTAGGCGGTCGGGTCGGGCACGCTCACCGAGCAGACGAAGATCGCCTCGCGCCTCTCCCCCGCCTCCTCGAGCGTCGCCGTCCAGGTCGTGCAGCCCCGGGTGTGGCCGGCGGTGACGTGGGCGGTCAGCGTGAGATCCCCGAGGGTCACGGTGTCGCGGTCGGCGAGCCGCCGGTCGACCCGGACCGGTGGGAAGGTCCCCTCGTCGCCCCAGGCGAAGTTCCCCTTGCCGCCGGCTTCGAGCTGGTCGGCGTCGCGCGCGCTGGCGAAGAGTCTCGCGCCGCTCTTCGCCGCCAACTCGGCGAGACCGCCGGCGTGGTCGAAGTGCGCGTGGCTGTTGATCAGGAGCTTCACGTCCTCGATCCGGAAGCCGAGCCTGCCGAGGTTGGCGAGGATCTGCGGCGCCGTCTCGACGAAGCCGCCGTCGAGCAGGACCAGCCCTTCGGCGGTGGCGAAAGCATAGGCCGCGATGTCGCTGGCGCCGACGTAGTAGAGCGGGCCGAAGATCTTGAACGGCTCGACCGGCCGGTTCCAGGACCGCCACTCGGGGTTCTCCTGCGCCGCCACGCCGCCGGCGCATCCGAAGCCGACGGCGGCGACGATCATCCAGGCCGACGTACGGCGCCATCCCGCGATTTGAATCAAGCGCCTCTCCCCTTGCCGGTGGTCGTTCAGAGCCGTCCGGTGATCCAGCAGCCGCCGAGCACCCGGTCGCCATCGTAGAAGACGCAGGCCTGCCCCGGCGCCACGCCGCGCTGCGGCTCGGCGAAATCGACCTCGACGCGGCCTCCGCCGAGCGGCCGGACCCGCGCCGCCACTCCGGGGTGGCGCGAGCGGATGCGCGCCGTGACCTCGGGCCGACCTGCCGGCGCCGGGCCGATCCAGTGCAGGCGCTCGCCGGCAAGGCCGGCGGCGGCGAGCTCCGCCTCGCCCCCGACCACCAGCGTGTTGGCCTGCGGCTGCACTTCGAGGACGTAGAGCCGGCTGCCGCCCGCCACGCCGACGCCGCGGCGCTGGCCGACGGTGTAACGGTAGAACGGCTCGGCCCGGCCGATCTCGGCGCCCGAGCGGTCGACGACGCGAGCCGGACCGCTCGCCGGCAGAGCCTCGCCGCGCGCCGCGACCTCGCGCTCGACGAACTCGCGCACCGTGCCGTCGACGAAGCAGACCTCCATCGACTCGCCCTTGCCGGCCACCGGCAGGCCCGCGGCGCGGGCCAGCTCGCGCACCTCGCTCTTGCGCATGCCGCCGAGAGGGAAGCGGGTGAAGGCGAGCTGCCCGGCGCTGAGCTCGAAGAGGAAGTAGCTCTGGTCCTTGTCGGAGTCGATGGCGCGGTGGAGCTCCGGTCCGTCCGGGCCCTCGACGACCCGCGCGTAGTGGCCGGTGGCCAGCGCTCCCGCACCCAGGCGCCGGGCACGCTCGATCAACAGGTCGAACTTGACGAAGGTATTGCAGCGCACGCACGGCGAGGGGGTGCGGCCGGCGAGGTAGTCGTCGACGAACGGATCGACCACGGCGCGCCGGAACTCCTCGTCCATGCGCAGCGTGTAGTGGGGGATGCCGGCGCGCGCCGCCACCCGGCGCGCGTCGCCGAGGTCGAGGGCCCCGCAGCAGCGCCCGTGTCGCGCCTCGCCGACGCGGTCCCAGAGCAGCATCGACAGTCCGATGACCGGGGGCTCCTCCCGGGACAGCAACCAGGCCGCGACGCTCGAGTCGAGCCCGCCGCTCATCGCCACCGCGATCGGAGTGCTCACTGCTCCGCCACTCCGGCGCCGCGGCGCAGCGCGAGGATCGCGTCGGGGAGGACCGCGAGCAGCCGATCGACCTGCTCGGCCTCGTTGCCGGCGCCGAAGGAGAAGCGCAGCGAAGCGAGGGCTTCGTCGCGCGGCACGCCGAGAGCGGCCATCGCCGGGCTCGGCTCGACGCTGCCCGAACCGCAGGCCGGCCCCGCCGAGACCTGGAAACCGGCGAGGTCGAGGCGGATCGCCAGGTCGACTCCGAGCGTGCCGGGGAAGGCGACGTGCGAGGTGTGCGGCACGCGCGGCGCCCCGGCACCGTGGACGATCGCGTCCGGCACGGCGCGCCGCAGCCCGGCCTCGAAACGGTCGCGCAGCGCGGCCAGTCGCCGGCCACGCTCCGGCAACTCGGCCGACGCCAGCTCGCAGGCGCGCCCCAGCCCGACCACCGCCGGCACGTTGACCGTCCCGGCGCGCCGTCGGCGCTCCTGGCCACCGCCGACCAGCAGCGGCTCGAAGGGGGCGCCGCCGCGGATCCACAGCGCCGCCGCACCGGGTGGACCGCCGAACTTGTGGCCGCCGAGGCTCAGGTAATCCACCCCCAGCGCGCGCGCGTCGACCGGAATCTTGCCCACCGCCTGCACGGCGTCGCAGAGCACCGGAACGCCGCGCCGCCGGCAGGCGGCCGCCACCGCGGCGACGGGCTGCACGGTGCCGAGCTCGTTCTGAGCCAGCATCAGAGCCACCAGCGCCGTGCGGCCTTCGAGCGCCGCCTCGACCGCCGCCGGATCGACGACGCCGTCCGCGCCCGGGCGCACCCGCGTCACTTCGGCGCCGCGCGCCGCCAGCCGGTCGGCGGCGCCCGCCACGGACGGGTGTTCGAAGGCCGAGAGGACCAGCCGTCCTCCGCGCCCGGCCACCGCCTCGATCACCGCGTTGTTGGCCTCGGTGCCCGAGGCGGTGAAGACGATCTCGGCCGGCTCGCCGCCGAGCAGAACCGCCACGGCCTCGCGCGCCGTCTCGACCGCGTCGGCGGCGACCTGTCCGGCGCCGTGGGCCGACGACGGATTGCCCCACCGCTCCCCGAGCCAGGGGAGCATCGCCTCGCGCACCCGCGGGTCGAGCGGCGTGGTGGCGTTGTGATCCAGATAGACCGGCCGCATGGCGGCGAAAGTGTAGCGTGCCCCGAGGGGCGCGCCGGCACCGGATCTGCAACACTTGCGCGGGATGGCCAGCCTGCGCCGACTCGTCCGCCGTCTCCCCCTGCTCCTGCTGGCGCTCGCGCCGGCCGCGGCCGCCGCCGCCGAAGATCCGCCGACCCGCGCCGAACGCCGCGAACTCGAGGCGGCACTTCCCGAGAGGTACCGGCGCTGGCTCGAGGAGGTGGCCCTGCTGATCACCCGCGGCGAGCGCGACACCTTCCTGCGCCTCGACAAGGACTACCAGCGCGACGCCTTCATCGATCGGTTCTGGCAGGTGCGCGACCCGTACCCGGAGAGCGCGCGCAACGAGATCCGCGAGGACTGGGAGCGCCGGGTCAGCGAGGCCCGGCAGTCGTTCGGCTCGCTCGACGACGAGCGCTCGCGTTTCTACCTGCTCAACGGCCCGCCGGCGCTGCGCCTTTTCGACCAGTGCGGCATTCTGCTCTGGCCCACCGAGGTCTGGCTCTACCCGTCGAACCCGCGTGTCAAAGAGGTGCTGATCCTCGTCTTCCAGCAGCCGTCGGCGCTCGGCCGGTGGCGGCTGTGGATGCCCTCCGACGGGCTCCACGCGCTCTTCCAGGCGGCCTCGCCGTTCCACGACGTCAACGAGCTGGCGCAGCAGATCTCCTACACCTGCGTGCGCAACCCGGAGTTCGCCGCCGGCATTCTGTCGGTCTTCCGGCGCGGCGACATGAACTACTCGACCACGTTGGCGCGCGCGCTCGAACCGGTCGCCCTGCCGGCGGCCGAATGGGTCTCGACCTTCAATGCCTACTCGACCGATCTGCCCGAGACGGCCGCCCTGCTGCCCGGCGACGTGGAGATCGCCTACCCGGGCCGCCGCCAGAGCCGGACCGTGGTGCAGACGACGGTCGGCATTCCGCGCGAGGCGCTCGTCCCCGGCGAGATCGCCGGCCACCGCTCCTACAACTTCGTGCTCAACGGCGAAGTCGTGCGCGAGGGGCGCCTGTTCGACTCCTTCCGCTACAAGTTCGACCTTCCGGCGGCGACCGTCGAGTCCGCGGCGGTACCGCTGGTCTTCGAGCGCTTCCTGCGTCCCGGGGACTACCAGCTCATCGTCAAGATCGAGGACCTCAACGGCGGCGGCTACCTCCGCTTCGAGAGAGAACTGGCGGTGCCGGTGATCGAGGGCGAAGCGCCGCCGCCCGACCCGGAGACCGGCCGGCTGCTCGCCGAGGCCAACGCCGCCCTCTCCACCTTCGACGACACGATCCGCATCGTCGAGCCGCACGGGACGATGCAGTCGGGCCTGATCCGCTTCGACACCCTGACCACCGGCTCGGCGATTCGCGAGGTGCAGTTCACGCTCGACGGCAAGGCCCTGCTGCGCAAGAACCGCCCCCCCTTCTCGGTCGAGCTCGACCTCGGCGAGGTACCGCGCACCCGCACGCTGACCGCCACCGCCTACGACGAGACCGGCCGCGAAGTGGCCTCCGACACGGCGCTGCTCAACGCCAGTCCCCACCGCTTCGCCGTGCGCCTGCTCGAGCCGCGGCGCGGCGCGCGCTACGAGAGTTCGCTGCGCGCCGAGGCGGCGGTCGAGCTGCCCGAGGGGGCGACGCTCGAGCGGGTCGAGTTCTGGCTCAACGAGGAGCTCGTGGCGACGCTCTACCAGGAGCCCTTCACCCAGCCGATCGTGCTGCCGCCCGGCGGAGAGATCGCCTACGTGCGCGCGGTCGCCTACCAGGTCGACGGCAATTCGACCGAGGAGCTGGTCTTCGTCAACGCGCCGGAGAACCTCGAGGAGCTCGACGTCCAGTTCGTCGAGGTCTACGCCACGGTCCTGGCGCGCGACAAGCGTCCGGTCGCCGGGCTGACGGCGGCGGACTTCCGCGTGCGCGAGGACGACGTGCCCCAGGAGCTGACCCGCTTCGAGCAGCTCGACAGTCTGCCCATCCACGTCGCCGTGCTGCTCGACGTCTCCGCCTCGATGGAGCCCCACCTGCCGGTGGCCCGGGACGCCGCGCTGCAGTTCTTCCGCGACATCCTGACGCCGCGCGACCGCGCCTCGCTGATCCCCTTCAACGACCGGCCGACGCTCGCCGTGCCGATGACCAACCGGCTCGACGAGCTGGGAGGCGGCCTCGCCGGACTCAAGGCCGAGCGCGGCACTTCGCTCTACGACTCGATCGTCTTCTCGCTCTTCTACTTCAACGGACTCAAAGGGCAGCGGGCGCTGCTGCTGCTCTCCGACGGCAAGGACGAGAACAGCCGGTTCACCTTCGACCAGACGCTCGACTTCGCGCGTCGCGCCGGCGTGGCGATCTACACCATCGGTCTCGACATCGGCCGCGGCGAACTCGAGACCCGGCGGGTGCTGCGCCAGCTGGCCGAGGAGACCGGAGGCCAGTCGTTCCACGTTCGCCGGCCCGAGGAGCTGGCCGCGGTCTACGAGTCCATCGAGCGCGAGTTGCGCTCGCGCTACCTGCTCGCCTACCAGTCGACCAACGCCACGCCGTCGACCAGGTTCCGCACCGTCACCGTCGAGGTCGAACCGGCCGGGCTCGAGGTCAAGGCGATGCGCGGCTACTACCCCTGAGACGCGAGCCCGGCGGCTCGGCGGCCGGCCGGCCCGCGGTTAGGATCGCGGCGTGTCCCGGCTCCGGCTTCTCCTGGCCGCTCTCCTCCTCGCCCTCGCGCCGACCGCGCCGGGGGACGCCGCCGCCCCGGACGAAGCGTCGTTGCGCTGCGATCCGGGTGCTCCGCCACTTGCCGGCGAGTTGAGTCTGGCGTACTCGCCGGAAGCCGGGGGGCGCACGCGCGTCGACGGCCGGTTCCGTGCCCCGGCTCCGGAGGGTGGGTGGCCCGGCTGGATCCATCTCGCCGGACGGGTGGACCGCGGCGAGCACCACGTGGAGTCCTTCCGCGTCGACTGGCGGACGGAAGGTCTCGCCGGGCCGCTCGAGCTGCCGTTCGTCCGCCTCCTGCCTCCCGGCCACTACGAGCTGGCGATCACCGCGACCGAAGCGCGGGAGCCCGCGCCGGGGCGCTGCTTCGCGACGCGGCGGAAGATCGACGTCCCCGCCGGCGGACCGACGATCGAGCCGGCCGGCGAACCGGCCCTGCGCCTTCTGCCGTTCGGTGACCGGTTGCTGACCGGCAAGATCCGCTTCGAAGCCCGGCTGAGGGCCGGCAGCGCCGCGGCGGTGGCCTTCGAGCTCGACGGCCGGCGGGTGATGACGCGTACACGGCCGCCGTGGAGCGTCGAGCTCGACCTCGGTCCGGCGCCCCGCCGGCACGAAGTCGCCGCCGTGGCTCTCGACGCCGCGGGGGGCGAGCTGGCGCGCGACACGGCGCCGGTCAACGCCGGACCGCATCGCTTCGCCGTTCGCCTTTCGCTCGCCGGTGCCGCCGACGGTCCTCTCGAGGCCGACGCCGCGGTCGACCTGCCCGAGAGTGCCGGGCTCGCGCGCCTGGAGTTCGAGGTCGACGGCGAGCTCCGCGCCGTGCTCCATCAGCCGCCCTGGAGGACGCCGCTCCCGCGTCCCGCCGGCGGCCGGCCGCCGGGCGTGCGGGTCGTCGCCTTCCTCGCCGGCGGCGGCGCCGCCGAAGCGTTCCGGATGGCCGACGGACCGGAATTCGGCGAGCAGCTCGACGTCGATTTCGTCGAGCTGCTCGCCACGGTGACCGACCGCCGCGGCCGACCGGTCCTCGACCTCGAGCAAGGCGAAGTCACGCTCCGCGAGGATGGCCGGGTGCAGACGCTGCGCCGCTTCGAGCGGGTCGAAGACGTGCCGATCCACGCCGCGGTGATGCTCGATCTGTCCGCCTCGATGGAGGACGATCTGCCGGCCGCCGAGCGGGCGGCGTTCTTTTTCTTCCAGGCGGTGCTCACGCCGCGCGACCGGGTCGCGGTGATCACCTTCGGCGATCGCCCCCGCCTCGCCACCCGGTTCACCGGGTCGATCGAGCAGCTGGCCGGCGGCCTCGCCGACCTCGAGGTCAGCGACGAGACGGCGCTGCACGACAGCCTCGCGTTCGCCCTGCACTACTTCAGCGGCCTCGGCGGCAAGCGGGCCCTGATTCTGATCTCCGACGGTGCCGACTCGGCGAGCCGGATGACCTTCGAGGAGGTCCTCGACTACGCCCGCCGGACCGGCGTGACGATCTATGCGATCGGCCTCGACGTGCCGGCCAGGCCGCACTTCCCCGGCATGACGCTCGATCGGCTCGCCGCCGAAACCGGCGGCCGCTCGTTCCGCATCTCGGAGACCAGCCGGCTGGGACCGATTTTCGAGGCGATCGAGCGCGAGTTGCGCTCGCAGTACCGGCTCTCCTATCAGTCCGACGCGGCCGGAGGAGACGCTTTCCGGCGCATCGACATCGACGTCCGCCGCGGCGGTGTAACCGCCCGCGCGGCGGCGGGCTACTACCCGTGAGCGAACCGGCCGCGCTG
Source organism: uncultured Thermoanaerobaculia bacterium (assembly GCA_964471955.1). Classification (GTDB taxonomy): domain Bacteria; phylum Acidobacteriota; class Thermoanaerobaculia; order Multivoradales; family JAGPDF01; genus JACTMI01. Next base: position 32,865 of record CAYYIK010000006.1, on the reverse strand, counting down.
CCACCGCTGGTCCTCGCCTCGGCCTCGCCGCGGCGGCGCGAGCTGCTGTCGCGCCTCGGCCTCCCCTTCGTCGTCCGGCCCGCGGATGCCGACGAGACGCCGCTCCCCGGCGAGTCGCCGCGCGCGCTCGTGATCCGCCTGGCACTCGTCAAGGCGCGCCAGGTTGCGCGCCCGGGCGAAGTGGCGCTGGGAGCCGACACGGTGGTCGCGCTGGCGGGGCGGGTGCTCGGCAAGCCGGCCGACGACGCCGAGGCGACGGCGATGCTCCGCCGGCTCTCGGGCCGCGAACACGAGGTATGGACCGGCGTCGCCCTGGTCGCTCCCGGCGGTGACGGCGAGCCCCCCCGCGAGCGCGCCGCCGCGTGCCTGACGAAGGTCGCCTTCCGCGCGCTGTCGGCGGCCGAGATCGCCGCCTACGTCGCCTCCGGCGAGCCGCGAGACAAGGCGGGGGCCTATGGCATCCAGGGGGGGGCGGCGGCCTTCGTCAGCGGCCTCGACGGCGAGCACTCCAACGTCGTCGGCCTGCCGTTGCCACTGGTCGGCGAACTGCTCGCCGGCTTCGTGCCGCAGAGTCTCAGCCGCCGACCTTGATCGGCTCGCCCAGTTCGGCGAGCGAGAAGTTGGCCATGATCTGGTGCCCGTTGAAGTCGAGCACCCGGATGTCCTGCGCGGCGCCGAGATCGCGCTCGACCCCCGCGAAGGCCTCGCCGTAACGCTCCTGCACCGCCGCGAGGGAGACCTCGTAGGCGATGAACCGGGTGATCCCCTTGTACTCGAGCTTGGCGATCAGGCGCGGATCGGTGAGCTCCGGGTAGGTCGACAGGACGAGGATCGGCCCCGTGCCGGTGAAAATCAGGTAGCAGCGGATTGCCGTCTTCGAGTCCATTTCCCCCCCGTTTCCCGCCGGGCCGTCGCCCGGCGCCAAGGTACCCGTCGCCCGCCGCGAGTGTCAAGGCGAACTGTTGCAGCAAGTTACGACCCGCGTCACCGGCCCGTCACGGCGCACTGTGGAAAAGTGGCAGGGCTGACAGGGTCGAACTCCCAACGGGCTCAGCTACTTGAACGTAAAGCATTGAAAACACGAGGTGAAGAAGGCTCTGCACAAGATTCTGTGCAAACCGCTCGGAGCCGTGGTCGGCGGGGCGCGACGCGCCGTCAGGGGTCGCTTCTCCGCAGGGATTTCCACAGAGCCTGCGGAAGGCGCATGTTAGCGTTTCGTGCCATGGCCGAAGCCCGCATCGCCCTGGTCGAAGACGAGCCGGACCTCGCCGAGGTCCTGCGGTTCAACCTGGCCAAGGCCGGCTTCGAGGTCGACGTGATGCCGCGCGGCGACCTCGCCCTGGAGGAGATCCGGCGGCGCCCGCCCCAGCTGATCCTCCTCGACCTGATGCTCCCCGGCCTCGACGGCCTCGAAGTGACGCGGGCGCTCAAGCGCGACCCGGCGACCTCCCGCATCCCGCTGGTCATGCTGACGGCGAAGGCGGAGGAGGTCGACCGGATCGTCGGCCTCGAGCTGGGGGCCGACGACTACATCCCCAAGCCGTTCAGCCCGCGGGAGGTCGTACTTCGCATCCGCGCCGTGCTGCGCCGCCAGGCCGGCGAGCCGGAGGGGGAGGTCCGCCTCGAGTCGGGCGGTATCGTGCTCGATACCGCCGCCCACCGCTGCGAGGTCCACGGCGTCGAGACACCGCTGACCGCCACCGAATTCCGGCTGCTGCGGATCCTCCTGGAGCGACGCGGCCGCGTCCAGAGCCGGGCCCGGCTGCTCGCCGACGTCTGGGGCTACGCCGAGGATGTCGACAGCCGGACCGTCGACACCCACGTTCGCCGCCTGCGACGCAAGCTCGGGGCCGCAGCGGACCAGCTCGAGACGGTGATCGGGGTCGGCTACCGGTTGCAGGGCTGAGGGCCCTCGGAGAGCGGCGGGTGCGGATCCTGCTCGTGCGCCATGCTCCGGCCGTCGAGCGCGCCCTGTGGCGCGGCGAGGACGCCGGGCGCCCGCTCACCGAGGAGGGGGAGCGGCGCTTCCGCAAAGGGGCCCGGGCCCTGGTCGCGCTCGTCCCCGATCTCGAACGGATCCTCGCCAGTCCGCTCACCCGCGGCCGGCAGACCGCCGCGCTGCTGGCCGACGAGGCGGCGCGGCGCGGAATCGCCCCCGCCGTGGAAATCGATGCCGGGCTGGCTCCCGGAAGATTCGAGCCGCAGACCGCGGACCGGCTGCGCCGGGCGCTCGCCGCCCCCGGGGGCACCCTCGCGCTGGTCGGCCACGAGCCCGACCTGTCGATCCTCGAGGCCCGGCTGCTGACCGGACGCGACCGCCCCCTGGCCGCCTTCCGCAAAGGGGGCGCGGCACTGCTCGAGGTCGACCCGGCGGGCGAGGGGAGGGCGCTCCTCGTCTGGCACCTGACCGCCGCACAGCTGCGGGGCCTGGCATGAGGGCGGACGCAGAGCGACTGCCCGTCGATCTGCTCGCTCGCCCGGCCGGCGAAGCGGCGCGGCGCGTCGGCCTGCGCGAGCTCGAGCGCGCCGCCTGCGCTCGCGAGGCTCTGGCGCGCGGCGACGACCCCGAGGCGTTGCACGACCTGCGAGTCGCGCTGCGCCGCCTGCGCAGCCACCTGCGCGCCTGGCGGGACGAACTCGAGCCGGCGGTCGGCCGCAAGGACCGCCGCCGGCTCGCGCGACTCGCCGCCGCGACCAACCCGGCGCGCGACGCCGAGGTCGGAAGCGTCTGGCTGAGCGAACTCGTCCGCGCGGACGCCCCGGCCGCCGAGCGGCGCGCCGCCGCCGCGCTGGCGAGCCGCCTGGCGGCCCGCCGCCAGGAGGCCGGCGAGGCCTTCGCCGCCGGGGCCCTCGGCGATTTCGCCGCGCTGACGGGTCGCTTGCGCGAGCACCTCGCCACCTGGAGGACCGAAGTCCGCCTCGACCGGGACGAGAGCACCGCGCCCTCCTGGCGGCGCGCCGTGCGCGCCTCGATCGACCGGCACGCGACCGCCCTGCGCGAAGCGCTCGCGGCCGCCGGCGAGCCTGCCGACGAGGAACGGCTCCACCGCGCCCGCATCGAGGCGAAGCGGCTGCGCTACTTGGTCGAGCCGCTGCGCGACCTGCTGGCGGAGGCGCGCCCGGTGCTCGCCCGGCTGCGCGAACTGCAGGACCTGCTGGGCGGCGCGCGGGATCTCGCGGTGCTGGCGGCCGAGCTGGCGGCTGACGGCGCAGCGGCCGAAGCGGCGCGCCTCGGCGCGGCCGCCGGCGACGGCACCGCCGGGCGATCCGCGGCCAGCCGCACCGGCCGCCTCTCCCTGGCGCGCCGGATCGGCGAGCGCCGGGCGGCGATGCGGCGCGATCTGCGCGCCGCCTGGCTGGACGAAAGCAGTCCGTCGGCGAGGGATCTCGACGCGGTGCTCGCCCGGCTGCTCGCCGCGCTCGACTGAGCGATCAGAGGCGGCCGGCGCGCTCCAGGGTGCGCTGCGCCAGCAGGCGCTGGCTCGACAGAGCGGCTTCGCCCGGGGCGGGCCGGCACTTCGACCACGAGCCGTCGGCCGCCAGCTCCCACGCCTTGCAGTTGTCGGCCAGCTGCGCCTCGAGAATCTCCCGCAGCCGCGCCGCGAGGTCCGGATCGTCGACCGGCGTCATCGCCTCGACCCGGTGATCGAGGTTGCGCGACATCCAGTCCGCCGACGCGATGTAGTACTCCGGCGCGCCGGCGTTGGCGAAGTGGAAGATGCGGGCGTGTTCGAGGAACCGGCCGACGATGGAGCGCACCCGGATCGTGGCGCTGCGCCCGGGCAACCCCGGCCGCAGGCGGCAGACGCCGCGCACGATCAGGTCGATCGGCACCCCCGCCACCGAGGCGTCGTAGAGCGCCGTCACCAGCCGCGGATCCTCGAGGGCGTTCATCTTGGCGACGATCCGGCCGCCACGCCCGGCGCGCTGGTGCGCGACCTCGCGCCCGATCAGCGCGAGCAACCGGTCCCGCATGTCGATCGGCGCCACGGCGAGACGGGTGAATCGCCGCTCGGCGAGCTGACCGGTGGTCAGCAGGTTGAACAGCTGCGCGGTGTCGGCGCCGATCTCCGGGTCGCACGTGAAAAGTCCGAGGTCGGTGTAGAGCTCGGCGGTGTCGGTGTTGTAGTTGCCGGTCGCCAGGTGGGCGTAGGCTCGCAACCCGTCCTCTTCCTGGCGCACCACCAGCGACACCTTGGCGTGGGTCTTGTAACCCACCACGCCGTATGCGACATGCGCGCCCGCCTCTTCCAGCGCCTCCGCCCACTCGATGTTGCGCGCCTCGTCGAAGCTGGCGCGCAGCTCGATGAGCACCGCCACCTGCTTGCCCCGCTCCGCCGCCTCCATCAGCGCCCGCACCACCGGCGAGTCCTTCGACGTCCGGTAGAGCGTCTGCTTGATGGCGAGCACCGACGGATCCTCCGCCGCCGCCTGAAGAAAGCGCTGCACCGAGGTCACGAACGAGTCGTAGGGGTGGTGGACCAGCAGATCCCCCTCGCGAATGACGCGGAAGATGTCCGGTTCACGGCCGTCGGGCCCCGGCGCGAGGCGCGGTTCGGTGAGCGGGTGCCACGGCTCCTCCCGAAGCTCCGGCCGGTCGATGCCCACGAGCTGGAAGAGGTCCCGCCCGCCGAGCGGCGCGCCGGCCTCGTGAACGTCCTCCCCGGCGATCTCGAGCTCGTCGGCGAGCAGGTGGCGCATCCAGGCCGGCATCTCCGGCACGACCTCGAGGCGCACGACCGGCGCGAAACGGCGCTCGAGCAGCTCCTCCTGGATCGACTCGAGCAGGTCCTCGGCCGCCTCGTCGTGCCGGCCGGTCCCGGCGGCGCGGGTGACCCGGAAGGCGTGCGCCTCGACGATCTCGAGCCCCGGGAAGAGCTGCTCGAGGTGGCCGGCGATGAGGTCATCGAGCGGCACGAAGCGAAAGTCCCGCCCGGGCAGTCGCACCCAGCGAGGCAGCGAGGGGGGGACCTTGACGCGCGCGAACCGGATCTCCGCCGAACCGGGTGCGCGCACCGCGACGGCGAGCGACAGCGAGAGGTTGGAGATGAACGGAAACGGATGCGAGACGTCGAGCCCGAGGGGCGTGAGGATGGGAAAGACGCTGGCGGCGAAATACCGGTCGCACCAGCGCCGCTCATCCTCGTCCAGCTCGCGACCGCGGACCACGACGACGCCTCTCGCGGCGAGAGCCGGGACGACCGAATCGAAGAGCACCCCGTGCGCCCGGGCGGTGAGCTCGCGCACCAGCATGCAGCAGGCCCGCAACTGCTCCTCCGGCGTTCTGCCGTCGGGCGAGAGCCCGGCGCGGCCGCTGGCCTGCTGGAGCTTCAGCCCGCCGACCCGCTTCATGAAGAACTCGTCGAGGTTGCCGGCGAAGATGGCGAGAAACTTCAGCCGCTCGAGCGGCGGCAGGGCGTCGTCGTCCGCCTCCGCCAGCACCCGCCGGTTGAACTCCAGCCATGAGAGCTCGCGATTGAAGAACGGCGCGTCGACCTCCGGCGCGGCGGAGGCGAACGGGGTCGGGACCTCACCGGAGACCAGGGCCACCCCGCGAGTCTAGCCAGCTTCCGGTGACGAGCGCGTGACGGCCGCGTGGCGAGGGTGATAGTTTCCCCGCCGGAATCCCCATGCGATTTGATTCCCTGATCCGCCTGCTGCTGCCCCGCGAGGAGCGCTTCCAGGAGCTGCTGGAGCTCGACACCCGCAACCTGGTGCGGGCCGCCGAGCTCTTTCTCGACATCGCCGGCACCTCAGACATCGAGGGCCGCCGGGTCAAGCTCGTCGAACTGAAGGCCCTGGAGCACGAGGGCGACCAGATCACCCGCCGGCTGATCGAGGCCCTCAACTCGACTTTCATCACGCCCTTCGACCGCGAGGACATCCGCTCCATCGCCGTCGACATCGACGACGTGCTCGACTATCTCGAGGGGATCGGCCAGTACCTGGTCCTGTTCGAGATCCCCGACGCGCCCGAGCCGCTCACCCGATTCGCCGAGATCCTGCTCGAGCTCTGTCGGCAGATCGACGCGCTCACGCAGCTGCTCTGGGACCTCGGCAACACGGAGAAGATCTCCGCCGGGATGGTGCGGGTCTCCGAGCTCGAGAACCAGGCCGACGCCCTGTTCCTCACCTCGCTCGGCGCCCTGTTCCGCCAGAGTGGCGACCGCGACGCCCTCGAGGTGATGAAGTGGAAGGAGATCTACCAGGGTCTCGAGGACGCCTGCGACAAGTGCAAGGACTTCACGCACGTCCTCGGCAACGTCGTGGTCAAGAACGCCTGAGCGCCGGCGGCTGACCGCGATGACCTGGCTGATCGCCATCATCCTCGTAGCGCTGGTCTTCGACTTCCTCAACGGATTCCACGACGCCGCCAACTCCATCGCCACCGTCGTCTCGACGCGGGTTCTCTCGCCGTCGGTGGCGGTGGTCTGGGCGGCGTTCTTCAACTTCGTGGCGGCCTTCGTGCTCGGCACCCACGTCGCCAAGACCATCGGCAAGGGGATGATCGACATCACGATCGTCTCCCAGGAGGTCATCCTCGCCGGCCTGATCGGGGCGATCTTCTGGAACCTGATCACCTGGTACTTCGGCATCCCGGTCTCCTCGTCCCACGCCCTGGTCGGCGGCTACGCCGGCGCGGCGGTTGCCAAGGCGGGGTTCGGCGCCCTGATCCTCTCCGGCTGGACCAAGCCCCTGGCGTTCATCGTCCTCGCCCCGGTCATCGGCCTCACCCTCGGGCTGATTCTGATGATCGTCGTCACCTGGACGTTCCGCCGCTGGCATCCCAACCGTCTCGACCGGTTCTTCCGCAAGGGGCAGCTGCTCTCGGCGGCCTTCTACAGCCTCGGTCACGGCGGCAACGACGCCCAGAAGACGATGGGCATCATTACCGGCCTGCTGCTGGCCGGCGGCTACATCCAGTCCTTCGAGGTGCCGCTCTGGGTGATCCTCGTTTCGCACGCCGCCATCGCGCTCGGAACGCTCTTCGGGGGCTGGCGGATCGTCAAGACGATGGGCTCGAAGATCACCAAGCTCCACCCGATGGGCGGTTTCTGCGCCGAGACGGCGGGCGCGCTCACCATCGTCGGAGCGACGCTCGGCGGCATTCCGGTCTCGACGACCCACACGATCACCGGCGCGATCATGGGCGTCGGTGCCACCCGCCGCCTGTCGGCCGTCCGCTGGGGCGTCGCCGGCCGCATCATCTGGGCCTGGATCCTCACCATCCCGATCGCCGCCGGGGTCGCGGCGCTCGCCTACTTCATCGTCCGCCCGCTGTTCTGACCCGCCGCCGTCAGGGTGGCGTGATCGAATGGCGGGCATGCCCGCCCGACGATCCCCCGCGCCGGTCTCCGGCGCCGCGACGCAGCCTCCCGAGGAGTCCACCGCCCGGGTCGCAGCGATCGACATCGGCTCGAACTCGATCCACATGATCGTCGCCGAAGGGGACGGCGGCGGCGGCTTCCGCGTGCTCACCCGCGAACGCGACATGGTCCGCCTCGGACGCAGTGCGCTGTCGCGCGGCGCCCTGTCGCGCCGGGCCGTGCGCGACGGGCTCGAGGCGCTGCTGCGGATGACCACGCTCGCCCGCCTCAAGGGAGTGAGCCGGATCGACGCCGTCGCCACTTCCGCCGTGCGCGAAGCGTCCAATGGCGCGGAGTTTCTCGACCAGGTACGGGCCCTCACCGGACTCGAGGTGCGCGCCCTCGACGGCCGCGAGGAGGGCGAGCTGGTGTTTCGCGCCGTGCGCGCAGCCGTCGACCTCGGACCGCGCGGCGCCCTGCTCGTCGATGTCGGCGGCGGTTCGACCGAGTGGTGCGTGGCGCGGGCGGGCGAACTGGTGCGCGTGCGCAGCCTCCCCCTCGGCTCCCTGCGCTGCGCCGGGTGGCTCGCCGGCGATCCGCCCACGGCGCGCTCGCTCGAGAAGCTCCGCCGCGAAATCCGCTCGCGCCTCGGTGGCGCGCGGCCACCGGCGCGGCTCGGCGTGATGATCGCGACTTCCGGCACCGCGGCCTGCTGCGGCGACCTCGCCGATCACTTCGCCGGGCGCCAGCGCGCGCAGACGACCGGCGGCCTGCGCGCTCTCGACCTGCGCGAGCTCGGCGAGGTCATCGCCCGGCTGCGCGCGCTGACCCGCCGCGAGATCGCCGACCTGCCGCCGGTCGACCGGCCGCGCGCCGAGTCGATCCTCGCCGGTGCCGTTCTGCTCGAGGAGCTGGCCCGCCGTGCCGGCGCCACCACGCTTCACCTCAGCGACCGGGCGCTGCGCGAAGGGATGGTCCTCGCCGCGCTCGGCGCTCCGGCCGCCGCACCGCGGACGGCGGGCGGCGTGCGCCGGCGCCAGGTGCTCGAGCTCGCCGGGCGGGCGCCCGCCATGCTCGACCACGGCACCCAGGTCGCCCGACTCGCGGTGCGCCTGTTCGACCTCACCGCGCCTCTGCACAACCTGGGGAGCCGCGAGCGCGAGTGGCTCGAGGATGCGGCGCTGCTGCACGACGTCGGCTACTCGATCCACTTCCGGCGCCACCACAAGCACTCGCAGTACCTGATCGCCAGCGCCCCGCTCGACGCCTTCGACGCGCGCGAGATCGACATCCTCGCCCACGTCGCCCGCTATCACCGCGGCGCACCGCCGCGCCGCCGGCACGCCAGCTTCGCGGCGCTCGAGGGCTGGCAACAGAAGGTGATCCGCAGACTCTCCGCCCTGTTGCGGATCGGCAACGCCCTCGACCGCACTCACGCCGCGCGGGTGGTCGAGCTGCACGGCGCGCTGAGCGGGCGTCGCCGGATGGTGATCGAAGTCCTCTCCCCGTGGGACGTGGCGCTCGAGCTGCAAGCGGCACGTCACCGCGCCGGCCTGTTCGAGGAGCTGTTCGGCCGCCGGATCGTCTTCCGCGCCGGTCTCGAGCCCGCCCACCGCGGTTGAGCGTCAGGGCTTCAAGTTCCGCCGTCACAGCGATTTAACCCGCCGCACCGCGAGGGCGGAGCGGGGCTGCGGAAATCCCGTCGGCTCGAGCGGCGAGAAAGCCCGGTTCTTCCCCTCATGTCGGACACAACCCTTTGCCTGAAAACAACTTGCGACGATTGCACAAGATCCGTTGCAGATCGTTCCACCCCTTGCCAGGCGCGGGCCGGCGCCCCCTCGACGGTCGCTTTTCGACAGGAATTTCCGCAGCCGCTGCGGAGAAGCGGTCACTTCGCCGTCGCCGCGCTGCGCTACACTGCGCCGCCCGCACCGATGCCGATCCCCTTTTCGCCCAAGCTCCGTCTCGCTCCGCTCTGGCCGGCCGCGGCGGCGCTGGTACTGGCCGCCGGTCTCGCCGTCCTGCTGCTGCCCCCGGTGCTCGCCGACGCCGCCGCCGAGGATCTGCGGTCGACCATGCGCCTGCTCGCCCCGTCGCTCCCTCTGCCTCCCGGCGGTCTCGGCCGCCCCGATCCGGAGCTCCACCTGCAGCTGCACGAGCGGGCACGCGGCACCGGCCTGCGGGTCACTCTGATCGCCCTCGACGGCACGGTGCTGGCCGATACCGACCGCACTTTCGAGGAAGTCTCGCGGATGGACAATCACCTCGCCCGTCCGGAGGTCGCCGGGGCGCTCTCCCGCGGCGAAGGGCACGCGGTGCGCCACAGCGACACCACCGGTCTCGACACCGCCTACGCCGCCGCGCTCCTGTCCGACGCGGGGGGTCCGGTGGCGATCGCCCGCCTCGGCCGGCCGATCGCCACGCTCGCGGCGCTCGAGCGCCACCTCTCCAGCCTCTTCCTCGCCTCGGCCGCCGCCGCCGGCCTGCTCGTCGTCGTCCTCTCCTGGTGGCTGACGCGGCGCCTTTTCCGTCCGCTCGCCGCGCTGATCGAGGCCGCGCACCGGATGGGCGAGGGGCAGTATGCGACCCGCGTCGACGTGCCCGAGTCGGGCGAGCTCGCCACCCTCGGCCGGGCGCTCGAGCGCATCGCCGCCCGGGCCCGCACGCAGATCGCCGCCGTCGAAGCCGAGCGCGACCACCTGCGGGCCACCGTCGCGAGCATGACCGAGGGGGTTCTGGTCACCGACCGCAAGGGGCTGCCGCAGCTGGTCAATCCGGCGATGGGCGAGCTGTTCGCGCTGCCGCCCGACACACCGGCCCGCCGCTTCCTCGAACTGGCGCGCCAGCCCCGGCTCGACGACCTGGTCGCCGGTACGCTCACCCATCACGCCGGCGGCTCCACCGAGATCGAGATTCTCGAACCGGTCGCCCGCTCCCTGGTACTGCTCGCGACGCCACTGGGCGGCGACGAGGGGGTCGTGGTGGTCGCGCGCGACGTCACCGAGGCCGAACGCCTGTCGCGCATGCGCAAGGACTTCGTCGCCAACGTGTCGCACGAGCTGAAGACGCCTCTGTCGGCCATTCGCGGCTACGCCGAGACCCTCGTCGACGGCGCGCTCGACGACCGTGCCACGGCACTGCGCTTCTCCGAGCGGATCCTCGACCAGTGCCGCCGTCTCGGCGCGCTGCTCGACGACCTGCTGACGCTCTCGCGTCTCGAGGGGACGGAGCCGTTTCGCGACATCGAGCCGGTCGAGCTGCGTGAGATCGCGGCCCAGGCGGCCGAGCTGGTCGCCGCGGCGGCGAGCGAGCGGCAGGTGGCTGTCACGCTCGTCCCCGGCGAACCGGTCGTGGTCGACGGCGACGCCGACGGCCTGCTCCGGCTGGCGGCCAACCTGCTCGACAACGCGGTCAAGTACAACCGGCCGGGCGGCAGGGTCGGCGTGCGGATCGAGCGGCGCGCCGACTCGGCCGTCCTCGAAGTCGCCGATGACGGAATCGGCATCGCCGCGGTCCACCTCCCGCGCCTGTTCGAGCGCTTCTACCGCGTCGACAAGGGGAGGGCGCGCGACGAAGGGGGGACCGGGCTCGGTCTGGCGATCGTCAAGCACGTGGCGCAGGCGCACGGCGGCCGAGTCGAGGTCGACAGCGAGCCGGGCAAGGGATCGACCTTCCGCGTCGTGCTGCCCGCCGCCTCCGCCGCCACCCCCGCCTGAGCCCGGCGGCGCCGCCGCGGCTGTCGCAGCGCTGTCACGCGCCCGTCGCCGCGCCGCCGGCGGATGCCGCCTACAGTCTCCCGGAATCCTGACGGGCGCCCGCGAGGCGCGGCCGACCCGCGCCGGACCCGCATCCCGATCACCGCAGAGGAGAACGTCATGTCGAGGAACTTCGTCGCTGCCGGTCTGACCGCTCTGGCCCTGTGGGCCGGCGCGGCCGCGGCGCCCGCCGCCGCCCAGCAGGTCACCACGCTCTACTACCAGGAGGTCGAGAAGGACGGCCGGATCTACGTCTTCAACACCCCCGAGCGCTTCGCCACCTTCCAGGCCTCGGGCGAGATCGGCACCGCCATCACCCTGATCGGCCGCGGCGAGGGCGGCGCCACGCTCGTCGCCGAGAACGAGACGGCGGCCGATCTCTACCTGTTCAAGCACAACCTGCCCGGCTACGAGCGCGAGACGCCGAAGCCCTACAAGCCGCCGTTCGACGTCTCCTGGAAGGGCGGCAAGACGACGATCACGTCGAAGGACGCGAAGATCGAGATCGGCAGCCGTGTCCAGTTCCGCTTCACCCAGAGCGAGCCCGAGGAGGGTGAGTCCAAGGGCTCCTTCCGCGTCCGGCGCGCCAAGTTCGCGGTCAGCGGCACCATCTACCAGGACTGGAAGTTCAAGACCCAGGCGGTCTGGAGCGGCGGTTCGACCACCCTCGAGGACGCCTACATCGAGTATGCCCGCAACCCGATGGCGACGGTCTGGTTCGGTCAGGGCAAGGCCTGGTTCGGCCGCCAGGAGCTGACCTCTTCCGGCTCGCAGCAGTTCGTCGACCGCTCGATCACCTCCGAGCGCTTCGCCGCCGGCCGCGACCAGGGGATCGGCCTGACCGGCCGCAACTCCGACAAGACCTTCGAGTACGGCGTCGGCATCTACAACGGCAACGGCCGCAACCAGTCCTCGAACGACGACAACGACTTCATGACCGTCGGCCGCCTGGTCTGGACGCCGTTCGGTGAGTACAAGCTCGAGGAGAGCGCGCTCGACTATCCGTCCTCGCCGAAGTTCGCGCTCGGCATCGCCGGCATGAGCACCACCGACGGCGACGACGACGTCACGCGCCTCGGGCTCGAGGCCGCTTTCAAGGTCGGCGGCTTCAACGCGGTCGGCGAGTTCTACCAGGAGTCGCTCGACCCGCTGGCCGGCGACAGCCTCGACACCGACGGCTACTACCTGCAGGTCGGCTACCTCTTCCCCAACCGGAAGTTCGAGCTCGCCGGCCGCTTCGCCGCGGTCAGCCCCGACGTCGCCGGCAACGCCGACGAGACCGAGACCGGCGTCGCCGCTTCCTGGTACTTCGCCAAGCACGGCCAGAAGCTGCAGGCCGACTTCCGCCAGGTCGAAGACGACGCCAGCGGCACCACCGACGACGAGTTCCGCCTCCAGTTCCAGATCGTCTTCTGAAGCGCCTCCTCGGGCGGAGGGGCCCCCCGGTTCGCCGGCCCCTCCGCCCCCTTTTTCGTCGCACCCGCTCACCCTCTCCGCCGGCCACCCGCCCGGCGCTATCATCCGGAACGACATGGAAAGACACCGCGACCAGGATCTCGACCGCATCCGCCAGGCGCTGCTGCGCATGGGGGGCCTGGTCGAGCGCATGATCAGCGAGGCGATGCACGCGCTCGTCGAGCGCGACAGCGAACGGGCGCAGACGGTCATCCGGACCGACGACGACGTCGACACGCTGCAGAAGGAGGTCGACGGCCTGTGCAACCGGGTCCTCGCCCTGCAGCAGCCGACGGCGGTCGACCTGCGCTTCCTCGTTTCGACGATGAAGATCGCCAACGACCTCGAGCGGATGGGAGACTCCGCGGTCAACGTCGCGCAGGGCGTCGAGGTCCTCAACCAGGACCCTCCGCTCAAGCCGTACATCGATCTGCCCCGGCTCGCCGACCTGACCCGCAGCATGGTGCGCGATGCCCTCGACAGCTTCGTGCGCCGTGACGCCCGCGCCGCCTACGAAGTCTGCCGACGCGATGACGAGGTCGACGCGCTGTACAAGCAGCTCTTCCGCGAGCTGCTGACCTACATGATGGAGGATCCGCGCACCACCGCGCGCGCGCTCCACCTGCTGCTGATCGCGCGCAACTACGAGCGCATCGCCGACCACGCCACGAACGTCGCCGAAGACGTCATCTTCTACGTCGAGGGGCGAGATATCCGCCACTCCTCTCCGGACGAGAAGGCCGCCGAGAGCTCCTGAACCGCCGGCGCGGGCCGGGCCCGGACGTACCCGAGAGCCGCCGGCACCGGCGGCTCTCGTCGTTCGGAGGCTCCGGGCCGGCGACCCGGCCGACGGGTCGCCTGTCACACGGCCGTCACACGTCGTACCGCCTGCTGACGCATCCGGTTGACAGGCTGCTCCCGACGGTCGAAGGCCCGGCTCCTCCGGGCTTCCCAGCAAGGAGACAGACAATGAAACTGACCCAGACCCTGGCCGGAACGGCGCTCGCCCTGTTCGTCGCCGCCCCGCTCGCCGCCCAGCCCGCGCAGGTGGAGGCCGGCATCCAGCCGTACGCGCGCACCAGTGGCGTCTCCGGCAATCTGAGCTCGATCGGCTCGGACACGCTGAACAACCTGATGACCTTCTGGGCGGAGGGCTTCCAGAAGGCCTACCCGAACGTCCGCATCCAGATCGAGGGCAAGGGCTCCTCGACCGCTCCGCCGGCGCTCATCGCCGGCACCTCCCAGCTCGGACCGATGAGCCGGGCCATGAAGGCGGAGGAGATCGACGAGTTCGAGAAGAAGTACGGCTACAAGCCGACCGTCGTCCGGGTCGCCGTCGACGGCCTCGCGGTGTACGTGAACAAGGACAACCCGCTCGAGCAGCTGACCCTGGCCGAAGTCGACGCGATCTTCTCGAAGACCCGCAAGGGCGGCCACAAGCGGGACGTCACCACCTGGGGCGACCTCGGAATGACGGGTGAATGGGCGTCCCGGCCGATCTCGCTCTACGGCCGCAACTCGGCCTCCGGCACCTACGGCTTCTTCAAGGAGGCGGCGCTGTTCAAGGGCGACTATCGCGACACGGTCAAGGAGCAGCCGGGCTCGGCCTCGGTCGTCCAGGGGGTCACCGAGGACCGCTTCGCCATCGGCTACTCCGGCATCGGCTACCGCACTTCGGGCGTCAAGCCGCTCAAGCTCGCCCGCAAGGCCGGCGAGCCCTACTTTTCGACCGAGGCCTCGGACGTCCTCACCGGCAAGTACCCGCTCTCGCGCTTCCTCTACGTCTACGTCAACAAGGCGCCGAACAAGCCGCTCGATCCGCTGATCGGCGAGTTCCTCCGCTTCGTCCTCTCCCGCGAAGGGCAGGAGATCGTGGTCAAGGACGGCTATCTGCCGATCTCGGCGCGCGTCGCCGACGAAGAGCACGGCAAGCTGCGCTGAAGGTCCGGGCGGAGGCGGCGCGCCGGCCGGCGCGCCGCCTCCGCCGATTTCCCCGTTTCGCCCGCCGCTGGCAGAATCTTCCGAAAATGCCGACAGACCCGAGCCCCCCGCCCGCCGGCCCTCCGGCCGACTCACGCCGCGCCGCCCCCGGCCGCACTTCGCATCGGCGGCTGCTCGTCGACCGGGCGGCCCGCCACATCGTCGCGGCCGGCGGCTTTCTCATCATCGCCAGCATCCTCGGCATCCTGATCTTCATCGTCGCCGAGGTGGCGCCGCTGCTGCGCCCGGCGAAAGTCGCCGTCGACCGTGCCTTCGAGGTGCCCGGCTCGGCCCTCGGACTGGTGGTCGACGAGTACCGCGAGCTGGGCGCCGCGCTCGGCTCGACGGGCGCCCTGCGCGTCCTCGACCTGACCGACGGCCGGCTGATCGAGGAGCGCGATCTGCTGGCCGGTCTGACGCCGGAGAGCCGGGCGGCGGCGCCGGATTCCCCGGCGCCGGACGCGGCCGCGAGCGAGCTCCCCGGAATCACCGGCGTCGTCTCCCCACCGGGCGGCGGCGCCCTGGTCGGTGCCACGTCCGACGGCCGGCTGGTCGCCCAGCCGGTCGCCTGGAGCGTCTCGTATGCCGCCGACGGGAGCCGCTCGGTCGCCCCGGACCTGCCGCCCGCGCTCGAGCTCGAGCTCGACCCCGAGCGGCGGCCGCTCGGTACGTTCACCGCCCGGCTCGCGGGTCCCGGCACCCTCGCGGCGGCCGCGCAGCTCGCCGATTCGACGCTCGCTTTCGTGCGTTTCGAGTCGACCGAGAACGCCTTCACCGGCGAGATCGAACAGCACGAGGAGCGCTTCCGGCTGGCGGCCGTGCCGGCGCTGACGGCCCTGCTGCTCGACGCCGACGGGCGCCATCTCTACGCCGGAACGCCGGGTGGAGAGCTCCTCTGGTGGGATCTCGCCGAGGGGGAGGGCGCGGAGCCGCAACGCGTCTCGGCCGGCAGCGCCCCGGTCACCGCGATGACCTTCCTGATCGGCGACCGTTCGCTGGTGGTCGGCCAGCAGAGCGGGGCGCTCTCGATCTGGTTCCCGGTGCGTCAGTCCGACGAGACCTTCCTGCTGACGCGCATCCGGGACTATCCGGCCCGGCCGGCCGCCATCGACCTGCTGGCGCCCTCGCAGCGCAACCGGACCTTCCTCGTCCACGACGAGGCGGGCGGTCTCGGGCTCTACTACTCGACCTCGGAGCGCGTGCTCTGGCAGGGCAGCTCGCCGGTGCCGCGCGCCACGTCGCTCGCCTTCTCCCCCAAGGGGGACTCGGGATTCGTCGCCGGCGAGCGGAGTCTCGCCCTGCTGCGCATCGACAATCCGCACCCCGAAGTGTCCTGGAAGGCGCTGTTCGGACGGGTCTGGTTCGAGGGCTACGAGGGACCCGAGTTCGTCTGGCAGTCGACCGGCGGCACCGATGACTTCGAGGCCAAGCTCTCCCTGACGCCGCTCGTCGTCGGCACGCTCAAGGGGACGTTCTATTCGCTGCTCCTCGCGGTGCCCCTCGGCGTCTTCGGCGCCATGTTCGCTTCCCAGTTTCTCCACCCGCGACTGCTCGCCTGGATCAAGCCGGCGGTCGAGATCATGGCCTCGCTCCCCTCGGTCGTGCTCGGCTTCCTCGCCGGCCTCTGGCTGGCGCCCATCCTCGAGCGGACCTTTCCCGGAATGCTCCTGATGCTGATCGTGCTGCCGCTCACGGTCTGGATCTCGGGGATCGGCTGGAGCCGGTTGCCGCTGCGGCTGCGCAACCGCTTTCCGGGAGGGGTCGAGATCTTCCTGCACCTGATCCTGCTGGCGATCGCCCTGTGGGCCTGCGTCGCGCTGTCGCCCGCCGTCGAGCAGGTGGTCTTCGGTGGCAACTTCCAGGCCTGGCTGCTCGAGGCGACGGGCCTGCGCTACGACCAGCGCAACGCCATCGTCGTCGGCCTGGCGATGGGATTCGCCGTCATCCCGATCATCTTCGCCATCTCCGAGGACGCCTTCTCGAACGTGCCGAAGAACCTCGTCGCCGGCTCGCTCGCGCTCGGCGCGACGCGCTGGCAGACGGTCACGCGCGTCGTCCTGCCGACCGCCTCGCCCGGCATCTTCTCGGCGGTGATGATCGGCTTCGGTCGCGCCGTCGGCGAGACGATGATCGTCCTGATGGCGACCGGCAACACGCCGATCCTCGATCTCAGCCCGTTCAACGGCTTTCGCACCCTGTCGGCCAACATCGCGGTCGAGATCCCCGAGGCACCGCACGGCGGCACGCTCTACCGGGCGCTCTTCCTGGCGGCGCTGATCCTCTTCCTCCTCACGTTCGTCATCAACACTTTCGCCGAGCTCGTGCGGCAGCGGCTCCGCCGGCGTTACGCGCAACTGTGAGAGCTTCGACACCCGTGACCCCGCCCGCCGCCGCACCGCGCCGCCGCAGCAGCGAGCTGTTCGGCCTCTCGATGACCGCTCTGTGCGGCGGTGCCCTCGCCCTCGACCTGTTGCTCGTCATCGGCCTGCTGTCGCTCATCGGATGGCAGGGCGGGCGCTACTTCTGGCAGAAGGACCTGCTCGAGTTCGGCCTCGCCGACGGCCGCGTCCTGCTCGGCGAGGTTCACGACCACGAGGACATTCCGGATTCCGCGGGCGGCGGCACCCGATTCCAGATCCGCACCGGCAACCGCGACCTGACCGGCGGCGACTTCCAGTGGGTCGACGACGCGTCGGTCGTCCGGCGCGCCGCTCCCGAGGACGCGGTGGTGCTCGAGCGGCTCGAGTGGGGGAATTTCTACGGCCGGGTGGTCGAGCTGCGCACCGACGAGAAGGTGCTCGCCGCCGACCCGGAGAGCGCCTGGCGTGCCCTCGCTCCGCTGCTCGCGAGCAAGGAGCGAGACCGGCGGCGGATCCGCCGCCTCGAACGTGGCGAGATCGGCGACGTCAACACCGGGATCGAGAGGCTCCGGCTGGCCGAACGCCGGGTCGACCGCGCGCAGGCGTCACCGGAGGAGCGCGCCGCGCGCCTGGCATCCATCGAGGCCGAACGCCGGGTGCTCGAAGCGGAGTACTCCCGGCTGGCCGAGCGGCTCTTCGCCGAGCGCCACGAGCTCGAGCGCGAGCGCGTCGTCCTCGAGACGGCGGACGGTCAGCGCACGGAGATGCCGGTCGGAGCGATCGTGCGAGCCACCCGCCCCAACGAGCTCTCCGCCGCCGGCAAGCTTCGCCTCTACCTGAATCGCGTGTGGGAGTTCGTCAGCGACGACCCGCGCGAGTCGAATACCGAAGGGGGCATCTTCCCGGCCATCTTCGGCACCGTGATGATGGTCTTCCTGATGTCGATCGCGGTGGTGCCGCTCGGAGTACTGGCCGCCCTCTACCTGCGCGAGTACGCCCGCCAGGGCCCGCTGGTGCGCATGGTCCGCATCGCGGTCAACAACCTCGCCGGGGTGCCGTCGATCGTCTTCGGCGTCTTCGGGCTCGGCTTCTTCGTCTACACGATCGGCGGCTCGATCGACCGGCTCTTCTACCCGGAGGCACTGCCGACCCCGACCTTCGGCACCGGCGGCATCCTGTGGGGCGCGCTCACCCTGGCGCTGCTCACCGTGCCGGTGGTCATCGTCGCCACCGAGGAGGGCCTCGCCGCGGTGCCGCGCATCGTGCGCGAGGGGTCGCTGGCGCTCGGTGCGACGAAATGGGAGACGACCTGGAAGGTCGTCGTTCCGGCGGCCGCCCCGGGCATCCTCACCGGCCTCATCCTGGCCATGGCGCGCGCCGCCGGAGAGGTGGCGCCGCTGATGATCGTCGGCATGGTCAAGCTGGCTCCGACCCTGCCGATCGACACCGACTTTCCCTTCGTCCACCTCGAGCGCAAGTTCATGCACCTCGGCTTCCACATCTACGACGTCGGCTTCCAGAGCCCGAACGTCGACGCCTCGAAGCCACTCGTCTTCGCCACCGCGCTGCTGCTGATCGGCGTCGTGACGGTGATGAACCTGCTGGCGATCGCGCTGCGCAACCGGCTGCGGCGCACCTATTCGGGCAGCTCGGTATGAGCGCCACCGAAGAGCCCCGGAGGCCCGACATGTTGCCCACGCCCGCACTCCGCAGCGAGGAGACTCCGATGGCCGCTGCCGGTCCCGCAGTCCGCCCGGCCCCCGACACCCGGGAGCACGATCCCGCGCTCGAACCGCGCATCGGCGACCCGATCCTCGAGATCGATCATCTGTCGCTCTGGTACGGCCAGAAGCAGGCGCTGCGCGACATCTCGCTGCGCATTCCCAAGCGGCAGATCACCGCCTTCATCGGCCCGTCGGGGTGCGGCAAGTCGACGCTCCTGCGCTGCATCAACCGGCTCAACGATCTCATCGACGGCGTCCGCGTCGAGGGCCAGGTGCGCTTCGAGGGTTCCGACATCTTCGCGCCCGAGGTCGAGATCAACGCCCTGCGCAAGCGCATCGGCATGGTCTTCCAGAAGTCGAATCCGTTTCCCAAGTCGATCTACGAGAACGTCGCCTACGGGCCGCGCATCCAGGGGATCCGGCGCAGGAGCGAGCTCGACGAGATCGTCGAGCGGAGTCTGCGCGGGGCGGCGTTGTGGGACGAAGTCAAGGACCGCCTCGAGGAGAGCGCTCTGGGCATGTCGGGCGGCCAGCAGCAGCGCCTGTGCATCGCCCGGGCGATCGCCGTCGAGCCGGAGGTCATTCTGCTCGACGAACCCTGCTCGGCCCTCGATCCGATCGCCACCGCCCGGATCGAGGAGCTGATGGAGGACTTGAAGAAGGACTACACGCAGGTCATCGTGACGCACAACATGCAGCAGGCGTCGCGGGTCTCGGACCACACGGCATTTCTCTATCTCGGGGAGCTGGTCGAGTACGGACCGACCGAAAGGCTCTTCCTCAACCCGATGAAGCGACAGACCGAGGACTACATCACCGGCCGCTTCGGCTGATGCGGTTGGCCCCTCAGGCTCTCTTGCCGCGCAGCGCGTGGCGCAGCCGGCCGAGCAGCACGTTGAGCGGGTTGGCGCGCCCGAGGAAGGGGATCGGCGGCCGCTTGCGGACGCCGATTTCGACCCGCATCTCCTTGAGGCCGCGGTGCGCCGGATCGAGCTTGAGGCCGCGCGCGATCGAGGCCACGGCGGCCTTGCGGTCGCCCATCAGCATCTGCACCCGCGCCAGCTGCAGGTGATTCTCCGGTTCGTAGTACTGGATCTTGACCGCGTGCTCGCACAACTTGAGTCCGTCGAGCGTCCGGCGCTGATGGCGCGCCAGCCCGTAGCCGAGGTAGGCGAAGACGACGCCGGGCAGATCCTTGCCGCCACGCTCCTCGGCGGCGGCCGAGAGCAGTTGCAGCCCGCGATCCCAGTCGTTCTCGCGGCACAGTTGCAGCCCCCTCGCCGCGGCGGCCTGCACGTCCAGGCTTTCCGAGCTCATCGCTGCGGCCATGCTACACTGCCGCGCGCATCCGGAGAAATCAGCCGCGGAGCTGGTGATGCCTGAACCCTCTTCCCCCGGTTCGCCCGACCTCGACGAGCTGGTGACGCTCGCCCGGCGGTTCGCGGACCGCAAGCGATACGACGAGGCGATCGACCTCTTCCAGCTCGCCCTTCGCCTCGAACCGCAGGACCTCGGACTGCGCCTCGCCGTCGCCCGCCTGCGCAAGCTCAAGAAGGCGCAGACGCGGACGGGGGACAAGGACCCGGTCGAGGCGGCCCGCGACGAGATTCGCCGCTCCTCCATCGACTCTTCGCATTTCGTCGGCCTGGCCTGGCTCTACGCCGAGAAGGGGGAGGAGTACCGGGCGCTCGAGTGTCTCGAGATCGCCCGCGTCAAGGATCCGATCACCCCGTCGGCCTCCAAGCTGGCGGGCCGGATCCACTACCACCTGCAGGACTTCGACGCCGCCGCCGAACATCTGCGCAAGGCGCTGCGGTTCAACCCTTTCGACCGCGAGGCGGCGGAGCTGCTCGGCCAGGTCGAGTACGAGCGACGCCAGTACGGCGACGCGCTGTCGGCGACCATCGACGCCTTTCTGCTGCTCCCCTCGACCGAGGAGGAGCGCGCCATTCGCCTGCGCCGCCGGATCCGCACTCTGCGCCATCTGCTCGGCTGGCAGGGCGGCCAGGTCACGGCGCTGCTGCGCGAGCGCGAGGAGACGCTCCACATCGCCTTCGACCGCCTGCAGTGGCGGCGGGAGCGATTCCGCAGCACCGATGGCATCGCCGAGGGCGTCCCGGCGGCGTTCGAGACGCCGCAGGGCCGGCTCTCCATCGCCGGCCGGCTGCGGCGCTGCGAGACCTGGGATCACCTGACCGACGAGCAGATCTTCAAGCTCTCCTCGACGGTGACGGAAGAGGTCTACCCCGCCGGCCACATGATGTTCACCAACGGCTCCCGGGGAGCGGACTTCTACCTGCTCGAGGAGGGCGAGATCGCCATCCAGCGGCAGACGCCGTACGGAACGTTCTCGCTCGCCGTGCTCAAGGCCGGGTCGATCTTCGGCGAGATCGGCTTCATCGCGCCGGGGCCGCGCTCCGGCGACGCGCTCGTCTCCCGGCCGGCGCGCCTGCTGCGCTTCGACGGCGAGGGGCTCGCCGCTCAGGCCCAGGAGTGGTCGGAGTTCGGCGTCCAGATCTACTGGGGCCTCTGGCATTCGCTGGCCGGCAAGCTGCGGTCGACCAACGAGCAGCTCAAGACCTTCTTCACCACCGACAAGCAGCCGGAGAACTTCCTGCGCCTGCGCCGCGCCCGCGAGAGCGTTTCCGGGGTGATCGAGATCCCGAGCGAGGACAAGCTGCAGATGCTGCGCGAGCAGGGTCTCTCCGGCAAGGAGTTGACCACGCTCGCCAACTTCTCGCGCGAGCTGCGTTTCGAATCGGGCAGCGCCCTGTTCGAAGAGGGCGACGAGGGGCACGAGATGTACGTCGTGCTCGAGGGCAAGGTGCTGATCTCGAAGTTCATCCCGGGCGCCGGCGAGGAGGCGCTCGCCATCCTCGAGCGCGGCGACTTCTTCGGCGAGATGTCGCTGATCGACGGCGAGCCGCGCTCGGCCGATGCGCGCGCCCACGCCGGTCCGGTCACCGTTCTGGCGCTCGATCAGGGGACGATCCAGGAGATGCTGGCGCTCGATCCGGAAGCATCGCTCGAGTTCCTCAAGCTGCTCTGCCGACTGATCGCCAAGCGGCTGCGCGAGATCGACGAGAAGGTGACCACCTGGCGCATCTTCGCCGGCGTGCGCGACGAGAACGTGCCGGTTTGAACCCGCGGGCGCGGTTCCGGGACTCACACGTCCCGCGAACCGGAAACGGCCGGCGCTCGCGCTCCCTGTCCGGAGGTCCCATGTCGACCCGCAGCCTCCTCGCCGCCCTCCTCGCGCTGCTCCCGCTCGCGCCGCTCGCCCGCGCCGGCGAACCGCCGCTCAACGGCTGCACCGTCGACACCGCCCTGCGCTGGTCCGAGCTGGCGGCGCCGGCGCGGCAGATCGACTTCCAGTGCTGCGAGTACCTGCCTCCGTGCGTGCTGATTTCGGCCGGCCAGTCGGTCACCTTCGCCGGGACGTTCAACAGCCATCCGCTCGCCCCCGGCCGGGTCGAGGGCAGCACCACGACGCCTCAGCCGGGCAACCCGATTCCGGCCACCGGCAGCGGCAGCACGCCCCTCGAGGTCCCCTTCCCCGACCCCGGCGACTGGGGCTACTTCTGCGACTTCCACTTCGAGGCCGGCATGTACGGCGCCGTCTTCGTCGCCCTCTTCGCGGACGGCTTCGAGGACGGTAGTCTCGCGGGATGGAGCACCGCCACCGCCACCACCCCTTGATCCGCGCCGCCGGCGCCGTGCTGTGGCTGTTCGCCGCCGGCGCGGCGGCGGCCGGCGCCCAGACGATCAACACCTGCACCCGCGCCGACGCGGTCCCCTGGTTCGAGACTCCGGAGGGCGAACGGGTGATCACCGTCGGCGGGGCCAATGCCTATCTGCCGCGCTGCGTGGCGATCACCGAGGGGCAGAGCGTCACCTTCCAGATGAACTTCGCGGTGCACCCGCTCGAAGGGGGGCTGCACAAGGGGGGCGAACCCCAGCCGGGCAACCCGATCCCGACGGTAACCTCCGGCTCCGCGCCGGTCGTGGTCGAGTTTCCGAGCGCCGGGGCCTGGGGGTTCTTCTGTTCGTTCCATCAGCCCCCGATGGCGGGCGCCGTCTACGTCGTCGCGCCGCCGTTCGCCGACGGCTTCGAGACGGGCGACACCTGCGCCTGGTCGGCGACGAGCGAACCGACCTGCTGAGCCGCCGGGCCCGTCGACTCAGGTCGCGGGCAGGCCGACCGTGACGCTGAGCTTCGCCGGATCGAGGTGGCGCGCCAGGGCCGCGGCGACCGCCGCGTCGTCGACCGCCGCGATGCGCGCCCGCGACCACGCCGGATCCTCGAGCGGCAGCCCCTCGATCGCCCCCAGCGCCGCCAGGTCGGCCCACTGACGCGCCGTCTCGCGCCGGAAGGGCTCGCGGCCGAGCAGGTAGGCGCGCGCCTCGGCGAGCTCGCCGGCCGTGAACCCGTCGGCGAGCAGCCGCTCCAGCTCCTCGGTCACCGCCCGCTCGGCCCGTTCCAGGGTCGCCGGCGACGTGCCGGCGTAGGCGACCAGTCGGCCGGCATCGAGTCCGGCGCCGGCCACCAGGTCGGCGGTGGCGTGGTAGGCGAGCCCTTCGCGGTCGCGCACGCGGTGCGGAATCCGACCCGACAGCCCCGACCCGGCGCCGAGAGCCACCGCCGCCACTTCGAGAGCCGCGCAGTCCGCCTCGCCGCGTCCGACGGTGAGCTGGCCGACGAACAGGTGGGCCTGGTCGCGGGCGCGGGTGCGGATTTCGCGCCGGCGAGCGGCCGCCGGCGGGACGGGCTCGCCCGCCCGCGACGCCGGATCGACCGGTGCCAGCGCGGCGAAAGCCTCGGCGAGATGCGAGCGCACCGGCTCCTCGTCGAGGTCCCCGGCCACCACCACGACGCCACCGCGCGCCAGTGAGGCGGCGTGGAAGGCGGCGCACTCCTCGCCGCAGAGGCGCGCCAGGCTCGCCGCATCCCCCTGCAGGGGACGCCCCTTCGGGTGCGGCGCGTAGAGGAGGTCGGCGAAGGCGCGCGCCGTCGACATCTCGGCGTCGTCGGCCTGCGCCTCGAGTTCGGCCGCCGCCTGGCGCGCCACGAAGGCGATCCGTTCCTCCGGAAAGGCGGGCTCGAAAGTCATCTCCGCGGCGAGGTCGATCGCCGCGCGCCAGTCCGCGGCGAGAGCGTCGACGCTGATCCCGATCTGCTCGAAGGCGCCGTAGCCCGCGGCGTTCATCCCCAGCGCCTCGGCGGCGGCCGCCAGCTGCCGATAGTCGCGCCGCTGGGTCCCTTCGTCGAGCGAGCGGCCGGTCACCAGCGCCAGGCCGGGGATCGACTCGTGCCGTGCACCGCCTGCCAGGGCCACCCGCACGACGACCACCGGGGCGCCCGGCACCCGCCGCACGCGCAGCGCCGGGGATTCGGTGTCAGGCAGGGGTCCGGGCATGCCTCAGGCCTCCGGCAGCGACAGGCCGAGGACGCCGCCACGCTCCGGTTCGAGGTGGGTCGCGGCCAGGGCGCGGAGGCTCTGCGGTTCGGCCGTCAGGGCCGCGTCGAGCAGCCGCTCCGGCTGGCCGAGATCGAACATCGCCAGTGCGAGGCCGGCGGCAACCGCCTGCTGATGGATCCGCTCCTGCCCCCAGGCCCAGTCGGCGAGGAAGACCTGGCGGGCGCGCCCGAGCTCCTCCTCGGCGAGCGGCCGGGCGGCGAGGTCGCGCAGCTCTTCGAGAACGATCGCCTCGACGCGCGCCGGGTCGGCCCCCGGCACCAGCTCGGCCGCGATGGCGAAGTGGGTCGCCAGCTGGTGATCGGCCAGGCTCGCCGACACCGACAGGCAGAGCTCCCCCTCGTCGACCAGGCGCCGTTCGAGCCGGCTGCCGCGCCCCTCGGCGAGGACCGTCGCCAGGATGCGCAGACCGGCGTGGGCCGGATCGTCCGGTGGCGGCGCCGGCAGGGCGAGCAGCAGGCGCGCGACGTCGCCGTGGCGCCGCTCGATGCGGTGCAGCGTCGTGAGCCGCGACGGCCTGCCCGCCGGCCGCCGCGTCGGCACCTCGCCGTCCATGTCGCCGAAGGCTGCTTCGACGCGGGCCAGGGTGTCGGCGGCGAGGTCGCCGGCGACCACCAACGTGGCATTGCCGGGAACGCAGAAGCGCCGGTGGAAGCCGGCGATCCGGTCGCGGTCCTCGCCCGCCAGCTCGGCGGCGGTGCCGAGGATCGGCCGGCCGTAAGCGAAGTCGCCGTAGAGCGCCGCCTGCACGGCCAGCTCGAGCGCGTCCCAGGGTTCGTCCTGGTACATCGCGATCTCTTCGACGACGACCCGGCGCTCGGCGTCGATCTCCGCCGGGTCGAGACGCAGGCCGCGCATGCGGTCGGCCTCGATCGCCAGCGCCTCGGACCAGCGGTCGGCGGCGAAGACGAACCAGTAGGCGGTCACGTCGTGGCTGGTGAAGGCGTTGTTCGAACCGCCCAGGGCCTGGGTGATGCGGTCGATCTCGCCCGGACCGTAGCGCGCCGAACCCTTGAACATCAGGTGCTCGAGGAAGTGGGCCATGCCGCCCGCTCCGGGCTCCTCGTCGCGACAGCCGGCGCGGTAGAAGATCGCCGAAGCGACGATCGGCGCCTGCGGACTGCGCACCAGGCAGACCTCGAGGCCGTTGGCGAGGCGGGTGAGCTCGATCTCCCCGGCGAGCGCCGGCGGCCGCCGGCCCGGGGTCCTCACGGCGCTCAGTTGCGTCGGCGCCGTCCCGCCGCCTGCGGCAGCGAGACCGAGACGGTGGTCGGATTGGCGCCGCCGGGATGGGCGTCGATCCGGATGCGGTAGATCTCGGCGCCATCGAGCAGGAAGGTCAGGATGTGCAGCCCCGGCTCCGGCACCGAGTAGGCCCGGCCGTCGCGCTTCCTGGCGTTCCACTCGTCGGCCCGGCCGATGACGATGCGGTCGAGTCGCACGATGACCTGCTCGGCCGCCTGCTTCGGCTGCACGTCGAAGGAGAGCGTCATGCCGGTGGTCATCTCGCGCTGCACCGGCACGCTGGCGATCAACGCCTCGCGGCGGGCGCGCGGGTCCTCCTCGGGCTGCGGGCGGACCTCGGGTTCGGGCTCGGGTGCGGGCTCCGTCAGGCGCGGTTCGGGGGCGACCGGGCGCGGCGCCGGCAGACTCGACCGCGGGGCGGGCTCCTGCGTCGTCGGGCGCGGCGCCGGCGACTCGGTCGGCGCGGGCTCGGGCGCGGGCTGCGGCACCGTGACGCGCTGGCCCGGCTCCACCCCGGTCGGCTCCGGCTCGGGCGCCGCCTCGGGCGGCGTCGCCACGGGCTCGGGCGGGGTCGCCGGAGTCACGGGCTCGGTGGCCTGCTTGCCCGGATCCGGCCGCGCCGTGGCCGGCGATCCGTTCACCTCCTCCTGCACCGCGGCGGCGACCTTCTCGAGCCGGCCGCTGACGAACCGGCGTGCCGCCAGCCCCGCGACGACCAGGCCGCCGATCACCACGACGAGGATCACCGCCACCAGGGCGAGGCGCGAGCTCGACGCCTTGCCGGCCGCCGCGGCCGCCGCCGGGGCGCCTCCGGGCGGCGGCGGCGGGGGCGCGACGGGCAGCGGCGGCGGCGTGGCGGGGCGATCGGTCAGCCGCACCGTGGCGTCGGTGGGGGGCTCCTCGCGCAGCGCCGCGCCGGCCAGCTCGCCCGGCGCCAGCTCGCGCTCGCACAGGGTGATCTCGCGCACCACCTCGGAGGCCGAAGCGAAGCGCTGGTCGCGGTCCTTGGCCAGCATGCGCGCCGCCAGCTGCTGCAGGCGCGGCGCCAGGTCGGGCCGGCGGGTCGCCACCGGTGCCGGATCCTGGTTGAGGATCTGGTAGACGAGGGTGGTCAGCGTCTCGCCCTCGAACGGGCGGCGCCGGCAGAGGATCTCGTAGAGCAGCACTCCGAGCGAGAAGATGTCGGTGCGCCCGTCGAGCGCCTCGCCGCGGATCTGCTCGGGCGACATGTAGTGCGGGCTGCCGACCACCGAGCCGGTCATCGTCAGGTCGGAGGTCTGGTCGGCGACGCGCGCAATGCCGAAGTCGGCGATCTTCACCCGTCCGTCGGGGGTGAGCATCAGGTTGCTCGGCTTGATGTCGCGGTGCACGACGCCCTGACGGTGGGCGTAGTCGAGCCCCTCGGCCGCCTGGCGGACGATCGACAGCGCCTCGCCGAGGGTCAGCGGCGGGCCGTCGGCGGCGCGATCGGCGAGGTCCTGCCCCTCGACGAACTCGAAGGCGAGGTAGAGGATCCCCTGGTCCTCGCCGGCGTCGAACAGGGCGATGATGTTCGGGTGCAGCAGGCGTCCAGCGGCGCGCGCTTCGCGCAGCAGCCGCTGCTTGCGCTCCTCGAGCTCCTTGACCCGCCCGTCCTCGACGCGCACCGTCTTGAGCGCCACGTGACGGCCGATCTGCGGATCCTCGGCGAGGTAGACCTCGCCCATGGCGCCGGCGCCGAGCCGTTTGAGAATGAGGTAGCGACCGAGCTGGTCCCCCTGTTCGAGCCGCTTCATCCGCTTCTCCGCTCCCCCGCCCGGCGCCCGTCTCTCATGACCGGCGGATGATATCGCGCCCCGGAGCGGCGCCGGCGCGCCCGTGCCGGTGCGCCACGGCGAGCTCGAAGGCCCGCGCCTCCCGGTTCCAGAGATGGCGTTCGACGACGATCGCGGCCGGTTCGACGGTGATCCGGTGCAGGCTGTTGTGTCCGGTCTCGGCGCCCCGCCCCCGGCTCGAGGTCGTCGTCCCGCACTGCAGCACCAGCGGTCCGCCGCCGGGCAGGGCGCGATCGGCGGGGACGTCGAAGGCGTGGTGCAGGTGTCCGCCGAGCACCAGCTCGACGCCGCACTCGCGCGCCGCCACGAGCAGGTCGGCGCCGCGCCGCGCCACCGGCTCGTCGCCCAGCTCGGGGGCGGCCACGATCGGATGGTGGACGACCAGGACCCGGAACGCGTCCGCCGCCGCCGCCGCGAATCGCCGGGCCAGCCCGGCGACGTCACGCCGGCGGACGCGGCCGTGCTTGGTGGTCCAGGCGTGCGCGGTGTTGACGCCGACCACCGCCAGCGCCGGCGAGAAGAAGTCGCGCACCACCTCGCGGTCGAACCCCCGCCGCCAGGCGCCGAAGGGGGCGAAGAGGCGCTCCCAGAAGCGGTAGAGCGGGACGTCGTGATTGCCGGGGACGAAGACGGCCGGCGCGGCGAGGCAGGCGAAGAACTGCCGCGCGGCGCGGAACTGGTGGACCTTGGCGCGCTGGGTCAGATCGCCCGAGACGACGACCAGGTCCGGGGGCCGGCGCTCGACCAGGTCGAGGACGGCGGCGGAGCGGTCCGCCAGGTGCTTGGGGCCGAAGTGGATATCGGAGAGGTGAAGGAGGGTCGCCACCCGGGCCGCGCGCCGTCAGACGGCGTCCGGCTCGTGGTCGAGGCCGCCGATCGCGTCGTCCCCGTCGTCGCCGCCGAGGGAGCCGAAGCGCGCCACGACCCCCGCTGCGACGGCGCCGGTGAGCGCCTCGATCAGCATGGCGCTGCGCCGGCTGCGTCCCAGCCACCAGCCGGCGCCCGCCGCGACGAGCAGGGCGGGGAGCGGGTGCCGGCGCACCACGCCGCGCCAGTCGAGGTCGGGCGGCATCAGGTCGTCGAGCAGCTCGTCCGCCAACGAAGGGGAGTCCCTCGTCTCGAGCTCACGCCGCAGCTCGCGCCGCCGATCCACGCCGCCCCCGTCCGCGCTCAGTCGTCGCGGCGCCGGCCGCGCATCAGCATGCCGACGAGGAAACCGACCCCCGCGGCGATCAGAATCGACTTGCCCGGGTTCTCGCGCACGTAGACGTTGACGTCGTCGGCCAGGTCACCGGCATCCTTGCGCACCCGCTCGTAACCGTGCCGCATGCCCTCGACCGCCGCGTCGTAGCGCTCGCGCGTCGCCGCTCCCAGCCGTTCGGCGCGCCGCCGCAGTTCGCGCTGGGTGCGCCGGGCCGAACGGCCGAGCTCCTCGGCCGCGCCCTCGAAACGATCCCGCGCCTCGTCGAGCCCTTCGTCGATCACCTCGCGGGCACCGGTCACCGCCTCTTCGACGACTTCGCGCGCATGATCGACCACCTTCTTGTCGCTCATCGGACCTCCTTCGCCCGCTCCGCGGGCCTTGCCGCCCCATCCTACCTCCCCGCCGCCGGCCCGGCCACCCCGCGAAGCAGGCCGCCTCGTCCCCCGGAATCGCTTTGTTACACTGCCGGGCGGAGGCAACCCTTGGCACGAGTGACGTTCGAAGGCGCCTGTGGCACGGTCACCGGCAGCAGGACGCGGCTGGAGTTCGGCGGCCGCACCCTGCTCGTCGACTGCGGCATGTTTCAGGGCGACGAGGAGGTCGAGGCCCGCAACAGGAGCGCCTTTCCCTTCGAGCCTTCCGAAATCGACGCGGTCCTCCTTACCCACGCCCATCTCGACCACTGCGGACTGCTGCCGCGCCTGGTCGGCCGCGGATTCCAGGGCCCCGTCTACTGCACGCGCGCGACGCGCCCGCTCGCCCGGCTGGTCCTCGAGGACGCCGGCGAGATCCAGGAGGAGGAGGCCCGCTACGCCGCCCGCAAGGGCTACAGCAGCCATGCCGAACCGCTCCCCCTGTTCACCAGTCGCGACGCGCGGCAGGCCCTCGAGCGACTCGAACCGGTCCGCTTCCACGAGACGTTCGAGCCGCTGCCGGGAGTGCGGGTCCGTTTCCTTCGCGCCGGACACCTGCTCGGTGCGGCGTCGATCGAGATCTCGGCCAAGAGCGCCGACGGCCAGCGCCGCCGCTGGCTCTTCTCGGGCGACATCGGGCGCTACGGCGCGCCCATTCTGGTCGACCCGGAGGCGCCGGAGGAGGCGCCCGACGCGCTCGTCCTCGAATCGACCTACGGCGACCGGAATCACGCCGAACACGATCCGGTCGCGGCGCTCGGCGACGCGATCGAACGCACGTTCGCGCGCGGCGGATCCGTGCTCCTTCCCGCCTTCGCCCTCGGCCGCACCCAGGACGTGCTCTACCACCTCTCCGAGCTGGCCGACCAGGGGCGGCTCGACCCGTCCGCCGTCTTCCTCGACAGCCCGATGGCGATCCGCGCCACCGAGATCTACCGCCAGGCGCGCCCCGAGTTCGACGACGAACTGCTCGACCGCATCGCCAACGGCGCCAATCCGCTCGCCGCCGACCGTTTCAACCGCTGCAACACGGTGGACGAGTCGAAGGCTCTCAACGACCGTGCCGCGCCCGCGGTGATCGTCGCGGCGAGCGGCATGGCCACCGGCGGGCGGATCGTCCATCACCTCGCGCAACGCCTCGGGGACGCCCGCAACTGCGTCGTCTTCGTCGGCTATCAGGCCGCCGGCACGCGCGGCCGGGCGCTGCTCGACGGCGCTTCGACGGTGTCGATCCACGGCCGCCGGGTGGCGGTGCGGGCGCAGATCGCGCAGATCGGCGGCCTGTCGGCGCACGCCGACGCCGACGAGCTCGAGCGCTGGTGCCGCGGCCTGCCCGGCGCCCCGGCGCGAACCTTCCTCAACCATGGCGAGGATCCGGCGCGCAAGGCGCTGGCGGCCGACCTGGTCGAGCTCGGCTGGTCCCGCCCGCAACTGCCCCGATCCGGAACGACCGTCCCGTGGTGACGCGGCCGCGGCTGCGGCGGGCGCTGGCGGCGCTCGGCCGCGCCGCGGCGCGCGCCCACCGGGACGGCATCGGGCGCCGCGCCTCGGCGCTCGCCTACGCGACCCTCGTCTCGATCGTTCCGCTGCTCGCCGTCGTCTCGATCTTCGTCGCCCAGACGCTGCGCGAGGACGACGGCAGGATCCTGCAGATGATCGCCGAGCTCCTCCCCTACCGGGAGGAGACGGTGATCGAGGCGCTGCGCAGCTTCGTCGCCCAGGCCGGATCGGTGTCGCGGCTCGCCCTGGTCGGCTTCCTCGTCACGTCGGTGGCGACCTTCTTCTCGGTTCAGGAGACGCTCTTCTCGGTCTTCCGGGTCACCGCGCCGCCGTCGCTGGCGCGACGCATCTTCACCTTCACGCTGATGCTGTTCTGGGGTCCGGTGCTGATCGGCTCGGTCTACGCGGTGCTCCTCTGGATCGGCCGCACGACCGGCACGGTCGGCGTGCTGCTGCGCGCCGTTCCGGTCGTCGTCACCTTCGTCGGCGTGGCCATGCTCTACTGGCGCGCCGCTTACGGCCGCATCCGGCTGCGCCACGCCGCGGCGGGGAGCCTGCTGGCGACCGTCCTGATCGAGCTGCTCAAGGGGGGCTTCGCGATCTACACGTCGACCTTCTCGGTCGTGCAGCGCGCCGTCTACGGCTCGTTCGTCATCGCTTTCTTCTTCCTGCTCTCGGTGCAGCTGGCCTGGTGGATCCTGCTCTACGGTGCCGAAGTCGCGGCGACGATGGCGCGCCCGCAGGGCGACGCGGAGCAGGACGAGGAGCGGCCGGATCCCTGGATCGCCCTCGCGGCGCTCGAGCAGCTCGGCGTCGCGGGGCGCCCCGCGCTGTCGACCGACGAGCTGGCCGATCGGGTCGCCGTCTCGCCCGCCGCGCTGCGCCGGCATCTCGCCCCGCTGTCGCAGCAGGGCCTGCTCGAGACACCGCTCACCCCCTCCGGCCTCTGGCGCCTCGCCGTGGCGCCGGGCCGCGTGCGGCTGGAGTCGATCTTCGCCGCCGGCGAGCCGGCCCGTCCGCCCTCCGGGCTCGACGACGACGAGGCCGCCGCGCCGTCCCACCTCGAACGGCTCCGCGCGCTGCTCACCGGCGCCCGGGCGGAAGCCCTCGCCGGCGCGACCCTGGACGACTGGCTGACCCGCGATCTCCCGCGCCCCCCCGCCCCGGACGCGCCGCCGCTCGCCGCCCCCCCGGACGCGGCGCCCGACGCGCCGCAGGCGCAGGACCCGCCGCCCGACGACCCCGCCTCGCCGGCTTGATCCCCCCCTCCCCGCCGGCATAGACTGCGCCGTCTCCTGCGGTGGGGCAGTAGCTCAGCTGGGAGAGCACCACGTTCGCAACGTGGGGGTCGAGGGTTCGAATCCCTTCTGCTCCACCATTTCACCCACCTGGCGGGAAGTCCCCTCGATGTTCATGAAAAATGGACAGGTTAGGGGTGTTCGAAATTCTGCGCCGTCGAAGCTGAGACCTTCGGGGAAGAACAGCTTCTGCAGGCGCTGCCGCTGATCCAGCGCAGCCTCGATCCACAGGCGACTCGAGTGGGTCACCAGGTGTTCGGCGAACGCCAGGGTGCCCTCGATGTCGAACTCGTCGATCTCGGCCTCGTGCCGGTCGATCTTGGCGAGAGTCAGCTCCTCCTCGACGCGAGCCAGGTGTGACTGGTACGTCTCCTTGTCGATCGCGCCCTCGTAGAGGTAGGCGGCGACGATCCGCTCCTTGCGCTGGTGGAGCGCGTCGAGCCGCTGTTCGATCGCCCGCCGCTTCTCGGCGACGCCCTTCTGTTCCTCGTTCCACCGCTCGAGCACCGCGGCGGAGAGGAGCTTCAGCACCTCCGGCCGTGGCGTCAGCCGATCCAGGAGCTCGACGAAGCGCGCCTCGAACAGCTGCTGCGGGACGTTGATCCGCCGGCAGCCGGGGCAGTTGTAGTAGGCGTAGCGCGCCCGCTTCCCCTTCGACCACGCTCCCGAGAGCGGCTTCGAGCAGTGCGCGCAGCGCACGAAGCGCCGGAGCGGGAAGTCCGGGTGGTTGCGCTGGTAGCCGGTGAGGAGCGGCTTGGCTCCGGTGATCGCGGCCTGGGCCTTGGTGAAGGTCTCCTCGTCGACGAGCGGCTCGAAGTCGCCGGCGACATCGATGCCCCAGTCCTCGACGACGACCCGCCCGTGGTAGACGGTCTTGCGGAGGAGCTTGTGGAGCATCCCGCTCGACAGCTCGGCGCCGCGCCGGCCAGTGAGGCCACGGCGGCGCACCTCTCGGAGGATCTCGGCGACGCTATGAAGCCCTGAAGCCGCCATGGCGAAGGCGTGGCGGACGAGGGGAGCCGCCTGCGGGTCGGGCTCGATCGTCTTCGAGCCGTCAGCCTTGAGCGCCACCCGGTAGCCCAGCGGCGGCGGGAAGACCCAGCGGCCGCGACTCGCCGCCGCCTGCATCCCGCCCACGCAGCGCTCCCGGCGGACGTTGTTGTCGAACTCGTTGAACGCCGCCAGGATGCCGTCCATCAGCTTCCCGGTCGCCGAGTCGTCGATCGGCTGAGCCACCGCCCGCAGCGTGATCCCGAGCTTCTGGAGATACGCCTTGAGAGCGTGGTGGTCGTACTGGTTCCGCGCGAAGCGGTCCAGCATGTACACCACCAGG
>CAYYIK010000005.1:68510-70712 GCA_964471955.1 uncultured Thermoanaerobaculia bacterium | reverse complement strand
GACAGGGAAGAGACTGCAGGGGCGGCTGCAAAGGCGAGGGCAAGCCCAGCGTGGGGCCGCCGGTGACCCCGAGGCCCGCCCCGCCCGGCTCGGCCAGGAACCGGCAGCGTTTCCCTTCTATGGAAGCTTTTCGTCTCTGCCAATCGCCCATCCGCCGCCACCGGTTTCGACCTCCGCGATTCCGACTCAGGGTCTTCCCTTCCATGGAAGCTTCTCGTCTTTGCCAGTCGCCCATCCGCAGCTACCGGTCTCGACCCCCGCGATTCCGCTGCAGGGTCTTCCCTTTCATGGAAGCCTTTCGTCTTTGCCCATCGCCCATCCGCCGCCGCTGGTCTCGACCTCCGCGATTCCGACGTGTTGTCCTTCTCTTCTGTGGAGGCCTTTCGTCTTTGCCAGTTGCCGATCCGCTGTCGCCGGTTCGTCACCCGGGTGCCGCCCGCTGGCGGCGGGAGGCGCTAGGATTCCGCCACTTTCCAGTCGGTCGGGGAGATTCCCGGAGGGGCCGTCCATGACACTCGTCGCCGAACAGCCGTTGCCGGGTCTGCTGGAGACGCATCCGGAGTTCGCCGGATATCCCCCGGCTCCCGACGCCCTGCCGCCGGGGGAGATCGCGGAGGGCAGCTACGCGGTGCGCTTCGCCCGTTCGCTCGACGAGGTCGACGAG
Source organism: uncultured Thermoanaerobaculia bacterium (assembly GCA_964471955.1). Classification (GTDB taxonomy): domain Bacteria; phylum Acidobacteriota; class Thermoanaerobaculia; order Multivoradales; family JAGPDF01; genus JACTMI01. The sequence goes on along the minus strand of CAYYIK010000005.1, from coordinate 70,048 downwards.
CTGCTGCGGCTGCGCTTCCGGGTCTTCAACCTCGAGCTCGCCGAGGGGCTCGAGGCGTCGTGGGCGACCGGCCGCGACGTCGATCGTTTCGACGCCCAGTGCCATCATCTGGTCGTCGTCCACCGGCCGAGCGGCCGCATCATCGGCACCTACCGGATCCAGACCAGCGAGATGGCCGCGGCCGCCGGCGGTTTCTACACCGGCGTCGAGTTCGATCTCTCTCGGCTGCCCGCCGAGATCGTCGCCTCCGCGGTGGAGGTCGGGCGCGCGTGCATCGAGCAGGAGCACCGCCTGAAGCCGGTGCTCTTCCTGCTCTGGAAGGGACTCGCCCGGTACATGGAGCACAACCGCCGGCGCTGGCTGTTCGGACCCTGTTCCCTGACCAGCCAGGACCCCTGGGACGGCAAGCGCGCCCTCGACCAGCTCGAGCGCCGCAACCTGCTGCGCCGCGACGTCGGGGTCACGGCGCAGCCGGGCTGGGAGTGCGAATGGGGCGGGGGCGAAGATCCGGATCCGGCGCGCGTCGCGCGGCTCGAGCTGCCGCCGCTGTTCGAGATCTACCTGCGCTACGCCGGCCGGGTCTGCGGCCCGCCGGTGATCGACCGGGAGTTCGGCACCATCGACTTCTTCGTCCTGTTCGACGTCGAGGCGCTCTCGCCGCGCGCCCGGCGGCTCTTCTTCGGCTGAGCGGGGGTCAGGGCGCGGCGCGCCGGCGCCGCCGTTCGGCCAGCAGGGCGAGCAGCTCGCGCACACCGGCCGGGCGGGCACCCTGGCGGACGTTCGCGGCGCCGATCTCGAAGGCCAGCCGCCACTGGACGAAGAGGGTGCGCCAGCCGGCGAGCAGGCTGGCGCCCGGGTGGTAGATGTGGGTCGCCTCCGAGGTGACGCCGTTGACCTCGAGGACCGCCAGCTCGCGGCCGGCGCGGAAGTGGTCGAGCGACGGCGCGCGCAGATCGAAGCGACCGAAGTGGAAGCCGTCGAAGCTGCCGGCGATCTCCTCGATGCGCGCCGCCAGTTCCGGGCTCTCGAGCTCGCGCCCGTCGAGGAAGAGCGCCCCTTTGCAGTGGTTGCCGACGTCGACCAGCTCGACCCGCTCTCCGGGTGCCGGCACGTCAAGCAGCCGGTCGGCCAGCCGTTCGAGGTAGGTCGGCGCCTGGCAGACGGCGCGGTCGTCGGCGAGGACGAGCTCCTCGAGCGTCCGCCGGCCGTCGCCGACCACGACGGGGAACTCTTTGCGGGTGATCGAGAAGATCCGCCCCGACGGCGCGCCGGGCTCGCGGACGTAGAAGATCCCGAGCTCGACCCCGGGGACCCAGACCTGGAGGATCGCCTCGCGCGGCGCGGCGAGCGCCCAGGCGTCGAGAGCGTCCGGGTGGCGCAGGATGCGCACCCCCTCGCCGCGCTCGCCGGCGTCCGGCTTGCCAACCACCGGAAACGGCTGGCCGAGCCGCGTGTGCGCCGCGCGGACGGCGGCCAGCCGCGCCTCCGGTTCGGGGGGCAGATCGAGGCGGACGAACGGGGGGACGACGCCGGGCAGG
>CAYYIK010000005.1:50759-68410 GCA_964471955.1 uncultured Thermoanaerobaculia bacterium | reverse complement strand
CCGCCGGTGGCGGCGGCCAGGCCGACCAGCAGCGGCGTCCAGATCGCTCCGGCGACCAGCAGCGCGAGGGCAATCGGACCGACCGGCGCGCGCAGGACACCGGCGGCGACGAAGAGCGGCAGCCGAGTGCCGGGAACGAATCGCGAGAGCGCCACGACCGCGACGCCGCGCGCCGCGAACCAGTGCTCGCTGCGCGCCACGGCGGCCGCCGAGACCAGCCAGGAGAGCGGGCGCCGGGAGAGCGCCGGGCGGCCGAGCCAGCGGCCGGCGGCGACCAGCAGGAGGTCACCCACGAAGATGCCGGCGAAGCAGGCGAGCGCCGCCGCCGGGAAGGAGAGCCGTCCCTGTGCCACGAGCAGGCCGGCGGCGACGCAGGTGAGGTCCTCCGACACCAGGGTGGCAACCGCCAGCGCGAGACAGAGCGCCAGGGGTGAGGCGGCTTCGGGTGAGGCCCCGCCGGCCGCCGCGCTCGCGACGAGGTCGGCCGGCGTCATCGCGGCCGGAGCGCCGTCGCGAGCCGGGGCAGGGCGACCCTCCACTGCGCCCCGCCGCGGCAGGGGGGGCCGTCGACGTAGCGCAGGCGCACCTCGCCGTCGTCGATGCGGATCTCGGCGCTGCTCGCCGTTTCGGCCTCGTCGCGGTGCATGCAGACCGACCAGGCGGAGGGGCCGGAATCGTGCGAGCGGTGGAGCTCGCGCAGCCGCGCCGGATCGGGGGGGCGGCCGTCGGCACGGAGCGCGCCCCAGAGCCGCGCGCGATGGACGGTCGCCTGCCGGTCGCCGAGGCCGGAGGAGGCGAGCAGGCCGGAGTCGGTGAGCGGCTCGTACGTGAGCCGGTGGCCGTCCCAGGAGGCGAGCGAAGCGGCGCGCGGCGCGAACCAGAACGCCGCCAGCCGGAAGGGCGGCAGCGCCGCGAGCTCCTCACGCCCCAACCGCGCGGCGAAGTCGGTCGGATCGCCCGCCGCGACCAGGCGCGGGATCAGGTGCCCGCGACTGGCGGCCTCCGGCGGAACGCGGCCGTCGCTGCGGTTGAGCAGCGCCAGGGCGAGCCCGTGCTCGGTGGCGGCGAGCCAGGTGCCGCCGGCCCGACCGTCGCGCGGCGCCAGGAAGCGCACACCGTCGGACTCGGCCGGCCGCGGTGGCGACGCCCGCTCACGCGTCCGCAGCTCGTCCCGATTGAAGAAGAGGTGGAACGCCCCCGGTCCGGTCAGCCAGGTTGCGGTGCACATGCCGCCTGCTCCCGGCGGAACTTCAGGGTCGACGGAGCCACGCCGAACTCCGGCCCCGGATCGATCCCGTGCCGGCCGAGCAGCAGGCCGATCAGGGCGAAGTGGTGGACCGTGTGGGAGAGCAGGAAGTGGAGCTCCCGCCCGACGGTCGAGGCGCTCCAGGAGGCGGGCTCGTCTCCGGCGCCGCATTCGAGGTGGACGGTGGCCGGCGCGGCGAGCTCCTCGCCGCCGCACGCCGAAAGGGCTTCGATCAGCTCGCGGAGGCGGCCGCAGGCGACGGCGCGATCGGTTTCGAGGGCCGCCTCGCGCGGCCGCGCGTCGTAGTCGATGCGGCGCCCCGGCAGACCGGCGAGAAAGCAGGTGTAGTGCTCGAGGACGTGGCGGAAGTGGGGCCCGACGGGTGCCGGGAGGTCGGCGCCTTCGCGCACCGGAGCTCCGGCGAAGGCGGCGTCGGGCAGCTGCCCGATGAGCGCGAGACCCTGTTCGAGCAGGCGCAGGTTGGCGGAGACGATGCCGGATTCTGGGCTCATGCGAGATCGGGGCTCGGCCTGACCGGCGGATGATCGGTCGCCGCGGGGGGGGCGGTCAAGCTCTGGCGGTCCATGCCCGACCCTGCGGCGCGGGAGGCGGGGCGGATTTCACCCCGCCGGCGGCCGCGCGGCGGCGAGAATGGCCGTCACCGAGCGATCGACGTCGGCCTCGCGGGTCGACCAGTTGGAGACCGAGATGCGCATCGCGGCGCGGCCGCGCCAGGTGGTGCCGGAGAGCCAGCAGGTGCCGTCCTGCTGGACGCGGCGGATGGTCTCCCGAGTCCAGGCGTCGGTCGCCGCGGCGTCGCCGCCACCGGGCGGGGCGAAGCGCAGCAGTACCTGGTTGAGCACCACCTCGTTGAGCACCTCGACCCCCGGCGCGGCGGCGAGCCGGGCGGCGAAGCGCTGCGCCATCTCGACGCCGCGCACGATCATCGCGGCCACCCCCCGGCGGCCGAGCGAAGCGAGCGCCGCCCAGACCGCGAAGCCGCGGGCGCGGCGCGAGAACTCCGGCGTCCACTCGAAGGAGTCGCGCTCGGCTCCCGCGGTCTGGATCAGATAGCTCGCGGTCGCCGACAGCGCGGCGCGATGGGCGGCCGGGTGGGCGCAGAAGACGAGGCCGGAGTCGTAGGGGACGTTGAGCCATTTGTGGGCGTCGGTGGCCCAGGAGTCGGCGCGCTCGAGGCCCGCGACGTGGCCGGCGAGGCGCGGGCTGGCCGCCGCCCAGAGGCCGAAGGCGCCGTCGACGTGCAGCCAGGCGCCGTGCGGGCGCGTCACGTCGGCGATCGCCGCGAGCGGGTCGAAGGCGCCGGTGTTGATGTTTCCCGCCTGGGCGCAGACCAGGATCGGCCGCCCGGCGAGCGGCGCCAGCGCTGCGGCGAGGGCGTCCGGGCGCATCCGGCCCTGGCCGTCGACCGCCACGCGGTGGACCCGGTCGCGGCCGAGGCCGAGCATCTGCAGGGCGGTGTGAATCGTCACGTGCGCCTCTTCGCCGACCAGCACCTCGATCTCCGGAGCGCCGAACAGACCGCGCGCCTCGACGTCCCAGCCGGCGCGCTCGAGCAGCGCGTGGCGGGCCGCCGCGAGGCCGGAGAAGTTGGCCGCCTGGCAGCCGGTGACGAAGCCGATGCTCGCCGTGTCGGGCAGGCCGAGGAGCTGGCGCAGCCAGGAGCCGGCGACCTCCTCGCAGATCGCGTTGGCCGGCGAGAGCACGTAGAGGCCGGCGTTCTGGTCCCAGGTCGAGGTCAGCCAGTCGGCGGCCACCGCCACCGGCAGGGTGCCGCCGACGACGAAGCCGAAGAACCGCGGCCCCGCGGTCGCCACGACCCCCCGCGCGGCGAGCGCGTCGAGCTGCGCGATCACCGCCGCGGGGTCGGCGCCCTCCTCGGGCAGTTCGGCCGGGAGCTCGGCGCGCATCGCTTCGACCGGCACCGGCAGGCCGACCGGACGCTCCGGCAGCGACTCGACGAAATCGGCGGCGCGGCGCGCGGCGTCGGCCAGCAGTTCGCGGGTGGAAAGCGTCATCGGGTCTCCTCGTCGAACGCCGGCGTCGCCGGCCCTCCTTCCTCCGGGGTGAGACCGGAGGCGATGGTGGCGCGGACGGCGGCGATCAGCTCGTCGTTGCCGGCGAATCCGGTCGGGTCGACCGGCGGGTGGATGCGCACGTGAATCGTACCCGGGCGCGGCAGCAGACAGCGGCGCGGCAGGACCGCCGCCGAACCGGAGATCGACACCGGCAGGATCGGCAGGCCGAGCTGGCGGGCGAGGACGAACCCCCCCTTCTTGAACGGCAGCAGGCGGCCGTCGCTGCTGCGCGTCCCTTCGGGGAAGAAGAGCACCGACACACCGTCGACCAGGCGCGGTTTGGCCGCCTCGAGGCTGGCGAGGGCGGCGCGCGAATTGGAGCGGTCGACGAAGACGTGGCCGATCGCGGCGCACCCCCAGCCGAGGAAGGGCACCTTGCGCAGCTCGGCCTTCATCACCCAGCGGAACTGGCGGCGCAGGTCGCCGTAGAGGGCGAGGATGTCCCAGGCGCCCTGGTGGTTGGTCAGAATGACGAACGAGCGGCGGGGCGGCGCATGCTGGCGTCCGGTGACGCGCACGCGGACGAAACTGGCGCGCGACAGCAGCCAGGCCCAGGCGGTGCCGCAATGGTGGCCGGCGCGCTGGCTCACCGCCGACACGACGATGGCGAGCAGGCCGAACAGGGCGGTGCTGACCGCCACCAGCGGGTAGAAGACCAGCAGCGTCCAGGGCGCCATCAGCCAGCGCGCCGGGCCGCGGCAGCCGGGGGTCGCTCGGGCGGGCGGGGAGGCGTTCACGGCGGGAGGGCTCGGGTCGTTCAATCGGGGGCGGGAGAGGCCGGTGTCGCCGGGCGCTCGAGCAGGGTCCGGGTGGCCAGGGCGGCGAGCATGACGGCGCCGCCGGCGATCGCCAGAGCGCCCGGGCGCTCGCCGTGCAGCAGCCAGGTCCAGAGGGGATTGAGCACCGGCTCGATGAGCACCAGCAGCGAGACTTCGATCGCCGGCAGGTCGCGCAGGCCGCGGTTGAACAGCCAGTAAGCCAGGCCGATCTGCACGACGCCGAGGTAGAGAATCGCGGCGCCGTCGCGCGGCGCCACCGCCGCCACCGGCAGGGCGAACGGCAGACAGGCGAGGCAGGCGAAGACGTTGCCGAGCACCGTCGCCTGCAGCGAGCGATCCCCCCTCGCCCCGGCGCGCGCCAACCGGCGCAGGGTGAGCATGAGCAGGGCGAAGAAGAGGCCGGAGGCGAGAGCCACGACATTGCCGAGCGCCGGGTCGGGGGCGGTGGCCGCCGCCTGGCGCGACCCGAGGAAGACGAGGCCGAGGCCGACTCCGGCGGCGAGGACGTAAGGCAGGTCGCGGCCGCGCATCGGCTCGCCGAGCAGGAGCGGCGAGAGGACGAGCACCCAGACCGGGGCGGTCGACTGCAGGAAGATCGCCGCCGCCGCGGTGGTCAGCTTGGTGGCGACGACGAAACAGACGAGAGTGCCGGCGTAGGCGAGGGCGGCCGGCAGCAGGTCACGGCCGTAGCCGCGGCGCGCCCCGGGCAGCAGCAGCCAGAGCGCCACCGCGGCGACCGCGGAGCGGAAGCCGGCGACCTGGAAGGCGGTGAGCGTCGTCCCCTTGATCGCCGCGCCGCCGGTCGAAAAGAGCAGCGCCGCGCCGAGGACGGCGAGCCGGGGAGCGAGGGCGGCGTTCACGGCGCGGCATCCTATCGAGATGGCGTCGTTCCCGCCGGCCGGCGGCGAGGCGCGGCGCGTAGAATGCCGGCGCGCCATGTTCCCGATCCGCGACGAGATCCCCAGCCGCCGGGCGCCGGTCGTCACCTGGGCGATCCTGGCGGTCAACCTCGCCGTCTTCGCCTGGCAGTGGACGCTCCCCGAGGCCGGGGTCCGGCGGCTCTTCTACCTCTTCGGCCTGGTACCGGCGCGCCTCGCCGATCCGGCCTGGGCGGCGGCCGCCGGGCTGCCTCCGGGCGGCCTGCTGTCGCTCGTCACCAGCATGTTCCTGCACGGCGGGTTGCTGCACCTGGTGTCGAACCTCTGGTCGCTCTGGATCTTCGGCGACAACGTCGAAGACCGGATGGGGAGGCTGCGCTTCCCCCTCTTCTATCTCGTCTGCGGCCTGGCAGCGGGGGGCGTGCACTGGATCTCCGACCCCGCGTCGGTGATTCCGACGGTGGGTGCCTCGGGAGCGATCGCCGGGGTGCTCGGCGCCTACCTGCGATGGTATCCGGGCGCCAAGGTACTCACCCTGGTGCCGATCGTCATCTATCCGCTGTTCGTCGATCTGCCCGCGGTGGTCTTTCTCGGCCTCTGGTTCCTGTCGCAGCTGGCCAGCGGCACGATGTCGCTGGGTGCCGGTGCCGCGGCCGGCGGTGTGGCCTGGTGGGCCCACGTCGGCGGCTTCGTCGCCGGCTTCCTGCTCGCCAACCGCTTCGCCCGACGCGGTCCCGAGCAGCTGCCACCCCCGGCCCGCCACTACGTCCTGCCGCACACCCGCTCGCGCGCCTACCGCTCCCTGCCGCCGGCCGACTGGCCGTGAGGGGAGCGGCGGCGATCCGCGGGTTCAGCCGTTGCTGTCGGCCGCGGTGATCAGCTCGGCGTAGAGGGCGGGGTCGACGTTACCGCCGGAGACGACCACCGCCACCCGCCGGTCGCGCAGGAGTTCGGGCTCGGCGAGCAGGGCGCCGACTCCGAGGGCGCCGGTCGGCTCCGCCTTGAGATTGGCGAGCGCGTCGAGCAGGCGCACGCCGCGCCGGATCTCGGCCTCCGGGACGCGGACGATGCCGGCCAGGGCGGTGCGCAGGATCTCCCAGTTGCTCGCCCCGAGCGACGGGGTGCGGGCGCCGTCGGCGATCGTCGTCGGCTCGCTCGCGTTGCGTTCGATGCGACCGGATTCGAGGCTGCGTGCCGCGTCGTCGGCGAGCGCCGGCTCGGCGCCGAAGAGGCGGGCGCGGCTGCCCTCCGCGGCGAGGCCGATGGCGACCCCGGCGGCGAGGCCGCCGCCGCCCACCGGGACGACCACGGCGTCGAAGCGGTCGCCGCCGAGCGCGGCGATCTCGCGCCCCAGGGAGGCGTTGCCGGCGATCACCAGCGGATCGTCGTAGGGGCTGGCGACACAGGCGTCGGGGTTCGCCGCGGCGAGGCGCGCGAGCCCCGCGGCGCGGCTCTCGCGCGCCGGATCGAGCAGCTCCACCCGGGCTCCCCAGTGGCGGACCGCGGCGACCTTGACCGCCGCCGAGGCCGCCGGCATCGCGACGATCGCCCGCTTGCCGGCGAGCGCCGCGGCGCGCGCCAGCGCCTGGCCGAAGTTGCCCGACGAGACGGTGAGGAAGGTGCCGTTCGGCACCGAGCGGACGACGTTCCAGGCGGCGCGGAACTTGAAGCTGCCGGTCTCCTGAAAGGTCTCGGCCACCAGCGTGACTGCCGCGCAGAGCGCCGCCGACAGGCGCGGCGCATGGACGAGCGTCGTCGGACGTGGCAGCTCGTCGAAGCTCACGGCGGGCAGTGTAGCAGCGGCGGCGGGCGCGATACGATCGACCGGACGTGTCCGTTGACCCCCTTCCCGAAGGAGGACCCATGTCCCGCTCCCGCCGATTCCGTGCCTCGTTCGCGCTGCGCTTCGCGGCGTTCGCCGCCGTGGCGTGGCTCGCCGTCCCACCCGCCGCGACGGCGGCGCAGGAGGCGGCTCGTCCGTTCGACGTGCAGCACCTGGTGACCCTCGAGCGCCTCTCCGATCCGCAGCCGTCGCCCGACGGCAAGACCCTCCTGTTCAACCTTCGCTCGACCGACCTCGAGGCCGACCGCGGCCGCACCGACCTGTGGATCGTCGGCCACGAGGGGGGCGGTCTGCGCCAGCTGACCACCCACGAGGCGAGTGAGAGCAACGGCCGCTGGACCCCCGACGGCCGCGCAGTCCTCTTCCTGTCGGCCCGTGGCAGCTCCTCCCAGGTCTGGAAGCTGCCGCTCGACGGGGGCGAGCCCTCCCGGGTCACCGACCTTCCGCTCGACGTGGCCGGCTTCGAGATCTCGCCTGACGGCAAGCATCTCGTCCTGGCTCTCGAGCTCTTCCCCGACTGCGAATCGATCGCCTGCACCGCCGATCGGCTGGCCGAGGTGGCCTCGCGCAAGAGCTCGGCGCGCGTCTACGAGCAGCTGCCGATCCGCCACTGGGACAGCTGGCGGGACGGACGGCGCAACCACCTCGTCGCCCTGCCGCTGGCCGGTGGCGAGCCGGTCGACCTGATGCGGGGGATGGACGCCGACTGTCCGTCGCGTCCGTTCGGCGGCCTCGAAGAGATGACCTTCACGCCGGACGGCAAGGGGGTCGTCTTCTCCGCCAAGGTCGCCGGCCGCGAGGAGGCCTGGTCGACCAACTTCGACCTCTGGAGCGTGCCGCTCGACGGCTCGACGGCACCGACGCCGCTGGTCACCCGGCCGGCATGGGACACCCGGCCGGTCTACTCGCCCGACGGCCGCACCCTCGCCTACCTCTCGATGGAGCGCCCCGGCTTCGAGGCCGACCGCTTCCGCATCGTGCTGCGCAACCGGGAGACGGGAGTCGAGCGCGTGCTGACCGAGAAGTGGGACCGCTCGGCCAATGAGATCGTCTGGTCGCGCGACGGGCGCACGATCTGGACCACCGCCCAGGACCTCGGCCAGGTCGCGCTGTTCGGCATCGACGTGGCGAGCGGCCGGGTGCGGCGCATCGTCTCCAAGGGGTCGAACCATTCGCCGGTGCTGGTGCGCGGTGGCCGCATCGCCTACAGCAAGGACACGTTGCGCGCTCCGGCCGACCTCTTCTCGGTGATGCCCGACGGCAGCGGCGAAATGCGTCTGACCCGCCTCAACGAAGCGGCGATGGCCACCGCGAAGCTCGGCGAGGCCGAGCAGTTCGACTTCGTCGGTGCCGGCGGCGACAAGGTCTACGGCTACCTGGTCAAGCCGGTCGACTTCGACCCTGCGAAGACCTACCCGTTGGCCTTCCTGGTCCACGGCGGACCGCAGGGCTCGATGGCCAACTCCTTCCACTACCGCTGGAATCCGCAGACCTACGCCGGAGCCGGCTACGCCGCGGTGATGATCGACTTCCACGGCTCGACCGGCTACGGCCAGGCCTTCACCGACGCGATCACCGGTGACTGGGGGGGCAAGCCGCTCGAGGATCTGCAGAAGGGGCTGGCGGCGGTGCTCGAGCGCTACCCGTGGATCGACGGCGAGCGCGCCTGCGCCCTCGGCGCCTCTTATGGCGGCTACATGATCAACTGGATCGCCGGCGCCTGGCCGGACCGTTTCGACTGCCTGGTCAGTCACGATGGCAACCTCGACGAGCGCTTCGCCTACTTCGCCACCGAGGAGCTCTGGTTCCCGGAGTGGGAGCACGGCCTGCCGTGGGAGAACCCCGAGGCCTACGCGAAGCACAACCCGGTCGACCTGGTCGACCGCTGGCAGACGCCGATCCTGGTCATCCACGGGGCGAAGGACTTCCGGGTCGTCGACACCGCGGGGATGGCGACCTTCACCGCGGCGCAGCGGCGGGGGATTCCGTCCAAGTTCGTCTACTTCCCGGACGAGAACCACTGGGTGCTGCGGCCGCACAACTCGATCTTCTGGCACGAGACCGTCCTCGACTGGCTGGCGCGCTGGACCGCACCCGCCAACTGACCGCCCCCGACCCGGCGACCCAGGGGCGGACCCGGGGACACACAAAAGGGACACACAAAAGGGACACACAAAAGGGACACACAAAGGGGACACACAAAAGGGACACACAGAAGGCCCTTGGCACCTCCTCGGCTCGTGTGGGTCCAGGGGAGGAGGAAGAGCAAGGACCAAAGCTCGTAGAGGGAAAGACGCGAGCGGCTGGCGGCCTGGTGGAGGCGGATGCACCGAGGTCAACGATGGAGACGCCAGCCGGACCGTCGGAGGCAGGGAAGTCCGGGTGGCCTCCGTTCCCTGCTTTGCCTCTCTCTGGACGCCTTGTGCTTCTGCAGGTCCCCCGGCGAGACCCAGTCGGTGACGCCGAAATCGACACCCCCTCGAAGCGGTGAAGAGCCCCCTGCAGAAGAAGCGAAAGCTCAGCTCTTCCCCGCCGGGAAAGCGGAACGGCGGGGACGCCTCAGCGCCCCTGCTCGTCTTCGACGGTCGGCGAATCCAGGCCAGGGGCGACTGCGGGCACCCGTGCCCCTCCCGGATTCTCGGTCCCCGGGGCCACCCCACCCTCTCCCTCACTGAGCTTCTGCTTCTGGCCTCGAACTCGCTGTCCCCGCACCGCGGACTCACCCACACCGGCGAAGAGCCACGGGCCCTTTTTGTGTGTCCCTTTTGTGTGTCCCTTTTGTGTGTCCCCGCTGGGGGGTGGAGAGGGTCAGGTGTCCGCGGGCGAGCCGTAGAGGGCTTCGAGGCGCTCGGCATGGCGGCCGAAGAGCCAGCCGGCGGCGCGGGCGGTGGCAAAGAGCGCCCACAGGCCGAGGACGTTGCGCGCCAGGCCGGAGCCGGGGGGGGCGCCTCCCGGCGCGGCCGCCAGCGCCGCCACGAGGCCCGCCGGCACGCCGCAGACGAGCCCCGCCAGGAGCGTGGCGCCGCCGGTGGCGGCGATCGCTTCGAGGTGCAGGTCGAGACGGATCGTCAGCCAGCCCGAACCCCAGAGCGCCGCGACGCCGAGGGCGCCCGCGAGCACGGTGAGGCCGAGTCCGGCGCCGCCGGCCGCCGCGGCGACGCAGGGCGAGCCGTCGGCGATCAGAAAGCTCTCGACGTCGCAGCCGGCGAGGCGGCGCAGGAGCAGCCAGGGGAGCGTCGCCCCCAGCAGTGCGACGACTCCGAGCGACCAGTCCGACCCCCAGCGGGCGACGTCGGTCAGATCGGGCCAGGGGGGCAGGTCCGGCTCGCCGTCGCGTGCGGCGCGTACGGTTTCGATCAGGTAGCCGGGCAGCAGCAGAGCCGCCGCCACCGGCGCGAACCAGCCGAAGGGCGGCACCAGGGCCGCCCCGAAGGCGAGCAGCGCGGCCCAGCCGAGGATCGTCGCCGCGCCGCGCCGGCCGGGCCGGAGGAGGCGCGCCAGGGAGAGGGGCGCCGCGGCGGCGCGCACCGGATCCGGTCGCAGGTTGGGCGCCGCGGGGGCGTCGGCGGCGAGCGGCAGAGCGCGCTCGCGGCAGTGGCGGCAGATCCAGAGCCGGTGCGAGGTTTCGACGCACGCCTCGCAGAGGGCGCGGTGACAGGCCTCGCAGCGGTACGCGGCGGTGCGCTCGGGGTGGGCGGCGCAGGAGGTCGGCATCGCCGCGCGCGCTCCCCTCAGTCGGCGGCGTCGAGCAGCGGCAGGTAGGCGGTCTCGAAGTACTCGCGCAGCATGCGGTCGCTCGAGAAGGCCGGCGTGATCGTGCCGATCGCCTCCTGCATCCGGGCGACCCAGCGCCGCGGGACGCCCTGCTCGTCGCGCTCGTAGTACTCCGGCACGACCTCGCTCTCGAGCAGCTGATAGAGCGCCTGGGCGTCCTCGCGATCCTGGGCCGCCTCCTCGCCGGCCGCGGGCGTGCCGGCGGCCGGTCCGATGACCCAGCCGTTGCGCCCGTTGTACCCCTCGGGCCACCAGCCATCGGCGATCGAGAGATTGAGCGCGCCGTTCATCGCCGCCTTCATGCCGGAAGTGCCCGAGGCCTCGAGCGGACGGCGCGGCGTGTTGAGCCAGACGTCGACGCCGCCGACCAGGATGCGCCCGACCCGCATGTCGTAGTCCTCGACGAAGAAGACCCGCCCCTCCAGCTGCTCGCTGCGGGTGAGCTGGACGAGGTGCTGGATCAACTCCTGACCCGCCTTGTCGGCCGGGTGAGCTTTGCCGGCGAGGACGATCTGCACCGGCCGGACCGGATCGGCGACCAGCCTGCGCAGTCGCGGCAGGTCGGAGAAGACGAGGTCGGCGCGCTTGTAGGTGGCGAAACGCCGCGCGAAGCCGATGGTCAGCGCCTGCGGGTCGAACATCCGCTCGATCGCCCGCAGTTCGTCCGGGGAGAGGCCGTGGCGGGCGAACTGATCGCGCAGGCGGGCGCGCAGGAAGCGGGCCAGCCGGTGCTTCTGCGCCAGGTGCGCCTCCCAGAGCGGCTCCTGCGGCTGCGCGGCGATCGCCTCGCGCGCCCCCTCGCCGCCGAGCACCTCCGGCCAGCGCTCGCCGAACCAGGCGGCGAACAGCTCGCGCAGCTCCACTCCGAGCCAGGTCGGCGTGTGCACGCCGTTGGTGATGGCGCGCATCCGCTCGGCATCCGGCAGGCTCTCCGGCAGGACGTGATTCCACATGCGCGCCGAGACCTCGGCGTTGATCTTCGAAACTCCGTTGATCCGGCAGCTGGTGCGCACCGCCAGGGCGGTCATGTTGAACGGCTGGCCGGCGGCGCCGTGGTCCTCCTCGCCGAACCGCATCCAGGCGTCCAGGTCGATGCCGGCCTCGGCGCACCAGGGGGCGAAGTATTTGCGCGCGAGGGCGTCGTCGAACTTCTCGTTGCCCGCCGGCACCGGCGTGTGGGTCGTGAAGACCGAATCGCGTCGCAGCTCCGCCACGGCCTCCGCGAGCGACTCGCCGGCGGCGAGCAGCGGCCGCAGGCGCTCGAACTGCAGCAGCGCCGAGTGCCCTTCGTTCATGTGCCAGGCCTGCGGGCGGATGCCGAGCGCGGCGAGCGCCCGCGTGCCGCCGACCCCGAGGACGATCTCCTGCGCCAGTCGCATCTCGCGCCCCGGCGTGTAGAGCATCGAGGTGATCGGGCGGTCGGCCGAGTCGTTCTGCGGGATGTCGGTGTCGAGCAGCAGGAGCGGCACGCGGCCGACCTCGGCCACCCAGACGCGGGCCTTGACCACGCGGTCGTGCAGCGGCACGTCGACGTAGACCCCGCGCCCGGTGCCGCCGGCGGCCGGCCGCACCGGCAGGCGCGGGAAGTCGTGGTCGGGGTAGAAGTGCTGCTGCCGGCCGTCGGCGTCGACCGACTGGTGGAAGTAGCCGTGCCGGTAGAGCAGGCCGACGCCGACCAGCGGGATGCCGAGGTCGCTGGCGCTCTTGAGGTGATCGCCGGCGAGGATGCCGAGACCGCCGGAGTAGAGAGCGAGCGACTGGTGCAGACCGAACTCCATGCAGAAGTAGGCGATCGGCCCTGCGGCCCCGGGATGGGTCGTGGCGCACCAGCTCTCGTCACCGCCGGCCATGTAGCGGTCGAAGGCGGCGACGACGCGGCTGTAGAGAGCGATGAACGAGCCGTCCTCGATCTTCTCCTGCCACTCCGGCCGATCGACGTGGATCAGCAGCTGCACCGGATTGCGGTAGAGCGTCCAGCTGCGGGGGTCGAAGCGGGCGAACAGCTCGCGCGCCCGCGGCGTCCAGCTCCACCAGAGGTTGTAGGCGAGGTCGTAGAGCCGCGAGATCTCGGGTGGCAGCTCGATCTCGGCGACGTGGAGCGTGGGGACGCGCAGCGCAACTCGGTCGTTCACGGACAGGTGCATCCTCATCCTTCTTCCGGGGGTCTGGCCCACTCGGGTTCGAGATCGGGAAACGGGAGGTCGGCGGCGGCCCAGTCGGGCAGCCAGCGCGAGCGGGGGCCGAGGTCGACCAGTTCGCGCAGGCGGGCGACATGCTCGCGGAAGCGCATCTCCGCGTAGTCGCCTCCGGTGCCCATGGTGACCAGGAAGGGCCAGTCGGAGGCGGCGGCGAGCAGCAGCTGGTTGAGCACCGCCCGGCGCCAGGCGCGCGACCCCCCCCAGCGCACGGCGGCGAAGGCGCGGCGCTCGCAGTCGGCCAGTTCGTGCCAGAACCACTCGGTCTGCGGATTGACCCAGACCTGGTGGTCGCCGCCGGCGCCCCACGACCCCTCGGCGAAGAAGGCACGGCGCAGCGACGGCCCGCTGTCGAGTTCGCGCGACGGCGTGGTCGCTTCGACCGCTCCGCCGGGGGCGGCCAGCTCGAGGACGCGCTCGAGCCAGACCGGGCCCTCGAACCACCAGTGGCCGAACAGCTCGGCGTCGAAGGGCGCGCAGATGACGCCGCGGTCCATCCCGTCGAGGCCGGCGGCGACCGCGAGGAAGTGCTCGGCCTGTTCGCGGGCGCGCGCCGCGGCGTCCTGCGGCCAGTAGACCAGCTTGTCGCCGAGATCGGCGGTGCTGTCGGTCACCCTCCAGAGGCGCAGACCCGAGGGCCAGTGGCGCTTGTGGAAATCGAGGAAGGCGCCGTCGCCCGGATAGCCCCCCTGGCGCGACCAGACCTGCGCCGCGGTGCGGGCGTCGCGCAGGAAGGCGGCCACGGAGCTGCGGCGGATCCAGAACGGCTTGGGGTGCGGCCCGCCCGGCTCGACGACCTCCTCGGGCGGCAGGTCGCTGCCGTAGGGGAAGGCCGGATCGCCGGCGCGCAGCAGGTGGGCGTCGAGCACGGTCCACTGCAGCCCCTGTTCTGCGAGCAGCTCCTCGTTGCCCGGCCGGCTCTCCTCTGAAGCCCCGGTCACCGGGTGGCGCCAGGGGCCGCCCGGGCGGTAGGCACACTCGGGCATCCAGCAGCCGCGCGGGTCGGCGCCGAACAGCTCCCGGTGGCTCTCCCGGCCGACCCGCAGGGCGAGCCGCGAGAGCTTGGTGGTGTGAGCGAGCGGCAGATAGACGTGGGTGCCCGCCGAGGTCGACAGCTCGATCGCGCCGAGCTCCGCGAGCTCCGCCATCGCCCGGATCAGGTCGTGGTCGAAGGAGTCCCACAGGGCCCGCAGGCGGGCGAACTCCTCGTGCCACCAGAGTGCCAGCGGGTGGTGGCCGCGCGACTCCCAGGCGGCGCGGGTCCGTTCGCTGAGGTAGCGATCGACGATCGCCGGGGTGCGCCCGTCGCGAAGCATGGCGGCGAGCACCGGGGTGACCGACAGCGTGACGAAGTGGCGCCGGCCGTTGCCGGCGAGGCGCCGGAAGGCGTCGAGCATCGGCAGGTAGCAGTGGACGATCGCCTCGGCGAGCCAGTCCTCGCCGTGTGGCCAGGTCCCGTGGCCGAGCACCCACGGCAGGTGGGCATGGAGGACGAAGGCGAGACGCCGCGGCGCTCCGGCTGCTGCCGGCCGGGCGGGGAGGCGGACCGCGGGTGGGGGTTCGAGTCGCACCCGCCCCTCGAAGTCCCCGAGGATCTCGTCGCGCGAGATCGGCCGGCCGATCAGCGGGGGGGGCGCCGCAGGTCCTTCCGGAGCCGGCGGCGTGGCGGCTTCGGGCCGCGGGGCGAGTGGCTCGGGCAGCGCGTCGGCCGGCGGAGCCTCGGCGGCCGCGGCCGGCGGAACGCTCTCGCGAACCCGTGGCTTCGCCGGGCGGCGGGCCGCCGCGGGCCGCCGTGGACGGCGCGGCGGCTTGCCGCGGCCGTCCCGCTTCAACTCGCCCCCCCGCTCTCGGCTTCCTTGTCGGGAGCGGGCCGGGCGGTCGCGGGGGGGGCGACGGAGAGGGGCTGCAGCTTCACGGGGCGGCGCTCGAGGGCGCGCACGAAGCGCTCGGCGAGATAGCGCTCGAGCGCCCGGCCGCCGTCGCTGGCCGTCCTGGGAATCTCCACGAAGCCGCCTGCCATGGTGCCGTGGCCGCCCCCCTTGCCGCGCTTGCCGATCAACCGCCGCATCAGGTTTCCGGCGTCGGCGCGCGGGTTGTTGGTGCGGATCGACAGGTAGACCCGGTCACCGAAGATGCCGGTACACAGCGCCCAGGTCCGCCCTTCCATGCGCAGCAGCAGGTCGGCGATCTCCGGGACGATGTCGGGCTGGTCGACCTTGCCGAGGTTCGAGACGACCAGGGTGCCGACCCCGGCGAGACTCTCGAGGGCGCGGTGGAGGTTGTGGAAATAGGTGACCGGGAGCGGAGCGAACTGGATGCCCGCCAGCGCCCGGCGATCGATGCGCGGCAGCAGGCGGTCGAAGGCGGCGTGGTCGGGGCCGGTCGCCTCGCGCCCGAAGTCCTGGGTCTCGGAGCGGATCGCGTAGACGAGGGCGGTGGCGAGAGCCCGGGTCGGCGTGATGCCGCTCTCTTCGAGGTACTCGGCGAGGATCGTCGCGGTGGCGCCATACTCCGGGCGGATATCCCAGAAGCGCGCCTTCTGGGTCGCCTTGCGCAGCGGGTGGTGGTCGAAGACCAGGTCGGGGACGGTCTCGTCGGGAAGCTGCGAGTTGCCGGTCCACGGCTGGGCGTCGACCAGTGCGAAGCGCTGATAGTCGCGCCGCTTGAGGTGGCGAAGGTGGGAGATCTTCAGCCGGAGTCCGCGCACCATCTCGCGGTTCTCGGCTCGCCCGATCATGCCGCCGTAGGCGACCGTCACCCGGCGCCGGAACCGGCGGCGCAGGATCAGCGCCAGCGCCGCCGTCGAGGCCAGCGCATCCGGATCCGGGTTGTCGTGCGTCAGTACCAGCCAGCGGTCGCGGGGGGACGAAGCCTCGACCTGGGCGGCGAAGGCGGCGTAACGCGCCTTCGTCGTGTCGCTCGTCATGGCCCGGGAATCCTAGCATCGGGCGCCACGGGCCCTCTGCTAGACTGCCGCTCCCTCGCCGCCTCCCCCGAGGAATCCCGACGTGCCCCGCGTTCTCTTCGTCTCCCCCGGCTACCCCAGCGAGATGCCCGCCTTCGTGCGCGGTCTCGTCGAGGTCGGCGCCGAGGTCTTCGGTCTCGGCGACTCGCCGCCCGGAGGGCTGCCGCCGGCGGTGCGCCACGCCCTGGCCGACTACCTCCAGGTTCGCTCGCTGTGGGATGAGGAGGCGGTGGCCAAGGAGGTCGCGGGCTGGCTGGCCGGGCGGCGGGTCGACCGGGTGGAGTGCCTCTGGGAGCCCGGCATGCTCCTCGCGGCCCGCCTGCGCGAGGCGCTGGAGGTCCCCGGGCTGTCGGTCGAGCGCACCGTCCCGCTGCGCAACAAGGAGGCGATGAAGCGCGTGCTCGACCGCGCCGGCATCCGCACTCCGCGCCACGCCGCGGCGCGCGGCGAAGCGGAGATCCGCGCCGCCGCCGAGCGGCTCGGCGGAGCGCTGATCGTCAAGCCGATCGCCGGCGCCGGCTCGGCCGATACCCACCGGGTGGAAGGCCGGGCCGACCTCGATCGCGTCGTCGCGGCGGTGCGCCATCTCGAGGAGGTCTCGGTCGAGGAGTTCGTCGACGGCGAGGAGTTCACCTTCGACACCGTGTCGATCGCTGGCGAGCCGGCCTACTTCAACGTCGCCTGGTACCGTCCGCGCCCGCTGGTGGCGCGCACCGAGGAGTGGATCAGTCCGCAGGTGGTGGCGCTGCGCCACCCGGCCCAGCCGCGGCTCGCCGGCGGCGTCGAGATGGGGCACCGGGTGCTCGCCGCCCTCGGCTTCGAGAGCGGCTTCACCCACATGGAGTGGTACCTCAAGGCCGACGGCGAGGTGGTCTTCGGCGAGATCGGCGGCCGGCCGCCGGGGGCGCACCAGGTCGACCAGATGAACTTCGCCTGCGAGTTCGACGTCTTCCGCGGCTGGGCCGAGGCGGTCTGCTTCGGCCGCTTTACGGCCGAGGTCCGGCGCAGCTACAACGTCGCCAACATCTACAAGCGCGCCCGGGGGGAGGGGACGATCCGGCGCATCGACGGGCTGGGCGCTTTCCGGCGCCGCCACGGCGAGGCGGTCGTCTGGGAGAATCTCCTGCCGGTCGGCGCGCGCCGCCGCAACTGGAAGCAGACGCTGGTCTCCGACGGCTTCGTCGTGCTCCGGCACCCCGACCTGGCGACGACGCTGGCGATGGCCGACGAATTCGCCTCCGAAGTTCACCTCTACGCGGCCTGAAGACCATGCGCACCGTTCTGTTCGTCGCCCCGTTCTTCCTCGAGACCACGCTGCGCTTCGTCGAGGCCGTGGCGTCGCTGCCCGGCGTGCGCACCGGCCTGATCAGCCAGGACCCGGCCGGGCGCCTGCCGCAGGCCCTGCGGCGACGTCTGGCGGCGCATCGGCAGGTCGCCGACGGCCTCGACCCGCGGCAGATCGCCGACGCGGTGCGCTCGCTGGCATCCGAAACGGGGCCGCCGGCGCGCCTGCTCGGCGCGCTCGAGCAGCTCCAGGTGCCGCTCGGCGAGGTGCGCGACGCGCTCGGCATCGAGGGGATGGGGGCCGAGACGGCGCGCAACTTCCGCGACAAGGGGCGGATGAAGGACGTGCTGGCGCGCGCCGGCGTCCCCTGCGCCCGGCACGCGCGCGCCACCGACGCCGCCGGCGCGCGCGCCGCCGCGGCATCGATCGGCTTTCCGCTGGTGTTCAAGCCGGCGGCCGGCGCCGGAGCCCGCGGCACCAGCCGCGTCGCCGACGCGGCGCAGCTGGAAGAGGCGCTGGCCGCGGCGCGTCCGGCGCCGGAACGTCCGGTGGTGCTCGAGGAGTTCGTCACCGGCGAGGAGTTCTCGTTC
>CAYYIK010000005.1:0-50659 GCA_964471955.1 uncultured Thermoanaerobaculia bacterium | reverse complement strand
GCCGGAACGTCCGGTGGTGCTCGAGGAGTTCGTCACCGGCGAGGAGTTCTCGTTCGACACCGTGTCGATCCGCGGCAAGGCGGTCTGGCACTCGCTGTCGCACTACCTTCCGGCGCCGCTCGAAGTGCTCGACAACCCGTGGATCCAGTGGTGCGTGATGATCCCGCGCGAGGTCGATCAGCCGCGCTACGACGACATCCGCCGGGTCGCCGCCCGCGCCCTCGTGGCGCTGGGCATGGACACCGGCCTGTCGCACATGGAGTGGTTCCGCCGCCCGGACGGCCGGGTGCTGGTCTCCGAAGTCGGGGCGCGTCCGCCCGGGGCGCAGATCACCAGCCTGATCTCCTGGGCCAACGATGTGGACTTTTATCGCGTCTGGGCCGAGCTGGTGGTCTTCGAGCACTTCACGCCGCCGGAGCGCCGATACGCGGCCGGCTGCGCGTATCTGCGCGGCCAGGGGAGCGGTCGCATCCGCGCCGTGCACGGGATCGCCGAGGTGCTGCGCGAGCTCGGGCCGCTGGTGGTGGAAAAGAAGCTGCCGCGTATCGGCGCCACGCCGTCGAGCAGCTACGAGGGGGACGGTTTCGTCATCGTCCGCCATCCGGAGACGGCGGTCGTCGAGGCGGCTCTGCGCCGCCTGATCACCCGCACGAGGATCGAACTGGGATGACGCGCAACGTGATCATGATCTCGCCGGGCTACCCGGCGGAGATGCCTTACTTCACCCGCGCCCTGTCGCGGGTCGGGGCTCGCGTCATCGGGCTGGGAGAACAGCCCCGCCAGGCGCTGCCCGAGGTGGCGCGCGCGCACGTGGCGCACTACGTCCAGGTGCGCTCGCTGTGGGACGAGATCGGCGTGGTGCGCGAGATGCAGCGGCTCGCCGGACAGGTGCGCATCGACCAGGTCGAGTGCCTCTGGGAGCCGGGGATGATCCTGGCGGCGCGCATCCGCGAGGCGCTCGGCCTGCCCGGGATGACGGTGGAGGAGACGCTGCCGTTCCGCGACAAGGAGGTGATGAAGCAGCGCCTCGACGCGGCCGGAATCCGCACGCCGCGCCACCACCGGGCGCGCACCTCCGACGAGGTGCGCGAAGCGGCCGAGCGGATCGGCTGGCCGGTGATCGTCAAACCGATCGCCGGCGCCGGCTCGGCCGACACCCACCGCTGCGACTCGCGCGCCGAGCTCGAGCGGGCGCTTGGCCAGGTTCGCCACGTCGAGGAGGTCTCGGTCGAGGAGTTCGTCGAGGCCGAGGAGTTCACCTTCGACACCATCTGCGCCGACGGCCGGCTGGCGTTCGAGAACGTCTGCCTCTACAAGCCGCGACCGCTGCTGCAGCGCCAGCTCGAGTGGGTGAGCCCGCAGTCGTTCGCCCTGCGCGACCTCGACCAGCCGGAGCTGGCCGGCGGGCGGAAGATGGGGCGCGCGGTGCTCGACGCGCTCGGCTTCCGCACCGGCTTCACCCACATGGAGTGGTACCGCAAGGCGGACGGCGAGGTGGTCTTCGGCGAGATCGGCGCCCGCCCTCCCGGCGCCCGGCTGGTCGATCTGATGAACTACTGCACCGACAACGACACCTACGTCGGCTGGGCCGAGGCGGCCTGCTTCGGTCAGGTCCGGCGGCGGTTCGAGCGCAAGTGGAACGTCGCCGTCACGTTCAAGCGGGCGAAGGGGCAGGGGAGGATCCGCCGCATTGCCGGTCTCGACCGCATCCGCGCCGACTTCGGAGCGAACCTGGTCGAGGTCGACCTCACCCCGATCGGCGCGCCGCGGCGCAACTGGAAGGCCACCCTGGTCGGCGACGGCTACCTGATCGTCCGCCACCCGGAGCTGCAGACTCTCTTCCACATGGCCGACCGCATCGCCCGCGAAGTCGAGCTCTACGCCGGCTGAGAAGGTGTCCGATTCGCCTCGGCGGGCGGGAAGATCTTGCCCGGGTTGAGGATGCCGAGGGGGTCGAAGGCCTGTTTGAGGCGGCGCTGCAGGGCGAGCTCGGCGGGGGAGAGGGCGACGGGGAGCAGGCGGCGCTGGGTCCAGCCGATGCCGTGCTCGCCGGAGATCCGGCCGCCGAGCGCCACGACGTCGCGGAAGAGCTCCTCCTCGGCGGCGTCGCGGCGGCGCTCCCAGTCGGCCGCGGCGAGCTCGCCGCGCAGCAGGTTGACGTGCAGATTGCCGTCGCCGGCGTGGCCGTAGAGCACCGCCGTGAGGCCGTGGCGCGCCGCCGCGCCGCGCGCCGCCTCGACCAGCTCGACCAGGCGCGAGCGCGGCACCACGGCGTCGGCCTCCTTGTAGACGGAGAGCTGCTTGACCGCCTCGCCGATGCGGCGGCGCACCTGCCAGAGCCGGCGCTGGCCGGCGGCGTCGGTGGCCACCAGCGCGTCGCCGCCGCCGAGCGATCGGGCCAGCGTGTCGAGGCGCGCGGCGCGCTCGAGCAGCTCCTCGCTCTCCTCGCCGTCGAGCTCGACCAGCAGCATGGCGGCGCTCGCCGCGAGGGCGTCGGGCAGCGGCTCGAGACGCGCCACGGCGTCGAGCGCGGCCCGCTCGGCCAGCTCGCAGGCGGCGGGGTCGAGCCCCTCGGTGAAGATCCGCTCGACCGCCGCCGCCGCCGCGGTGAGCGCCGGGAAGGGGAGGAGGGCGGTCAGCGTGGCGCGCGGCCGGGCGACGAGCCGCAGCGTCGCGGCGGTGAGCACCGCCAGCGTCCCCTCCGAGCCGATCAGCAGCTGGGTCAGCGCGTAGCCGGTGGCGTCCTTGCGCGAGCGGCCGCCCGGGCGGATCACCGAGCCGTCGGCCAGTACCGCCTCGAGGCCGAGTACCCAGCGGCGGGTCGTGCCGTACTTGCACGAGCGCGGCCCGGCGCTGTCCTCGGCGAGGTTGCCGCCGATCCGGCAGCTGTCGCGGCTCGCCGGGTCGGGCGGGTAGAAGAGGCCGCGCCGCTCGACCTCGCGCTGCAGGTCGCCGAGCACCACGCCGGCCTCGACCTCGGCGACCTGGTCGCGCTCGTCGATGTCGCGCAGCCGGTCCATCCGCTCGAGGGAGAGGACGATGCCGCCGGCCACTGGCAGCGCGCCGCCCGACAGGCCGGTACCCGCGCCGCGCGGCACCACCGGGAGTCGGCCGGCACTGGCCAGACGCAGCACCGCGGCCACCTGCGAGGTGGTCGCCGGCAGGACCACGACGTCCGGGACGAAGACGAGATTCTCGGTCTCGTCGCGGCCGAACGCCTCCAGCCGGTCGGCGGCGGTGAGAACCGCCTCGTCGCCCAGCAGTTCCCGCAGCGCCGCGACGTCGGCGCTCCCCGGGGCGCGCAGGCCGAGCGCGGACGGGTCGAGCGGCGGCCGCGGCGCGCCGGTCACGGCTGCAGCAGCGACAGCAGGGCGGTGGCGGTGCCGAGGAAGGCGAGAAAGCCGCTGACGTCGGTCGCCGTGGTGACGAAGATCGAGCTGCCGAGGGCGGGATCGAGACGGGCGCGCTCGAGGAAGAGGGGCACCGCGGCGCCGAAGAAGCCGGCCACCGTGAGGTTGAGCGTCTGGGCGAAGGCGAGCACGCCGGCCAGCACCAGGTTGCGCTCCCAGACCAGCGCGCACAGCGCCAGCACGGCGCCGGTCAGCAGGCCGTTGAGCAGGCCGATCAGCGTCTGGCGCGCCATCACCGTACCGGCGTTGCGCACCTCCATCTCGCCGAGGGCGATGCCGCGCACCAGGATGGTCAGCGTCTGGGTGCCGGCGTTGCCGCCCATGCCGGCCACGATCGGCATGAAAACGGCGAGGACGACGTAGGCGGCGATCGTCTCCTGGAAGAAGGAGACCACGCCGGCGGCGAGGAAGGCCGTCGCCAGGTTGACCAGCAGCCAGGGGAGGCGCAGACGCACCGAGCGGACCGGCGGCGTGGCGAGGTTCTCCTGGGTGTCGAGGTTGGCGAGGCGATAGAGATCCTCGGTGGCCCGCTCCTCGACCACGTCGAGGACGTCGTCGACGGTGATCACGCCGGCCAGGCGGCCGTCCTCGTCGACCACCGGCATCAGCAGCAGGTCGTACTTCGAGAACTGGCGCGCCACCTCCTCCTCGGGCGTGTCGACGCGGACGCTGACGACCTCCTTCGAGACGATGTCGCGCAGCGGCCGGTCGGCGGCGCTCGACACCAGCTGCCAGAGCGGCGCGATGCCGAGCAGGTGACCCCGCTCGTCGACCACGTAGAGATAGAAGAGCCGGCGCTTCTCGGCCAGCGAGCGGACCCGGTCGAGCGTGGCGGCGATCGTCTCGTCGGCGAAGAAGCGGGGGACGTCGGGATCCATCAGGCCGCCGGCGGTGGCCGGACCGTAGCGCAGCAGGTTGGTCAGCTGCCCGGCACGCTGCGGGTCGAGCCGGGCGAGCAGTTCGTCGCGCCGCTGCGGATCGAGCTCGCCGAGCAGGTCGGCCGCGTCGGCGGAGGCGAGCCGGCCGAGGATGGCCACCACCTGCTCGTCGCCCAGGATGTCGAGCACCCGGGCGCGCTGCTCGCCGTCGAGCTCGCGCAGGGTGCGGGCGGCGAGGCGCAATTCGAGCAGCGTCGCCCAGAGCTGGAGCTGCTCGTCGGGGGTGAGCAGCGGTGCCAGCTGCGCGATGTCGGCCGGATGCAGGCGGGTGAGCAGGCGGCGCGCCGGACGCTCCGCGGCATGGCGCAGCAGACGCAGGATCATGTGCCTGCGCTGGCCGCGTTCGAGCGCCTGCGGAGTGCGGGTGGAGGCCGTCATCGCCGAAGGCCCGATGTTAGGATGAATCGCGATGATTCAGGAGCTGTTTCGCATCGGACCGCTCGCCATCAGCCCCTTCGGGGTGATGCTCGTGGCGGCCTTCCTGGCCGCCTTCTTCCAGCTGCGCCACGGTCTGAAGCTGGCCGGCATCGACGACCCGGATGCCGCCAGCGCGCTGGTCTTCGCCGGGGGCGTCGGCGGCGTGGCGGGGGCGAAGATCTACTACGCCATCCTCTACGGCGACTGGCGGCTGCTCTTCGAACGCTCCGGGCTGGTCTGGTACGGCGGCTTCCTGCTCGGTACGGCGGCGGTCGTCTGGACGATGCGCCGGCGCCGGCTGCCGGCCTGGCGCACCCTCGACGCCGCGACGCCCGCCCTCGCCCTCGGCTACGCCATCGGCCGGATCGGCTGCTTCCTGGTCGGCGACGACTACGGGCGGCCGACCGATCTGCCGTGGGGCGTGGCCTTCGAGAACGGCCTGCCGCCGACCACCGCCTACTACCTGCGCCGCGAGTTCGGCATCGACCTGCCCGCCGCGATCGCCGACAGCGAGCTGCTGCGCGTCCACCCGACCCAGCTCTACGAAACCGCGCTGGCGCTCGTCGTCTGGGGCGTCGGCGTCCGCCTGCTGCGCCGCGGGCTGCCCGCCGGCCGCACCGGCCTCGCGGTGCTCGCCATGCTGGCGCTCGAGCGCTTCGTCGTCGAGTGCTTCCGCGCCAAGGACGACCGTTTCCTCGCCGGCATGACGCTGGCCCAGGCGATCAGCGTCGCCCTGCTCGTCGTGGTGGCGGTGCTCTGGCGCGGCCGCGCCGAAGTTCCGGCTCCGGCGGCCGGGTCGCGACCGTGAGCGACGAGGGGGCGTCGCCGCTCGACCTGCTCGTCGTCGGCGCCGGCCCGACCGGCATCAATCTGGGCGCCGAGGCCCGGCGGGCCGGTCTCTCGGTGCTGCTGGTCGACCGCGGCCCGCTGGTGGCCGCCCTGGTCGGCTACCCCCTCGACATGCGGTTCTTCACCACCGCCGACAAGCTCGAGATCGCCGGCATCCCCTTCCCGGTGACCGACGAGAAGCCGTCGCGCAACCAGGCGATCGCCTACTACCAGGGCGTGGTGCGGGCCTTCCGCGTGCCGGTGGCGCTGCAGGAGGCGGTGACGGCGATCGAGCCCCTCCCGGACGGCACCCTGCGCGTGCGCAGTCGACGCGGCGACGGCGCGGCCGAGCGGCGGGCGCGCGCCGTGGCCGTGGCGACCGGCTACTTCGGCAACCCCCTGCGGCTCGGCGTGCCGGGCGAGGATCTGCCCTGGGTGCACGCCCGCTACCGGGAGCCCTGGGGACACTGGGGGGAGTCGGTGGTGGTGATCGGCGGCGGCAACTCCGGCGCCGAGACGGCGCTCGACCTCTGGCGGCACGGCGCGCGGGTCACCCTCGTCCATCGCGGCCCGGCGCCCAAAGCGACCGTCAAGTACTGGGTCCGCCCCGACCTCGACAACCGCATCGCCGAGGGGTCGATCGCGGCCTGTTTCTCGTCCGCCGTCGAGCGCTTCGAGTCGGGCGCGGTGGTCGTGCGGACGCCGGCGGGGGAGCGCAGGATCCCCGCCGACGCGGCGTACGTGCTGATCGGCTACGAGCCGGAGACCGCGCTGCTCGAACAGGCCGGCGTGCGGGTCGACCCGGCGACCCGGGTGCCCGAATTCGACCCGGAGACCTGCGAGACGAACGTCCCCGGGCTCTACGTCGCCGGGACCATCCAGGCGGGGAAGGAAACCCATCGCATCTTCATCGAGAACTCACGCGAGGACGGGCCGCGCGTCGTCGGCCATCTCGTCCGGCGGGCCGGGAACAGGGATTGCAGACCCGAGTTCGTCCGATGACCAGGATGCGATCCGGACAGGAGATTCCCGCATGAGACTCCGCAGCCTCCCCGCCGCCTTCGCCGCCGCGCTTCTCGCCCTGCCGGCCCACGCCCAGCAGACCGCGGCGCCGCCGCCGATCTTCGGCGAGATGATCGACGTCCGGGTGGTCAACCTCGAGGTCGTGGTGACCGACCGCGACGGCCTGCCGGTGGCCGGTCTGACGCCGGCCGATTTCGTGCTGACGGTCGACGGCGAAGAGGTGCCGATCGAGTACTTCACCGAGGTGCGCGGCGGCACGGCCGTCGAACTGCCGCCGGGAGCCGGGGTGACCGCCGGCGTCCCCGACCTCGTCCCCGGCACCCCGGTGGGCACCAGCTACCTGCTCTTCGTCGACGACTTCTTCTCGACCGAGCGCGACCGGGACCAGGTGCTGCGCGCCATCCGCGAGCAGCTCGGCCAGCTCGGTCCGGCCGACCGCATGGCGATCGTCGCCTACGACGGCTCGCAGCTCGAGATGCTCAGCAGCTGGAGCCAGTCGACACCGGAGCTCGAGCGGGCCCTGCGCAAGGCGACCGATCGCCCCGCCCACGGGCTCAAGCGGCTCTCCGAACGGCGTACCCAGGTGGAGGGCAATCTCGCGGCCACCGGCTCCCGGGTCGGCGGCCGGCTGGACGTCCATGAGCTCGCCTACGCGGAGATGCTCGAGCAGCAGATCGGCAACAGCGTCTCGGCGGCGGCGGCGGCGCTGCGCGGCTTCGCCCATCCGCCGGGGCGCAAGGTCTTCCTGATGCTGTCGGGCGGCATGCCGTTCGACATCACCGAGTTCGTCAGCCGCGAGTCGGCCGCCGCGCGGCGCGATCCGCTGCGGCCCGGTGGCGGGAGACTCGGCCGCGCGCCGGTCGGCAGCCGCGACAGCGCCATCGGCCAGCCGTTCCAGGAGCCCGGCATCTCGCAGGGCGAGCGTCTGCTCGCGCCGCTGGTCGACACCGCCAACCGCCTCGGTTACACCATCTTCCCGGTCGACGTGCCCGGCATGGACACCGCCTTCGACAACTCGGCCGAGTACGCCGGCAGCTCGCGCGAGGGCACCTCCTTCACCGCCTTCCTGCGCGAGAACAACACCCAGTACTCGCTCGTCCACCTCGCCGAACGGACCGGTGGCGAAGCGCTGCTCAACGCCGGGCGTCTGCGCGCCCTCGAGCGCGCCGCGGCGGCGACGCGCACCTACTACTGGCTCGGTTTCACCCCGACCTGGCAGCGCAACGACGAGCGACACGACGTCGAAGTCGAGGTCCGCCGGGCCGGACTGACGGTGACTTCGCGCGCCGATTTCGTCGACACCTCGCGCGCCGCCGAAGTGTCGATGGCGGTCGAGAGCGTCCTGCTCTTCGGAGCCGGGCCGAACGTCCGGCCGCTGGAGCTCTCCGTGACGCCGGCCGAGCGCAGCTCGCTCGGCCGCATGCAGGTCGACGTGTCGGTGGCGGTCCCCGCCGGCGAGATCACCTTCATCCCGGACGGCGAGCTCAACGTCGCGGAGCTGGAGCTGCGGGTGGCGGCGGTCGACGAGGGGGGCGCGCGCAGTCCGATTCCGGTGCTGCCCGTGCGCCTGGCCATTCCCGGCGCGGTCGACCCGACCCGGCAGGTGACCTACTCGGCGACCCTCGAGCTGCGCCGCGAGCGCAACCGGCTGGTGGTGGCGTTGTACGATCCGGCTTCGGGCGCGATCTGGTCGGCCACCGCCGAGGTTCGCCCCTGACCGGGGACGGAGGAGACACTTGCGAGGTCATTCGAGGCGCCGGCACGGCACGCTCTGCATCGGGCTGATCCTGGCGCTCTCCGGGGTCGCCGGACGAGCGCAGGAGGCACCGCCGGCGGCCGAAGAGCCGACCAGCGAGCAGTTCTTCGAGTCGATCGACGTCAACGTCGTCAACGTGGACGTCTACGTCACCGACAAGAAGGGGAACCGGATCCGCGGCCTGACCCGGGACGACTTCGAGCTGTTCGAGGACGGCAGGCCGATGACGATCACGAATTTCTACGCCGTCGACGACGGGTCGGCCGGGGAGTCTCCGGCCGCGGCCGAGCCGGGCGCCGCCGCACCCGCGCCGGCGGCTCCGCCACCGGTCCGGCCGGCGCTCCAGCCCGAGGAGGTCCCGGAGGACCAGCGCCTCCACCTGGTCGTCTACGTCGACAACTGGAACATCCAGCCGTTCAACCGCAATCGCGTCTTCACCTCGATCCGCGAGTTCCTGCGCAGCCGGTTGAACCCGGCCGACCGGGTGATGCTGATGACCTACGACCGCGAGCCCCACGTGCGGCGGCCGTTCACCAGCGATCCTTCGACCATCGCCTCGGCGCTGTTCGAGATCGAGCGGATGTCGGCCAACGGCGCGCGCCAGGACTCCGAGCGGCGCGACGCGCTGCGCGAGATCCGCAACTCGCGGGATTCGACCCACGCCACCATCGTGGCGCGCATGTTCGCCGAGTCGGTGCAGAACGAGATGACCTTCGGCCTCGAGGCGATCAAGAACACCGTGCGCTCGCTCGCCGGGCTGCCGGGCCGCAAGGCCATCCTCTACGTGTCGGACGGCCTGCCCATGGTTCCCGGCGAGGATCTCTTCCACGCCGTCCAGGAGAAGTACCCCAGCGGCGGCGGCGGCCTCCTCGAGGCACACACCTTCGACATGTCGCGGCGCTTCCAGGAGATGGTCTCGCTGGCCAACACCAACCGGGTGAGCTTCTACACCCTCGACGCCGCGGGCCTGCGCGTGTCGACGGCCGCCTCGGCCGAGGAGCGCACCGCCAACGCCTCGATCTTCGTCGACTCGGTGCACTGGAGCAACATCCAGAGCCCGCTGCAGATGATCGCCGAGGAGACCGGCGGCCTGGCGATCCTCAACACCAACGACCCGACGCGTGGCCTGGAGCGGGTCGGCGACGACCTGCGCAACTACTACTCGCTCGGCTACGCGCCGGCGCACGCCGGCGACGGCCGCTTCCACGAGATCGAGGTGCGGGTGCGCAACAAGGCGTGGGAGGTGCGTCACCGCGACGGCTACCGCGACAAGACCACCGAATCGCGGATGTCCGACGGCGTGATGTCGGCGCTCTTCTACGACGTCGAGAGCAACCCGCTCGGCATCGTCATCGACCGCGGCGAGGCGACGGCGCGCGACGACGGCAACTTCGTGGTGCCGGTCGAGGTGCGCATCCCCATCGGCCGGCTGGTCCTGGTGCCGCAAGGGGAGGTGCATGCCGCGAAGGTGCGCGTCTTCCTCGGCGCCATGGACGACAAGGCGCACATCTCCGAAGTCCAGGAGGCGGCGGTGCCGATCGAGATTCCCGCCACCGACCTCGAGCGGGCCCGCCAGCAGGTCTACGTCTTCACCATGCCGGTGCTGATGCGGCGCGGGCATCAGAAGCTGGCGGTCGGCGTGCGCGACGACCTGGCGCAGTCGGCGTCGTTCGCCGTGCGGTCGATGAGCATCGGCGGCCGATGAGCGGCGGGCGCCCCTGGCTGGCGATGGTGCGCGAGATCGGCGTCTCGTTCGTGGCGCTGTTGCGCGCCGAGTTCGAGGCGCTGATCGGCGACCTCGCCAGCTCGGGGCGTTCACTGCTGCGCCTCCTCGTTCTCGCCGGCCTCGCGGCCGGAGTGATCTTCTGGAGCCTCGGCCTGCTGCTCTACCTGGGCGTCGAGCTGCTGTCGCTGGTGTTGCCCCGCTGGGGCGCGGCGGCGGCGCTGCTCGGCCTGTTCCTGCTGGTCGCCCTGCTCCTCGCTCTGGCGGTGCGTCGGCGCTGGACGGCGCTCGAGCCGCCGGCCACGACCGTCCGGCGTCGCCTCGACGACAATCGCCGCTGGTGGCGCGAACGGGTGGAGGGGTTGCCGGGCGAGACGGAAGAGCCGGCGCCGGCGAAGATCGAGGAGGAGCTGCCTTGAACCGGGACCCGCTCGTCGCCGGACGGCGCCGCTTCGAACGCAGCCTCGCCATGCTGCGCGACGCGCTCGAGTCCGAGCTCGGCAGCGCGCCGCGGATCGGGCGCTGGGCGCTCGTCCTGGCGGCGGCGGCCACCGGCTTCCTGGCCGGTCAGGCGGTGGGCGGCGGTGCGCGGCGCCGCCGTCTCTCCGCGCGGCGACGCGGCTAGAATCGGCACGGCCGCGGCGCGGCCGGAGAGTCCTTTGCGAGTCCTGTCCATCGCCGAAATGCGCGCGTTCGACCGGCGGGCGATCGAGGAGATCGGCCTGCCGGCTCTCGTGCTGATGGAGAACGCCGCCCTGGCCGTCGCCGAAGCGATCGGCGAGGGGTGGCCGGCGGCGCGCCGCGTGGCGGTGCTCGGTGGCCCCGGCAACAACGGCGGCGACGGCTACGCCCTGGCGCGCCAGCTGGTCACCCGCGGCTACCAGGTCGACGTCTGGTCGGCGCACGGCGGGAAGGAGCCGACGCCCGAGACACGCCACCAGCTCGCGGTCCTGGCCCGGCTCGGCATTCCGGTCGGCTCGGCCGACGGGGCGGGCGTGGAGCTGGCGGACTCTCTGGCGGCGAGCGACCTGATCGTCGACGCCCTCTTCGGTGCCGGCCTGACTCGGCCGCTCGCCGGCGAGTGGGTGGCCCTGGTGGCGGCGATCGCCGGCGCCGGCCGGCCGGTGCTGGCGGTCGACCTGCCGAGCGGTCTCGACGGCGACCGCAGTCAGCCGATCGGACCGGCGGTGCGGGCCGACCGCACCGTGGCGCTGGGGGCGCTCAAGCCGGCGCTGGTGCTGCCGCCCGCCTGCGCGCTGGCGGGGGAGGTGGGGGTGGCCGACCTCGGCCTCCCCTGCGACGCCCCGGCGGGGCCTGGCGCGCTCCACCTGCTGGTCGCCGACGACGTGGCCGGCTGGCTCGCTCCCCGTCCCGCCGACGCCCACAAGGGGAGCTTCGGGCACGTCCTGCTGCTGGCCGGCGGAGAGGGGAAGGCGGGGGCGGCGGTGCTGGCGGCGCGCGCCGCGGTGGCCGCCGGTGCCGGACTGGTCACCGTCGCCGCGCCGGCCTCGACGGTCGCCGCGCTCGCCGACGCCTGCCCGGAGGCGATGACGGTGCCGCTGCCGGTGAGCGCCGGAGGGGAGCTCGGCGCCGGCGCCCTCGAACGGCTGCGCGCCGCGGCGGTCGCCGGCCGGGTGCTCGCCATCGGGCCGGGATTGGGGCGCCAGGCGGAGACCCGAGCGACCGTTCGCCGGCTGGCGCTCGAGGCGGAGCTGCCGCTGGTGCTCGACGCCGACGGCCTCGCCGCCTTCGAGGGGGATCTGGAAGCCCTTGCCGCCCGGCGGGCGCCGACCGTGCTCACCCCCCACCCGGGCGAGCTCGCCCGCCTGCTGGCGACGACGACCGCCGCGATCGCCGGCGACCGGCTGGCCGCTGTGCGGACGGCAGCGGCGGCCGGCGGCTGTCTGGTCGTGCTCAAGGGGGAGCGGACGCTGATCGCGGCCTCCGACGGGGAGGCCTGGATCAATGCCACCGGCAATCCCGGGATGGCCTCGGGCGGGAGCGGCGACGCGCTGACGGGGGTCGTCGCGGCGCGCCTCGCGCAGGGGGACGAGGCGGCCCTCGCCGCCTGCCTTTCGGTACACTTGCACGGCGCCGCGGGGGACCTGGCGCGCCAGCGTCACGGCGGACCCGCGGTCCCCGCCGGGGAGTTGATCGCCTGCCTGGGAGCCGCGCACGACCGGCTGCTCGCGTCATGAGGAGCTGGCGGACGGCCGACGCCGACGCGACGCGCGATCTCGGCCGCGTGCTGGCGGCGGAGCTGGCGCCCGATGGCGTCCTGCTGCTGTCGGGCGAGCTCGGCGCGGGCAAGACCGTGCTGGTGCAGGGGGTGGCCGCCGGCCTGGGGATCGACCCGGCGTCGATCCAGTCGCCGACCTACACCCTGCAGGCGATTCACGCCGGCCCCGGCGGCGAGCTGCTCCATTTCGACCTCTACCGGCTGGCGCCGGCGGAGGTCGCGGCGGCGGGGTTCGAGGAGTCGCTGCTCGGCCCCGGCGTCAAGGCGGTCGAGTGGGCGGAGCGACTGCCGTTCCGGGTGCCCGGAGCGCTGGCGCTGCGCCTCGTTCGCGACGGTGAGGCGCGCCGCATCGAGGAGATCGATCCGGCGGCGACGCCGGTCTGAGTTCACGCAGGTTTCCGAGGAGGTCGGGATGTCGATTCGCAAGGTCGGAGTGCTGGGCTGCGGTCTGATGGGATCCGGAATCGCCGAAGTGGCGGTCAAGGCCGGGTTCGACACGGTCGTGCGCGAGGTCAGCCAGGAGTTGCTCGACAAGGGGATGGGGCGCATCCGCGGCTCGCTCGACAAGGCGGTGGAGAAGGGCAAGCTCGCCGCCGCCGACCGCGACGCGGCGCTGGGGCGGCTGCGTGGCACGACGGAGTTCGCCGATCTGGCCGACCGTGACCTGATCGTCGAGGCGATCGTGGAGAACGTCGAGGAGAAGGCGAAGGTCTACGCCGCGGTCGGCGCGGTGGCGCGCGAGGACGTCATCCTCGCCTCCAACACGTCGTCGCTGACCGTGACGCAGCTCGCCATGTCGTCGAAGCGGCCGGACCGCTTCGTCGGCCTGCACTTTTTCAATCCGGTGCCGGTGATGAAGCTGGTCGAGGTGGTGCGGACGCTGATGACCGACGACGCGGTGGTGACCGCGGTCAACGAGTTCTGCCGCGCCATCGGCAAGGACCCGGTGCAGTGCCGCGACAACTCCGGATTCATCGTCAACCGGCTGCTCGTCCCCTACCTGCTCGACGCGATCCGCGCGCTCGAGGAGGGGGTCGGCACGGTGGAGGACATCGACAAGGCGATGCAGCTCGGCTGCGGCTACCCGATGGGCCCGTTCACGCTGCTCGACTTCGTCGGGCTCGACACGACCTACTACATCGCCAACATCATGTTCGACGAGTATCGGGAGAAGCGCTTCGCGCCGCCGCCGCTGCTCAAGCAGATGGTGCAGGCGGGGCGCTACGGCCGCAAGAGCGGCCGCGGCTTCTACGATCACGCCCGCAAGTGAGCCGCCGCCCGGCGCCGGCCGCGCGGCGCGGGTCTGGTAGGATCGGCGGCGAGTTGAGTCCCTCGCCGCCGTCCGCCGGCACCCCGGAACCGCCATGCTGCAGCTGACCCTCGCCGAGGAGGGGATCGACCTCCTGTTCGGCACCCGGGACGAGAACCTGCGGCGCATCGAATCGGCCTTCGGGGTCGAGCTCGCGGCGCGCGGCAGTCAGGTTTCGATCAGCGGCGACCCGGCCGCGGAGGCCGCCGCCGGGTCGCTGCTCGGCCAGCTCTCGGAGCTGCTGGCCGGCGGCTATCGCCTGCGCGGCGAGGACGTCGCGACGGCGATCCGCGTCCTCTCCGAGGATCCGAACGTCTCGCTGGCGGCGTTCTTCAACCCCGACGGGGGTGTCGCCCAGGCGGGGTTGCGCGGCCAGATCGCGCCGCGCAGTCTCAACCAGCAGCACTACCTCAAGGCCATCGCCGAGCACGACATGGTGATCTCGGTCGGTCCCGCGGGCACCGGCAAGACCTACCTCGCGGTCGCCATGGCCGCCGCGGCGCTGGTCGACAAGCGGGTCAAGCGGCTGGTGCTGGCGCGGCCGGCCGTCGAGGCGGGAGAGAAGCTCGGCTTCCTGCCCGGCGATCTGGCCGAGAAGGTGAACCCCTACCTGCGCCCGCTGCACGATGCGCTGCACGACCTGCTCGGCTTCGAAAAGGTGGCGCGCATGATGGAGCGGGGCATGATCGAGGTGGCGCCTCTCGCCTTCATGCGCGGCCGGACGCTCAACGACAGTTTCGTCATTCTCGACGAGGCCCAGAACACGACCACCGAGCAGATGAAGATGTTCCTGACCCGCATCGGATTCCACTCGAAGGCGGTGATCACCGGCGACATCACGCAGATCGACCTGCCGCGCAATCAGACCTCCGGCCTCAAGGAGGCGCTCGAGGTGCTGCGCGACGTGCCGGGGATCGGCTTCTGCTTCTTCGACGAACGCGACGTGGTCCGCCATCCGCTGGTGCAGAAGATCGTCGGCGCCTACGACCGTCACGCCCGGCGCGCCGAGGTGGCCGGATGAACGGCGCGCCGGGCGGCGGCGACCCCGTCAGGCGCTGCGATCTGGCTGGCCTGGCGCGCTTCCCCTCGGCCGCCGATCCGGCGCTCGCCGGCTGGCTGGAGCAGCTCGTCGCCGACCTGGCGCCCGACAGCGACTCGTTCGCCGTCCGCTTCGTCGGCGACCGCACGATGCGCCGCCTCAATCGGGTCTTCCGCGACAAGGACCGGACGACCGACGTCCTCTCCTTTCCGGGGGGCGCGACGCCGGAGGGGCATCACCTCGGGGACGTGGTGATCTCGGTGCCGCAGGCCACCCGCCAGGCCGCCCAGCGGGACGAGCCGCTGGGGCGCGAGCTGCGAACGCTGCTGCTGCACGGCGTCCTCCACTGCCTCGGCCACGACCACGAGACCGACGACGGCGAGATGGAGAAGCTCGAACGGCGGTTGCGCCGGAGGTATCTGCGCGATGCCTGAGACCCACGTCACCCGCTGGTTGATCGCCTCGGGAGTGCTCGTCGCGGCGGTGCCGCTGACCGCGCTGATGACGGCACTGCTCGAACGCTCGGGGCCGATCCGCATGCGTCACTGGGTCGAGGAGGCGGGCGGGCAGCTGCGCGATCTCTGGGAGAACCCGCGGCGGTTCGAAGTCTTCCGCTACCTGGTCAACCTGGTCGCCAAACTGGTGCCGATCCTCCTGCTCGGCTGCCTGGCCCGGGCCCTGGCGCTCGGCGGGGTCCGCTCACCCTGGTGGCTCGCCGGCGCGGCGGTGGCGCTGGTGCTCGGAGTGACGGAGCTGGCGGCACGCAGCCTCGTCGGCAGCGATCCGGAAGCGGCGCTGCGCCGGCTCACCTGGCTCTACCGTGGCACGCTCGCCGTCTCGATGCCGCTGGTGGTCCTCGGGGCGCCGCTGGTACCCCGCCGGGTCCTCGGCGAGGAGCGGGGCGCGCC
This sequence comes from uncultured Thermoanaerobaculia bacterium, assembly GCA_964471955.1. Lineage (GTDB taxonomy): Bacteria > Acidobacteriota > Thermoanaerobaculia > Multivoradales > JAGPDF01 > JACTMI01. Next base: position 35,069 of record CAYYIK010000005.1, on the reverse strand, counting down.
GGCGGCCGACGACGCCGCCAGCGAGGAAGAGGTCGAAGCGTTCATCGACGTCGGGACGCGCGAGGGGATTCTCGAGCCGGAGGATCGCGACCTCGTCTGGGGGGTGGTCGACTTCGGCGACACCCAGGTGCGCAGCGTGATGACGCCACGCGTCGACGTGGTCGCGGCGCCGGTGGGCGAGTCGCTCGACCGGCTGGCGGAGCTCTTCATCGAGTCGTCGGTATCGCGGCTCCCCCTCTACGCGGGCTCGATCGACCAGGTGGTGGGAATCCTCCACATTCGTGACCTGCTGGCCGGCCTGCGGGCCACGCCGCGACCGCTCGCCGCGGCCCTCGCCAAGCCGGCGTTCCTGGTGCCGGAGACGCGGCTGCTCGGCGACCTGCTCAAGGATCTCAAGGCGCGCCGCCAGCAGATGGCGATCGTGATCAACGAGTGGGGCGGCACCGAGGGCCTGGTCACGGTGGAGGACCTCGTCGAGGAGATCGTCGGCGAGATCGAGGACGAGTACGACGAGGCCGAACCCGAGAGCACGCTGCTGCCCGACGGCAGTCTGCTTCTCGACGGCCGCGCCGCCGTCGAGCGGCTCGAGGAGTTCTTCTCCTGGGCGCCCGAGGAGCACACGAGCGAGACGGTCGGCGGTCTGATCTCCGGCCTGGTCGGATACGTGCCCCAGGCCGGCGAGGCGGTCGATCACGCCGGTCTGCGCTTTGAGGTCGAGAAGGCCGACGAGCGGCGGGTCCTGGCGCTGCGCGTGCGGCGCGCCGAGCCGCGGCTGGAGGATGCCGGTGCCTAGGGCGGGTCACGTCGCGCTGGTCGGACGGCCGAACGCCGGCAAGTCGACGCTGCTCAACCGGTTGCTCGCCGAGAAGGTGGCGATCGTCTCGGACAAGCCGCAGACGACGCGGCACCGCATCGTCGGCATCCTGACCACGCCCGAGGGGCAGATCGTCTTCCATGACACGCCGGGCATCCACCGGCCGCTGCACCGGCTCAATCGCCAGATGGTGCGCGCCGCGACCGAGGCGATGGAGCAGGCCGACGTGGTCTGCCTGGTCGTCGACGCCGCCGAGCCGTTCGGCAACGGCGACCGCTTCCTGCTCGAGATGGTCGCCCGGGTGAAGCGGCCGAAGATCGCGGTGCTCAACAAGATCGACCTGGTGCACAAGGAGAGCCTGCTGCCGCGTCTGGTGACCTACTCGGAAGGAGCGGACTTCGCCGCCCTGGTGCCGATCTCGGCGCAGGACGGTGACGGCTGCGAGCGGCTGCTCGCCGAGCTCTGGCGCCACCTGCCGGAGGGCGAGCCCTTTTACGATGCGGAGCTGCTCACCGTTCATCCCGAACGCTTCCTCGCCGCCGAGCGGATCCGCGAGAAGGTGCTCGAGGCGACCCGTGACGAGCTGCCGTTCACCACCGCGGTGCTGATCGAAGACTGGGAGGAGCCGGGCGAGGGGCGGGCCACCCGCATCACGGCGACCATCCTGGTCGAGCGCGACACCCACAAGGGCATCCTGGTCGGCCGGCGGGGGGAGACGATCAAGGCCATCGGCACGGCCGCCCGCCTCGACCTCGAGGAGTTCCTCGGCCGCAAGGTCTTCCTCGACCTGCGCGTCCGCCACGAACCCGCCTGGCGCGAGAACCAGCGCCTTCTCACCGACCTCGACCGCGACCTCCACGCCGCCGCCGACCTCGAGACTCACCTGCCGCCCCCCGAAGACTGACTCCCCGAATGGGGGACAGGCACCAGTTCGCCTGAAAAGGGGACAGGCAAGAAAACTCCGAGAATGGGGACAGGCAAGAAAACCCCTGGAGGGGTCGTGCGGGCATCGAAGAGGCTTCCCCGGGTCCGGCCAGTGGCGAAATCGAGGGAGGTCGTCGGCTTCGTCTGCGGCGAGCGACCTGGTCGAGAGCCTCCGAGAGGGGACGAGTCCATCGGTTCCAGTTCTCCCGGCGGGGGATTCAGGGTCATCAGGCGGGGCCGACCTGAGTCCGACCCCCACGTCCTTCTCTGACCCTCGACCTTCTCTCGAGTTTTCCTGCCTGTCCCCCTTTGCGGAGTTTTCTTGCCTGTCCCCTTCTCCCGGGGATCAGGCGGGGGAGTTCTCGGCGACGAGCTGGCGGACGAGGGCGATGTTGTCGCGGTGGCCGGTCAGGCGGGCGGTGACCTTGCCGCGGATGGGGTAGCCGAGCAGGTAGAGGTCGCCGATCACGTCGAGGATCTTGTGGCGCACGAACTCGTCGGGGAAGCGCAGCTCGGTGTTGACCACGTCGTCTTCGCCGACCAGGATGAAGTTGTCGAGCCGCCCGCCGGAGCCGAGGCCGAGCTCGTTCATCATCTTGAGGTCGCGCAGGAAGCCGAAGGTGCGCGCCGGGGCGATCTGATCGCGGAAGGCCTCCGGCCCGGACATTTCGAACTCGCAGTACTGCTCGCCGATCGGCGGCGGATAGCGCAGCAGGTACGAGACCGCGAAGCCGTCGTACGGTTCGACCGAGAGCGTCTTGTCGCCCTGGCCGACCTCGTAGCGGCGGTCGACGACGAACTCGCGGCGCGCCTCACCCTGCTCCTCGAGACCGATCTCTTCGAGGGTGCGGCAGAACTCGATCGCCGAGCCGTCGAGCACCGGCACCTCGCCGTGAACCTTGACCAGCAGGTTGGTGACGCCGTACGCGTGGAGCGCCGAGAGCAGGTGTTCGACCGTCTTGATCCGGGCGCCGCGGCCGGCGAGCGTGGTCGCGTACTCGGTGTCGCCGACCGCCTCGATGCGCGCCGGAATCGTTTCGCCCGAGGGGAGCGAATGGAACTGGATGCCGCTGCCCGGCGGCAGCGGCTGCAGCACCAGGCCGGTGCGTCCGCCCGAGTGCAGGCCGAGCCCGTAGAGCACCGTCGAGTGGCGGATCGTGCGCTGCGGCTGCGCGCCCGGGCGCAGATTCGCCAGCGGCGGCGGGGCCGGGCGGCCGGCTTCCTCGGCCGGCGGTTCCGCCCCGGGAGCGGGCGCCATCTCGCCGCCCCGCCCGAGCGCCGCCTGCCGCGCCGCCACCGCGGCGCGCGCCGCGCCGACCACCTGCTCGTACGACGGCGGCTTCTCGAGGTAGTCGTGCGCTCCCATGCGGATCGCCCGCACCGCGGTTGAAGTCGTGCCGTGTCCCGACAGCATGACGACGGCGGCCGCCGGGTCGAACTCGCGCAGCAACGCCAACGTCTCGATGCCGTCCCGGTCGGGGAGCCAGACGTCGAGAAAGACGACGTCGGGCTGCTCGCGCCGATAGAGGTCGACGGCCTCCTCGCCCGAGGTCGTCGAGAGGATGCGGAAACCCTGGTCGCCGAGCACGCCGGCGAGGGTCTCTAGAATGCCGGTTTCGTCGTCGACGAGGAGGGCGAGAGGGCGCGAGTTCATCGAGCGGAAGTGTACCTTCTCCGGCCGCGGCGGTCGCCGGCCGCGTGCTATCCTGCCGGCCGCTCATGGAGACGTCCAGCGACCGGCGCCAGGAGGTCCTCGCCGAGACGCTCGCGCGCTTCCTGGCGCGCGGGGCCCACGCCAACGTCACGAAGCTGCTCGGCCGCGTCCGACCCGAAGACGTGGCCGCGGTGCTCGAACGCTTCGACGCCGCCGAGCGCCTCGAGATCTTCCGCCTCCTCATTTCCGACTTCCCCGACTCGGCGGGTGACGTGCTGACCGGCATGGAGCCGGCCCGCCGGCTCGCCCTGCTCGAAGAGCTCAGTCCCGAGCAGATCGCCGGCCTGCTCGAGCGCATCCCGGTCGACGACGCGGTGTTCGTCCTCGAGTCGCTGCCGCCCGCCCTGCACGACCGGCTTCTCGAGCTGGTCGACCTGCGCGAGCTGACCGGCGTCCAGGCCCAGCTGGCCTACCCCGAGCACAGCGCCGGCCGGCTGATGGATACCGGCCTGTTCGCGCTGCCCGAGACCGTGACGGTGCGCGACGCCATCGCCGCGATCCAGGAGAAGCGCGACGTCGAGATGATCTTCTACCTCTACGTCACCGACCGGGATGGTCACCTGATCGGCGTCACGTCGCTGCGCCAGCTGCTGCTCTCGAAGCCGGAGACGCCGCTCGCCGAGATCATGCAGCGCTCGGTGATCAAGGTGCACGCGGAGACCGACCAGGAGGAGGTCGCGCGCCAGGCGTCGCGCTACGACCTGCTGGCGGTGCCGGTGGTCGACGACCACAATCACCTGGTCGGCATCGTGACAGTCGACGACATCATCGACGTCGTGCAGGAGGAGGCCGCCGACGACCTGCTGCGGATGGCCGGCACGTCCGAAGGCGAACTGCTCTACGAGGGGCGGGTCCTGCGCGTCGCCCGCCTGCGGCTGCCGCAGATGCTGATCAGCCTCGCGGGGCTGCTGGTCACCGGCGCGCTGCTGGCCGGATTCCAGGCGCGCTTTCCCGACGCGCTCTTCCTGCTCGCCTTCGTGCCGGTGATCATGGGCCTGCCCGGATCGGTGGGCGGCCAGGCCTCGGCCGTGGCGCTGCGCGACCTGGCGGCGGGCCAGTTCGCCGGCGGCGGCAACCTCGCCGCGTTCGTCGGGCGGCAGCTCAAGGTCGCGGCGGTTCTCGGGCTCGCCTGCGGCCTGCTCGCGGCGGCGGCCGCCTTCGCCTTCCAGCGCAACCCCTGGCTGGGCGCCGCGGTGGGGCTGGCACTGCTGGTGGCCATGCCGCTGGCGGCGCTGGTCGGCGCGCTCACGCCGCCGCTGCTCGCCCGTTTCCGGCTCGACCCGGCGGTCGCCTCGGGTCCGCTGCTCGCGGCGGCCCACGACGTGCTCGGCATCCTCGTCTACTTCGCCCTGGCGTCGGTCTTCCTGCGCCACCTGGCGGGTTGACCCGGTGCGCCCGCGCCGCGACGAGCTCCGCGCCGGAACGTCTCCCTGGCACCTGCTGCCGGCGCTGGCGCTGCTCGGAGCGCTCCCCGCCGCGGGGCAGCTGGCGGCGATCGACTGGGCGGGGTGCCCGCGCGATCCGCAGGTGGCGGCCGCCCTGGTCGAGCCGGCGCAGCTCGCCCGCCGCTGCGGCGAGGACGTCCCCTGCTGGCGCGACGGCGTCGAGGCGGCGCGCACTCTGCGCGACCGCCACCCGGACGACTACGACGCCCACCGCTCCTACGTCGTGACGGTTCGCGCCGCGGCGCGACGGCTGGGAGCTGACGCGGCGGCGGCGGTGGCGGCCGAGTACGCCGCCGCGGCCGCCGCGGCGCCCGAGGAGCCGGCCTTCGCCCATCTGCGAGCGCAACTCGAGCTCGATGGCGCGGCGTGGGAGGCCGAGCTGGAGTCGCTCGCCCTGCGCTTTCCCGCCTACCCCTGGGCCCGGCTGTCGCTGGCGCTGCTCGCCCGCCCGGACGATCCGCCGGCGCGACGTGCCCGGGCGGTGGCGGCCTTCGAGAGCTTCGTGCTGCTCTGCCCGGAGCGTCCGGCCGAAGCGGCGCTGGCCCTGGCGCGGCTGGGGGACGGCGAGCTCTGGGAGCGCTACGGCGCGGGGCTGCGGGAGCGTGCGGTCGGCGCGCGCGACGCAGCGGCGGCGGCCCGCCTCTGGGAACTCGCCGCGACCTGGGAGGGCGACCGGGGGCGCGAACTGGCGGAGGCGATCGCCGCCGACATCGAGGCGCTGACGGCGGGCGGTATCCCGACCGACGTCGTGTCGATCGAGGCGCTGCGCCGCGGCCTGCGCCGGGTGGGGGACAGGGCGGCCGAGGCGCAGCTCGACGATCATCTTCTGGCGGTTCAGCCGTGCGCGCCGGAGAGCGCCGCGGTGCTGGCGGGGCGCCTGCTGGCGGGGCGCGAGCTGGCGCGGCTGCGCGCCCCCGAGGAGCGTGCCGCCTGGGTCGACGCCGCGCTCGCCCGGCTGGCGCCGGCGCGCGCGGCCTGCCCGTCCGGCGCCGCCCTGCTCGACCTCGAGATCGACCTGCTGGCCCTCGGCGGCGCCGCGTACCACGATCGCCTCCTCGCCGTGCTGGATGCCCGGGCCGGGCTCGCCGGCGCGGCGGCCCCAGATCCGCTGTGGACGGCGAGCCTGCTGCTCGATCGCGAGCTCCGCCCGGAGCGGGTCGGGGAGCTGCTCGCCGGCGCGCCGGCCGACGATCCGCGAACCCTCCGGCTGCGCCTGCGCCACGCTCTCGCCCTGGGCGACCCCGGTGCGGCGCGCCGGCTCCTCACCGAGCTGCCGGTCGACGACCCCGAGCGCGCGCGCCTCGAGCTCGAGCTGCGCTGCCTCACCGGGGAGCGTGAGGCGGCGCTGGCGGGACTGGCGGCCGAACTGGCGGGCGAGCCGCGCGGCGGCCCCGGCGAGCGGGCGGCCTTCGCCTGCTGGCGTCGCGACGGCGGGGACCTCGCCGGGTTCGAGGTCTGGCGCCGCTCGGTCTGGCGGGGCGCTGGCGAGGCGGGAGCGTTCGAGGTCGTCGATCTGCCCCTGCCGGAGATGCCGCTGCAGGATCTCGACGGCCCGTTCGACTGGCAGGAGCGGCGCGGCCGGACAATCGTGCTGCGCGCCTTCGCCAGCTGGTGCGCCCCCTGCCGGGACGAGCAGGAGGTGCTCGCCCGCCTGACCGGTCGGCTGGCGGAGCGGCGCGACGTCGAGCTACGGCTGCTCACCGTCGACGCGGGGCTCGGTGAGCTGCTCGAGCTGATCGGCACCGGCGCCCTGGCGCTCGAACCGGTCTTCGCCGGCCCGCAGCTGTTCGACGGCGCGCTCGAGCGGGTGCCGGCGACGCTCATCGTCAGCCCGCAGGGCCGCATCGTCCGTCGCCAGACTGGCGTGATCGCCGACCCGCAGGCCTGGCTGGCCGCGACGCTCGCCGAGATCGACGCCGTCGCCTCCGGCGGGGGGCCCGCGTCGGCGGCCGACCCCGATTCCTGAGGAGGACGCGCCGTGGGACTGCGCCAGGCCGAGGCGATCCTGCTCGGAGTCCACGATCTCCAGGAGGCGGACCGCATCGTCGAGTTCCTCACCCGCGAACAGGGGAAGCGCCGCGGCGTGGCGCGCGGCGCCAAGCGGCGCTTCAGCCGCTTCGCCGGCGAACTGCAGCCGCTGGCGCGCGCCCGCGTCACCTGGTTCGAGAAGGAGGGGCGGGAGCTGGTGCGCATCTCCTCGGTCGAGCTGGTGCGCGCGCCGCGCGAGCTGCTGGGGGACCTCGAAGGCCTGCTGCTCGCGGCCTATCTCGCCGAAACGCTGGCGACTTTCGCCCAGGAGGGGGAGCCGGCCGAGGCGCTCTTCCGCCTCGCCGACGCCTCGCTCGCGGCGCTGGCCGGGGGGGCCGACCGGCGGGCGGTGGTGCGCTACTTCGAGAGCTGGGTGCTGCGCCTGGCCGGCGTCTTTCCGCCGCCGCTCGACTGCCCGCAGTGCGGCCGCGAGCTCGGCGCCGCGGCCTCCCTCGTCGGATCGGGAGAGGCGCTGGTCTGCCGCGACTGCGCGCGCACCCAGCCGGGGGCGGTGGCCGTCTCGCCGCGGGCGCTCGAGTTCTGGCGGCGGATCGGGCGCGAGGGGCCGGCGGCGCTGGCGGCCCGGCCGCCGGACGAGGCGACGCTGGCGGAGATCGGCGAGGTCAGCGGGAGGATCCGCCGGCACTTCCTCGGGCACGAGTTGCGCAGTCTCGAAGTGCTCCGGCGTACCCTCGGCAGCGCCGGAGCCGGCTCGCCGGCCTGATACGATGCCCGGCCCATGCGTTCGTTCCAGGAGCTGATCCTCGCGCTGTCCGGCTTCTGGGCCGGACAGGGGTGCGTCCTGCAGCAGCCCTACGATCTCGAAGTGGGCGCCGGGACCATGCATCCCGACACCTTTCTGCGCGTCCTCGGCCCCGAGCCCTGGCGCGTCGCCTACGTGCAGCCGTCGCGCCGCCCGGCCGACGGCCGCTACGGCGACAACCCCTTCCGCCTCTACAAGCACACCCAGTTCCAGGTCGTCCTCAAGCCGTCGCCCGCCGACGTCCAGGCGCTCTACGTGCGCAGCCTCGAGGCGATGGGGATCGATCTCGCCCGCCACGACCTGCGCTTCGAGGAGGACAACTGGGAGGCGCCGACGCTCGGCGCCTGGGGGGTGGGCTGGCAGGTGATGCTCGACGGCATGGAGATCACCCAGTTCACCTACTTCCAGCAGGCCGGCGGCATCGATCTGTCGCCGATCTCCTGCGAGATCACCTACGGCCTCGAGCGGATCACCATGTTCCTGGGCCTCGAGAAGTCGATCTACGACATCCAGTGGGTCCCGGGCGGCGTGAGCTACGGGCAGGTGCGCCACCAGGACGAAGTGGAGTTCTCGCGCTACAACTTCGAGCTGGCCGACACGGACTTTCTGCGCGCCCAGCTCGACGGCTGGGAGCGCGAGTCGCACCGCTGCCTCGAGGCGGAACTGGTGCTGCCCGCCTACGAGTGCGCGCTCAAGTGCTCGCACCTGTTCAACCTGCTCGACGCGCGCGGCGCCGTCTCGGTCACCGACCGGGTGGCGCTGATGAAGCGGGTGCGCGACCTGGCGATCGCCTGCGCCCAGGCGTACCTGGCGAGCCGTGAGCGGCTCGGCTTTCCGCTGCTCGCGGGCGCGGCCGGCGCGGAGGTCGCCTCCCATGGCTGAGCCGGCCGGCGGCGAGCTGCTGCTCGAAGTCCGCGCCGAGGAGATCCCGGCGCGCATGCTCGCGGGGGCGAGCCGCGAGCTGGCGACCCGGGTCTTCGAAGAGCTGGTGGCGCTCGGGCTCACCCCCGGCGAGGTCGAGGTCGGCTACACGCCGCGGCGGCTCTGGCTGGTGCTGCGCCAGCTGCCGCGGCGTGAGCAGGACCGCTACGTCCGCGTGCTCGGTCCGGCCGCCGCGGTTGCGTGGGGCGCGGACGGTGCTCCGAGCCGGGCCGCCGAGGGGTTCGCGCGCAAGCTCGGCGTCGCGGTCGACCAGCTCAGGCGGCGCGAGTTCGCGCCCGGCGTCGCCGACCTCGACGTGCCGGAGGCGGAGGCGGGGCAGGCGATTTCGCTGCAGGGGCAGGAGGTCGGCAAGCCGGTGGCGGTCAAGGCGAAGGGGGAGTATGCCTACGCCCCGGTCCGCTTCGAGGGGCGCCCGACCGCCGACGTGCTCGCGGATCTGCTCCCCGCCGTGCTGCGCGGCATCGGCTGGGCCAAATCGATGCGCTGGGGGGCCGGCGTCGGCCCGTGGGTGAGACCGGTGCACGGCGTGGTGGCGATCTTCGACGGCGCGGTGGTGCCGTTCGAGCTGTTCGGCGTCGCCTCCGGGCGGACGACGGCCGGCCACCCGACCCTGTCGCCGGCCACCTTCGAGGTTGCCGACGTCGCCGACTGGCGCGCCCGCCTGGCGGCGCTCGGCATCGTCGTCGCGCCGGAGGAGCGGCGTGGCCGCCTGCTCGCCGGCATGCAGGAGCGCGCTGCGGCGCACGGCGGCCGGCTCGTCGACGACGCGCCGCTGCTCGACAAGCTGGCGGCGATCTGCGAGATCCCCGGGGTGATGGAGGGGACCTTCGACGCGGCGCTGCTCGAGTTGCCGCGCGAGGTGCTGACCTCGTCGCTGGCCGACCACCAGAGCGCCCTCACGGTCGAGCGCGGCGACGCTCTGGCGCCGGTCTTCCTCACCGTGATGGACCGCGCCGACGACCCCGCCGGCCGGGTGCGCGCCGGCAACGAGTGGGTCGTGGCGGCGCGTCTCGCCGACGCCCGGTTCTTCTGGGAGAAGGACCGCTCCTGGCCGCTCGCCGGGCGGGTCGAAGCGCTCGCCTCGCTCACCTTCCACGCCCGCCTCGGCAGCTACGCCGACAAGGCGGCGCGAGTGACCGCGCTCGCCCGCGCCCTGGCCGAGGCGACCGGGGCCGGCGCGGCCGCGGGCGAAGTGGAGCGGGCGGCCGCGCTCGCCAAGGCCGACCTGACCACCGAGATGGTGCGTGAATTCACCTCGCTGCAGGGGGTGATGGGAGGCATCTACGCGCGGGCCGACGGCGAGCCGGAGGCGGTCTGGCAGGCGATCTACGACCAGTATCTGCCGGCCGGCGCCGACGACGATCTGCCGCGCGGCACGGTCGGCCGTCTGGTGGCGCTCGCCGACCGCCTCGACACCCTGGTCGGCTTCTTCGGTCTCGGATCGAAGTTCCAGCCCACCGGCAGCAAGGATCCGTTCGGCCTGCGCCGCGCCGCGACCGGCGTGGTGCGCCTGGTGCTGGCCGAGGAGACGCCCTGCGACCTGCCGCACCTGCTCGAGACGGCGCGCTCGCTCTACGCCGGGCTGCTGCCTTCCGGCCCGGAGGCGCTCACGGCGCTCGGCGCCTTCCTCTGGGACCGCGCCGAGTATCTGCTCGGACGCGACGGCCTCGCCTACGACGAGATCGCCGCGGCGCGCGACGCCGAGGGGCGGCGCGAGCGGCTCGACTGGCGCACCGCGCGCGCCGCGGCGCGCGCCATCCGCGAACGGCGCGAAGAGGCCGCCTTCCTCGCCGTGGTGCACGCGGTCAAGCGGATCCAGAACATCCTGCGCGACGTCCGCGAACCGCTCCCCGACGCTCCCGATCCGGCCCGCCTGACCGCCGAGTCCGAGCGCGAGCTCGACGCCGCCCGCGCCGGGTTGACCCGCACGCTGGCCACTGTGCGCGGCGGCGAGGCCGATTTCGCCCGCGCCCTCGAGGCGATCGGCGCCCTGGCCGGGCCGCTCGACCGCTTCTTCGTCGAAGTCCTGGTGATGGATCCCGACGCGGAGGTCCGGCGCAACCGCCTCGCCCTGCTCGCCGCCCTGCGCCGCGCCATCGCCCCGATCGCCGACCTCGCCGCCGTGGTCGTCGACAAGGCCGAGTTGCGCGCCCGCGCCTGATCGCCCACTGCCTTCCGGCAGAGTCCGCGCCGCCCGTTCGGGCGAGGCCCCCGTGCCTCGCCTGGCCTAGGATGGCGGCGCGCCGCCGGGGCGGCGCAGGCGCGGGAGGGGCGGCATGGCGAAGCGGTGGGTCTACGCGTTCGACGAGCTCGACGAGGTGGAGCGGTTCGCCGGTGGGCGGGACGGAGCGCGCGGGCTGCTGGGGGGCAAGGGGGCCAATCTCGCCGGGATGACCGGCCTGGGGTTGCCGGTGCCGCCCGGGTTCACGGTGACCACCGAAGCCTGCATCGCCTTCCTCGCCGCCGGCGAGAGCTTTCCGCCCGGGTCCTGGGAGGAGATCCGCGCCGCGCTCACCCGCCTCGAGGCGCAGACCGGCAAGCGCTTCGGCGATCCGGACAATCCGCTGCTCGTCTCCTGCCGCTCGGGGGCGAAGGCGTCGATGCCGGGGATGATGGATACCGTGCTCAACATCGGCATCAACGACGCCGTGGCGGCGGGACTCGCCCGGCTGACCGGCGACGAGCGCTTCGCCTTCGACAGCTATCGCCGCCTGGTGCAGATGTTCGGCTCGGTGGTGCTCGGCGTGCCCGACGAGCCGTTCGAGGAGATCCTCGCGGCGGTACGCCGGGAGGCCGGCGCCGAGCGCGAGAGCGAGCTCGGCGCCGCCGCCTGGCGCGACGTGGTCGTCCGCTTCCGCGAGGTCGTGCGCCGGCATGCCGGGCGCGACTTTCCGCAGGATCCGGTCGAGCAGATCCGCCTCGCCACGGCGGCGGTCTTCCGCAGCTGGAACGGCAAGCGGGCGGTCGACTATCGCAATGCCTCCGGCATCCCGCACGATCTCGGAACAGCGGTCAACATCTGCGCCATGGTCTTCGGCAATCTCGGCGGCGACTCGGCGACCGGCGTCGCCATGACGCGCAGCGGCGCCACGGGCGAGAGGCGAATCGAAGGGGACTTCCTGGTCAACGCCCAGGGCGAGGACGTCGTGGCGGGCATCCGGGCGACCGAGCCGATCGAGCGGCTGGCGACGACGATGCCGGCGGCCTGGCGCGAGCTCGAGCGGATCTGCGCCCGCCTCGAGCAGCACTACCGCGAAATGCAGGACATCGAGTTCACCATCGAGCGCGGCAAGCTCTGGATGCTGCAGACGCGCGACGCCAAGCGGACCGCGCAGGCGGCCGTGCGCATCGCCGTGGAGATGGTCGACGAGGGGCTCATCCCCCGGCGCGAGGCGCTGCTGCGGGTGACTCCCGAGCAGGTCGACTTTTTCCTCCATCCGCAGTTCGCCGCCGCGGCGGTCACCGCCGCCGTGCGGCGCGGCGACCGCGTCGCCAGCGGGCTCAACGTCTCGCCGGGCGCCGCGGTGGGCGAGATCCGGCTCGACGCCGACGCGGCGGAACGGGCGGCGCGCGAGGGGCGCGCGGTTCTGCTCGTGCGGCCGGAGACCCGCCCCGACGACGTCCACGGCATGCTCGCGGCCCGCGGCATCCTGACCAGTCGCGGCGGCCGCACCAGCCACGCGGCGCTGGTAGCGCGCCAGTTCGGCAAGCCGGCGGTGGTCGGCGTGGCGGCGCTCGAGGTCGATCTCGAGCGCCGCGAGATCCGCATCGGTGAGCGGGTCCTCGCGGAGGGGGAGACGATATCGATCGACGGCAGCAGCGGCGCGGTCTACGCCGGCGCCGTCGAGACGGTGGTTCCCGACATCAGCGACCCCTGGTTGTCGCGCCTGCTCGGCTGGGCCGACGAGTGCCGGCGCCTCGAGGTGTGGACCAACGCCGACTACCCGGCCGACGCCGAGCGCGCCCGCGGCTACGGCGCGCAGGGAATCGGCCTCTGCCGCACCGAGCACATGTTCTTCGAGCCCGAGCGGCTGCCGCTGGTGCAGCGCCTGATCCTCCACCGGGACGAACCGCCGGTGGTCGCCGAGTGTCTGGAGCGGCTGCTGCCGCACCAGCGCGCGGATTTCGACGGCCTCTTCCGCGCCATGGCCGGCCTGCCGGTGATCGTCCGCCTGATCGACCCGCCGCTGCACGAGTTCCTGCCGATCGAGTCGGCCGTGGTGCACGAGATCGACGCGCTCGAACAGCAGGGAGGCGCCGAGGCGGATCTGGCCGGGAAGCGTGCCGTCCTGGCGGCGCTCGAGCGCCTCAAGGAGACCAATCCGATGCTCGGTCTGCGCGGGGTGCGGCTGGGCATCCACCTGCCGGCGCTCACCCGCATGCAGGTGCGGGCGATCTTCGAGGCCGCCTGCGCCTGCGTCCGGGACGGCGTCGACGTGCACCCGGAGATCATGATTCCGCTCGCCGGACACTGGCGCGAGCTGGAGGTGCAGCAGCAGGCGCTCGAGGCGGAAGCGCGCGCGGTGATGGCGGAGCAGGAGATCGAGGTGAGCTACAAGTTCGGCACCATGATCGAGATTCCGCGCGCCGCGCTGACCGCCGACGAGCTGGCCCGTTTCGCCCAGTTCTTCTCCTTCGGCACCAACGACCTGACGCAGACGACCTTCGCCATCTCGCGCGACGACGCCGAGAAGGGATTCCTCATGGAGTACCTGGCGCGCGGCATTCTCGCGGAGAACCCGTTCGCCTCGATCGACGAGAGCGGCGTCGGCAAGCTGATGGCGATGGCCGTCGAGCTCGGCCGCGGCCGGCGTCCGGGAATCGAGATCGGCATCTGCGGCGAGCACGGCGGCGACCCGAAGTCGATCGACTTCTGCCACCGCATCGGCCTCGACTACGTCTCCTGTTCCCCCTACCGCGTCCCCGTCGCCCGCCTCGCCGCCGCCCAGGCGGCGCTGCGCGAGGAGGCGCGAGCGGCGCAGTAGACTTCGCGGATGCCGAGCATCCGCATCCTGCCCGACACGCTGGTCTCGCAGATCGCCGCCGGCGAGGTGGTGGAGCGGCCGGCTTCGGTGCTCAAGGAGCTGATCGAGAACGCCCTCGACGCAGGGGCGACCCGGCTCGAGGTCGAGCTCGAGGGGGGCGGCGCGACCCGCCTGCGTCTGGCCGACGACGGCGCGGGGATGGACCGCGACGACAGCCTGCTCGCCTTCGATCGCCACGCGACGTCGAAGATCGCCACCTTCGACGACCTCGAACGGGTCGCCTCGCTCGGCTTCCGCGGCGAGGCGCTGGCCTCGATCGCCGCGGTGGCGAAGGTCGAGCTGCTCACCGCTCGGCAGGACGGCGAGGGGACGCGGGTGCGCATCGAAGGGGGCCGCGTGCTGGTGGCCGAGCCGGCGGCTCGCCGGCGCGGCACGACGATCGACGTCCGCTCGCTGTTCTGGAACGTCCCGGCGCGGCGCAAGTTCCTCAAGCGCCGCGAGACCGAGCTGCGGCGCGCGGTCGAGGTCGCCGAGGGGTACGCCCTGGCGCGCCCCGACGTCGGCTTCGAGCTGCGCAGCGAGGGCCGCCTGCTGCTCGATGCTCCGGCGGCCCCGCCGGCGGCGGCCGGCGAGGAGGCGCTGCGCGCCCGCATCGGGCAGATCTTCGGCGCCGACCTGGCGGCGGCCCTGGTGCCGATCGACGCCCCCGGGGCGGGAGCGAGCGGTTTCGTCGGCTCGCCGGCCACCGCCCGCGGGCGGCGCAGCTTCGTCTTCGTCAATCGCCGCCTGGTGCGCGATCGGGCGATCCTCGCCGCCTTCTACCGCGCGGTGCGCGACGAGTGGCGCAGCGAGGAGTTCCCGTCGCTCTTTCTCTTTCTCGCCCTGCCGCCCGAGCAGGTCGACGTCAATGTCCATCCGCAGAAGGCGGAGGTGCGCTTCCGCGACTTCCGCACGGTCGAGCGGGTGGGGGAGGCGTTGCGCGCCGCCCTGGCACGGGCGCGCGGTGAGGAGCCGGCGCCGCTGCGCGCGCCAGCTGTCGGCCGGCTCGACCCGGCCCTGCTCGCCTGGGAGGGGCTGGGGGGCCGCGGCGGGGGCGCGGACGAAGTCCGCGAGCCCGCCGCGGCGCAATCGCTCGAGACGCAAAGACAAGACGCTTTTGTTCAAGACAAAGATAAAGACAAAGACTTGCTGTTGAAGGGGTGGGTGGGCGAGGCGACCGGGGCGGGGTCGTGGCAGCCCGGTGGACCGGGCGCACGGGGGGACCGATCGCCGAGCGACCCCGGCGGCCCCGCCGGAGCCACCGCCGCCGAGCCGCCCTCGCCCCCCTTCTCTGAAAGCCTTTCGTCTTTGTCTTCGTCCTCGTCTTCAACAGAAGCGCCTTCGTCTTTGTCTTCAACAGAGAGGCTTTCGTCCTTTGCCGCGGGCGGCACGGCGGCGCGCGGCGGGGATCTCGGGCGGATCGCGCTGCCGTTCTTCGCGCCGCCGGCGGGGGGGGTGGTGCCGCTGTCGGGGCGCTCGGGGGCGGTGCGGCCGTTCCGGCTGCTCGGCCAGTACAAGGGGGCGCTGATCCTGCTCGAAGGGCCGGACGGGCTCTACCTGATCGATCAGCACGTGGCGCACGAGCGGATCTACTACGAGCGCTTCCGGCGCACGCTCGCCGCGGCGACGCCGATGCGCCAGGGGCTGGTGACGCCGCTGCTGCTCGACCTGGCGCGCTCGGAACGGCTGCGACTGGCGGCGCTCTCGCCGGCCCTCGACCGCCTGGGCTTCGAGGTCGAGGAGCTGTCGGGAGGCACCCTGGCGGTGGCTGCGGCGCCGGTGCCGCTCGGTCCGGAGGAGGCCCGCGCCCTGCTGCTGCGCCTGGCGACCGACGGGGAGGCGACGCCGGAGAATCTGGTCACCCGGGTGCTCGAGGACTTCGCCGCCTCGCTGGCGTGCAAGGCGGCGATCAAAATGCACCACCCGCTCTCCAGCGAGAAGTGCGAAGCCCTGATCTCGGAGCTGTTCCGGGCGGAGAACCCCTACGCCTGCCCGCACGGCCGGCCGGTCGTCCTCACCCTGCCCGACGCCGAGCTCGAGCGGCGCTTCGGGCGGCGGTGAGAGCCCCCGCATGGTTCGAGAGTGAATCGCGGCTACCGGTCCTGCGGCAGCCGACGGTAGAGTCGGGCGCCTGGACGGAGAGGGCGTCGATCGCCAGCACGGCAGCAGGCGCGGAGGACTCCTCGATCTCGCAGGAGTCCCGGGTCCGGCGGAAGCCATGACCGTCGGCGATCGGCCAGCGCGGATCGAGCCCCGGAGGCACGCGAGCTTCTTTCTGCCGGCGGTCGTCGCTCTGGCGGTGATGGCGGAACTCGCCCTGCTCTGGTCTCACCCGCGAATTCCCTCGAACGACGGCCCCGCGCACCAGTACAGCGCCTTCGTGGCGAATCAGTTGCGGGAGGAGCCGGAGGGCCGCCTGGCGCAGTGGTTCCGCCCGAATCCACGGCCGGTCTACCCGAACTGGGTGTACGGACGGCTCATGGAGGCCGCGGTCGGCCGCATGGCGCCGGCCGACGCCGAGAAGTTGTTCGCGTCGATCTGGCTGCTCGCCCTGCCGCTCGCGGTAGCCGCACTGGCGAGAGTGCTCGGTGGCGACGCGGCGCTGGCGGCGCTCGTCGCCGTGCCGCTCTCGCTCAACTTCCTGTTCTTCATGGGGTTCTTCCCTTTCCTCTGGGGAGTCGTGCCGGCCTTGCTGGCGCTGGCGGCGGTCGTTCGCGCCCTGGAGCGGCCCGAGCCCATCCGGCTGGCGGTCGTGACGCTGCTCGCCGGCGTGACCTGGCTCACCCACCTGGCGGCGTTCGGGATCCTGCTGCTGGGCGCCGGGGCACTGGTTCTCGCTGCGCGCCCGCGTCGGAGCCGCTGGCTGGTAGCGGCTGCGCTCGCGCCGCTCGCCCTCGCGGGGACGCTGCTCAACCCGGGGGAGCTCGGGCCGACGACCGGATTCGCATGGTCGGTCGATCCGTTGGGCCGACTTCTGTCGATCCTGACGCTGCGAGTCGCGACCGCGTTCGGCGGAGCGGAGCGCGCCCTGTTCACGCTCTTCGGGCTCTGGCTCTGCGTCGCCGCCGTTCACGGCCTGCGGCGGGCGGAGCGGGAGCGCAGGAGGTCGCTCGTAGCGCTCGTCGGTGCGCTGCTCGTCGCCGCGCTCGTCGCACCGACCGTCGTCGGCATCGGTTCGTACCTCGAGCATCGTCTGCTGCTGGTCTTCGCGTTGGCGTCGACCGTCTGTCTCCGGCCCCGCCGCCGGGGTGTCCGTGCGCTGGCCGCCGGTCTGGCGGTCTGCACGCTCGCCGGTCACCTCGCGCTCGTCGAGACGCGCTGGCGGGAGTTCGACCGGTCCCTCGAGCGGCTGCTCGCCGTGGCCGGGAAGGCGAGCGCAGGGAGCGCGCTCTACGTGCGCATCCGCGCGCCGCAGGCGCCCGAGTTCATGGTCTCGCCGATGGCGCACGCCGATTCGTACGTGCATCTGGCTACCGGCTCGCCCGGCTTCACGCTCTATCAGGCGTTCCATCCGGCGTCCGCCGTCTTTCCGATCGGCTATACGGAGCGCGGGGAGTCGCGGGTCCGGCGCGGCTCGGAGCACGCGCCGATCCGCATGGCGAGGATCGAGGCCTGGGCGGAGGAGATTCTGCTCTGGGATCCCACCGGAGAGGAGCGGCGGAGGGTGGCGGCGTCGCGCCACTACGGTCTCGTGGCCGAGGACGGAGAAGCGGTCCTCTTCCGGCGAGTGCCCGCGCTCTCCTGAACGGCGCTCCCGACGGCGACCCGTTCGCCGGAGCCGCGGCTTTCTCTAGAATGCCTTCGTGTGGTGGCGCGCCCGGCGGGACGACCTCGAGGAGAAGCTCGGCTACCGCTTTTCCGACCCGGCGAGGCTCGGCGAGGCACTCGTGCACCGCTCCTGGGCGCACGAGCAGGGATCGATCGATCACAACGAGCGGCTCGAGTTTCTCGGCGACGCGGTGCTGGGGGTGATCGCCGCCGACTGGCTCTTCCGCTCGCACCCGGAACTGCCCGAGGGCGAGCTGTCAAGGCGCAAGGCCTGGCTGGTCTCGGCGCCGACGCTGGCGCGTCACGCGGCGCGGCTGGGGTTGGGCGAGCGCATGCAGCTCGGCGTCGGCGAGGAGCGCTCGGGAGGCCGGGGGCGGGCATCGATCCTCGCCGACGCGGTCGAGGCGGTGTTCGGCGCGGTCTGGCTCGACGGCGGTTTCGAGGCGGCCCGCGGCGTGGTGGAGCGCTTCCTGGCGACGGCCGCCGAGGAGGCGGCCGAAGCGGCCGCGGACGCCAAGACCGAGCTCCAGGAGCTGGTCCAGGGGTGGGGGTGGGAGCTGCCCGAGTACGCCATCGTCGCCGAGCAGGGGCCGGATCACGACAAGCAGTTCGTCTGCGAGGTGCGCCTGCGCGGCGATCTGGCGGGCACCGGCGAGGGGCGCAGCAAGAAGGAGGCGCAGCAGCGGGCCGCCGCCGCGGCCCTGGCGGGGCTCGCCTCCCGCGCGCCGGAGGGGGCGGCCGCGCCGCCGCCCGACCCGGTTCGGGAATAGAATCCGGGGTTCCATGACGGATTCGATTTCGATTCGACGGCTGAAGGATCACCTCGGTGAGTCGGTCACTCTGCGCGGCTGGGTGGTCGGCAAGCGCTCGTCCGGCAAGATCGCCTTCGTGCAGTTCCGTGACGGCACCTCGAGCGTGCAGGCCGTGGCCTCGCGTTCGGACGTCTCCGCGGCGGCCTGGGCCGAGCTCGAGCGGGCGACGCAGGAGTCGACGGTCACCCTCACGGGGACGGTCAAGGAGGACAAGCGCTCACCCTCCGGGGTGGAGATCGGCCTGACCGACTTCCGCGTCGACTTCCTGACCCAGGATTTCCCGATCACCCCCAAGGAGCACGGCACGGCATTCCTGATGGAGAACCGCCACCTCTGGCTGCGCTCGTCGCGCCAGCGCGCGGCGCTGCGGGTGCGCAGCGAGGTCGAGCAGGGGATCCACGACTTCTTTCACCGGCGTGAGTACGTGCGCATCGACTCGCCAATCCTGACTCCGGCGGCCTGCGAGGGGACCTCGACGCTGTTCGAGACCGACTACTTCGGCGACAAGGCCTACCTGTCGCAGTCGGGGCAGCTCTACCTCGAGCCGGCGATCTCGGCCTTCGGCAAGGTCTACTGCTTCGGCCCCACCTTCCGTGCCGAGAAGTCGAAGACCCGCCGCCATCTGATGGAGTTCTGGATGGTCGAGCCCGAGGTCGCCTTCCTCGAGTTCGACGGCCTGTGCGACCTCGCCGAGAGCTTCGTCGTCGAGCTGACGGCGAGGGTTCTCGACCAGTGCGCCGAGGAGCTCAAGGTGCTCGAGCGCGACACCGCGGTTCTCGAGCGGGTCGCCGGCCCGTTTCCACGTCTCACCTACACGGAGGCGATCGAGCGCCTCAACGCCAAGGGCAATCCGATCGTCTGGGGGGACGACTTCGGCGCCGACGAGGAGACCCTGCTCGCCGCCGACTTCGATCGCCCGGTGATGGTCAGCCGCTTCCCGACCGCCTTCAAGGCGTTCTACATGCAGCCCGATCCGGAGAATCCGGAGGTCGTCCTCGGTCTCGACATCCTCGCGCCCGAGGGCTACGGCGAGATCATCGGCGGCAGTCAGCGCATCCACGACCACGACCTGCTACTGTCGCGCATCCGTCAGCACGACCTGCCGGTCGAGGCCTTCCAGTGGTACCTCGACGTGCGCAAGTACGGCAGCTGCCCGCACTCCGGTTTCGGCATGGGCCTCGAGCGCTTCGTCGCCTGGATGTGCAAGCTCGACCACCTGCGCGAGACCATCCCCTACCCGCGCATGCTCTACAAGATCTACCCCTGATCGGCCGGTCCGCCGCCGCGGCGCATGAGGACCAGGTTGCGGAAGTAGAGGAAGGGGAGGAAGGCGAAGGAGAGGATGATCGGCAGCTTGTCGATGTGCAGGGCGTAGACGAGCGAGATCAGGCTCCCCCAGAACGACAGGTGCCAGAAGACCGGCGGCACGAGGAGCTTCCCGCGGCGTTCCGAGTAGAGCCACTGGAGGACGAAGCGGCTCGAAAAGACGGCGTTGCCGAGCAGGCCGAAGATCGTCCACAGCTTCGAGTCGACGTAGAGCCAGGGGAGAGCCCGGCCGAGGAGGGGCTGCAGGAATCCGGCGGCGTCGTTCATCCGCCGATTCTGTGCGACCGGCACGTCGCGGTCCAGCCGCCGCCGGGTCCCGGTAGACTCCGCCGGTGAGCGACCGTCGCCGCGCCATCCTCGCCTTCCTCGTCCTGACGTTCGTCTGGGGGACCACCTGGGCGGCGATTCGTTTCGGCCTCGACGGCATTCCGCCCCTCTCCGGCGTGGCGATCCGCTTCCTGATCGCCGGCGCGGCGCTGCTCGGTGTGGCCCGCCTGCGCGGCGTGCGCCTGGGCGCGACGACCCGCGAGCGGCGACTCTGGGTGGCCAACGCCCTGGCCACCTTCGTGATTCCCTACGGCGTCATCTACTGGGCCGAGATCGTCGTGCCGACCGGCCTCGCCTCGATCCTCTTCTCGACCTTTCCGCTCTGGATCGTCCTGCTCGGGCGCTGGGTCGTCCCCGGGGAGCGGGTCGACCGGCGCCGCCTGCTCGGCGTGCTGGCCGGCTTCGCCGGTATCGCGGTCATCTTCTCGGAGGACGTGGCGCAGCTGGGCGGACCCGGCGTCAAGCTGCGCGGCGCGGCTCTGCTGCTGGCGGCGGTGGTGTCGGCCTCGGGCAGCCTGATAGTCAAGCGGTGGGGGAGCGGCATCTCGCCGCTGTCGCTCGCCGCCGTGCCGATGCTGCTGTGCGGCGTCGTCACCGGGCTGCTGGCGGCGGCGGTCGAGCGCGACGCCGTCTGGGGGCTGGCGCCGGCGCCCGTCCTCGCCACGCTCTACCTCGCCCTGATCGGCTCGGCGCTCACCTTCACCCTCTACTTCTGGCTGCTCGCCCGCGCCACCGCGGTGACCGTCTCGATGGTCTCCTACACCGCGCCGGTGGTCGCGGTGCTGATCGGCACGCTGGCGCTCGACGAACCGTTCACCCTGCGCTTCGCCCTCGGCGGCGCGCTGGTTCTGGCGGGGGTCGCCGGGGCGCTGACGGCGCGCCGGGAGGCCCGGAGCCCGTCCGGGTGAGTGCGCCGCAGTGCGGCAAGATTGCCGCTTTGCGGTAGAATTCTTGCCGCGGCGCGGTAGGCGGCGGCGAACGTCCGGGACGGGCGCCGCGGCCGGTCGCCCGTCGCCGGCAACCGCCGCCGGGGCCGGGAGAGCCCGGCAAGGAGCGCTCGATGAGCCCGACCGACGTCCGCACGCAGGTCAGCGAGCAGGAGGCGCGCAAGGTCGCCGAGGCCTCGCGCGAGACCGAGTGGAAGAGCCCGAGCTTCCTCAAGGAGCTCTTCCTCGGCAACTTCCGCCTCGACCTGATCCACCCCTATCCGCTGGTCGCCGAGGAGCGCCCCGAGTTCACCGCGTTCTACCGGGCGTTCCGCGAGTTCCTGGTCACCGAGGTCGATCCGGTCGCGATCGACCGCACCGGCGAGTACCCCGAGCACGTCGTCGACGGCCTGCGCAAGCTCGGCGCCTTCGGCCTGAAGATCCCGCGCGAGTACGGCGGTCTCGGCTGCACGATGCTCGAGTACTCGAAGCTGATGGAGCTGCTCGGCTCGGTCGACGGCAACGTCGAGGCGCTGCTCTCGGCCCACCAGTCGATCGGCGTGCCGACGCCGCTGCTCTACTTCGGCACCGAGGAGCAGAAGCAGCGCTTTCTGCCGCGCTGCGCCGCCGGCGAGATCTCCGGCTTCGCCCTGACCGAGCCCGACGTCGGCTCCGACCCGGCGCGCCTGGCGACCACCGCCGTGCTCGCGGCCGACGGCAGCCACTACCTGCTCAACGGCACCAAGCTCTGGTGCACCAACGGCACTATCGCCGACCTGCTGGTGGTGATGGCCCGCCACCCCGACTCGAAGAGGATCAGTGCCTTCGTGGTCGAGACGAAGTCGCCGGGGGTGAAGGTCGAGCACCGCTGCCACTTCATGGGGCTGCGCGCCCTCGCCAACGCGGTGCTCTCGTTCACCGACGTCAAGGTCCCGGTCGAGAACCGGATCGGCGGCGAGGGCAAGGGGCTCAAGATCGCGCTGACCACGCTCAACACCGGGCGGCTGGCGATCCCCGCCGGCTCGGTCGGCGCGTCCAAGCTCTGCCTCGAGATCAGCCGCGAGTTCGCCGCCGAGCGCGTGCAGTGGGGGCGGCCGGTCGGCAAGCACGAGGCGATCGCCCACAAGCTCGCCGACATGGCCGCGACCACCTTCGCGATGGAGGCGATGACCGAGCTCGCCTGTCAGATGGCCGACCGCGGCGGCTACGACATCCGCCTCGAGGCCGCCGCCGCCAAGCTCTGGAACACCGAGCGCACCTGGCAGATCGTCGACGACACCATGCAGATCCGCGGCGGCCGCGGCTACGAGACCGCCGACTCGCTGGCCGCGCGCGGCGAGGCGCCGATCGCCACCGAGCAGATCTTCCGCGACTACCGGATCAACCGGATCTTCGAGGGGTCGTCGGAGATCATGCACCTGTTCATGGCGCGCGAGGCGGTCGACAAGCACCTCGAGGTCGCCGGCGACCTGATCGACCCGGAAAAGTCCGCGGGGGCCAAGGCGAGGGCGTTCGTGCGCGCCGCCGGCTTCTACGCCTGGTGGTACCCGACGCGCTGGCTCGGCTGGGGGCGCTGGCCGCGCTACGCCGAGTTCGGCCGGCTCGCCACCCACCTGCGCTTCGTCGAGCGCAACGCGCGCAAGCTGGCGCGCCAGGTCTTCCACGGCATGAACGTCTACCAGGGGCGGCTCCAGCACAAGCAGGGGTTCCTCTTCCGGCTGGTCGACGTGGTCGACGAGCTGTTCGCGATGGCGGCGACCGTCTCGCGCGCCGAGGCCCTGCGCCGCGCCGGCCGCCCGGAGGCCGGGCGCGCGCTCGAGCTCGCCGACCTGTTCTGCCGCAACTCGCGCCACGCGGTCGCCAAGCTCTTCCGCGACCTCTGGCGCAACGACGACGTGCGCAAGTACAAGACCGGCGTCGCCGTCACCGACGGCCAGCACGCCTGGGTGCACGAGGGGACGATCCCGGTCGCCGAGCACCACCACGCCGCGGCGCCGGCCGCGAAGCCGGCGCCCGAGCGCCCCGTCGCGGCGCGTTGACGCGGTGAGAGCGGTCGCGCCGGCGCCGCCCGGCGGGGAGGAGACGCCGCGGCTCGTCGAGGTCGCCGATCCGGTCGCCGGCCCCGGCGAGGTCCTGCTCGACGTCCGCGCCAGCGCGCTCAACCGCGCCGACCTGCTCCAGTTGCGCGGCCAGTACCCGCCGCCGGCGGGGGAGAGCGAGATCCCGGGGCTCGAAGCGAGCGGCGTGATCGCCGCGCTCGGTCCGGGCGTCGCCGAGACGACGAGCTGGCGCGTGAGCGACGCGGTCGCCGCGCTGCTCGCCGGCGGCGGTCACGCCGAGCGCGTCGCCGTGCCCACCGGTCAGCTCCTGCCGCTGCCGCGCGGCTGGAGCTTCGAGGAGGGCGCGGCGCTCCCCGAAGCGGCGCTCACCGCCTGGACCAACCTGGTCGAAGAAGGGCGGCTCACCGCCGGCGAGACGGTCCTCGTCACCGGAGCGACCAGCGGCGTCGGCACCTTCGTCGTCCAGCTCGCGCGCGAGCTCGGCGCGCGCGTCCTCGCCGCCGGCCGCGACCCGGAGCGCCTCGAGCGCCTGCGCCCGCTCGGTGCCGACGCGGTCTTCCGCCTCGGCGCGGACCTGGGCTCGCGCCTCCGCGCCGCCACCGGCGGCCACGGCGCCGACCTCGCGATCGACCTGGTCGGCGGCGAGCACTTCGACCGCGCCCTCGACGCGCTCGCCCCCCGCGGCCGGCTCGTCCTGGTCGGCCTGATGGCGGGCCGCTCGACCGAAGTCGACCTCGGCCGCATCCTGCGCAAGGGCCTCACGATCACCGGCTCGACCCTCCGCCCCCGCCCGCGCGCCGAGAAGGCCTCCCTGGTCGCCGCCTTCCACGCCTTCGCCGCGCCGCTGCTGGCCGAACGGAAGCTCCTGCCCGTCATCGACCGCGCCTTCGACCTCGCCGCGATCGCCGACGCCTACCGGTATCTCCAGCAGGATCGCCCGCTCGGCAAGGTCGTCGTACAAATGCCGATCGCTCGGTAGGTCGTTGGCGCCGGGGTGGCAATCCGGGCGATTTGACGGCAATACAGGAAGCTGGTTATCCTGTTCGCGTGAAGGCGACCCTCGAAATCCCCGACGAGCTCTACCGGAGAGTCAAGGCGAAGAGCGCGCTCGAGGGGCGACCCGTCCGCGAGGTGGCAGTCGAGCTGTTGCGCAGTTACGTCGACAGCCCTCTTTCGCGCGACGCGGCCATCGGAGACGCGCCTCCCCCGGCGAGTGAGCTCGTCGACGGCGAGCCCGTCCCCTCCTGGTTCGGGACCTTTCGGGAGGCGGCATGCCGGGTCGGCCGGCACGACCTCGACGAGATCCGCGAGAGCATCGCGCGCGGAATCGCCGAGGATCGCGAGCGGTGATCGTCGGCCTCGACACCTCGGTCCTCCTGCGCCTGCTCTGTGGCGAACCGGAGGAGCTCGCGATCGTCGCTCTGCGGTACGTCCGGGAGCGCCAGCGAGCGGGGGATCGCGTGCTCCTCTCGGACTGGGTGCTGGCCGAGACGTACTACGCCCTCCAGCACCACTACGGCTCCTCGAAGAAGGATGCGCTGCGGGCTCTGCGGGAGCTCCTGGCGACCCCTGGCATCGAAGGGAGTGCGGAAGCCGTCGAGATCCTCGCGACGGCGAGGCTCGAGTCCGCCCGTCCGGGCTTCGTCGATCGCCTGATCCACGCCGACTACCGGCGCTCGGGGGTCGGCGAGATGGCGAGTTTCGAACGAGCGGCCGCCCGCCTGTCCGCGGTGCGAGTGCTCGGCCGCTAGACCGACTCGTCGTCGGTCCTTCACCTCGGCTCGTCGACGAGGGCGGAGGCGCTCCGTGCTCGTCCCCTGCTTCCGCGGCCTGTCCTTTCCCTTCTCTGGGCTTTGGTCCTTGCTTTCAGGCCGTTGCCTTCAGGTCACTCCACGACTGGAGCGCGCCCACGGGGTCGTTCCTCGATCTTCACCCCTGCGGCGCGGCGACGATGGCGTCGAGCGTCGTCTGCGAGACGGCGTGGTAGCCGGGGCGGGCGGCGGCGTAGACGCGCCTGGCCCAGGCGGCGCCGGCGGGGGTCTTCATCAGCGCCTCGTAGATCGGCTTGAGGAACTTGCGCCGGCCGACGGTGGTGAGGAAGCGCTCGAGCTCCGGCATCACCGGCTGATAGCCGGCGGGGATGGAGTGCAGCGCCCAGGCGCTGAAGATCTCCGAGTTGCCGGAGCGGCTGAAGCCGAAGGCCGCGTCGAGGGCGGCGCGCGTGTCGTCGGCGAGGTCGGCCGGCAGCGCGGCGAGGAAGTGGAGCCACTGGTGGGTCACCCAGCCTTCGGTGGCGAGGGCGGCGGGCTCGATGCCGTCGGCGAGCCGGTCGAGTTCGGCGTCGACCCTGGCGAACGCGGCCGGCTGGACGGCGTAGGCCCCTTCGGGGATGCCGGGGCCGTAGATCCAGCGCTCGACCGGTACCTTCGCCGCGATCGACGCGTCGGCGGCGAGCAGCTTCTCGCCGAGGATCTCGACGAAGCGCGCCGTGGTCATGGTGCGGAAGGCGTTGGCCTCGAAGTAGTCGCGCAGGAAGGCGTCGAAGCGGGACCGCCCGGCCGCGGACTCGAGCGTCTTGAGGAAGAGGAACCCCTTGTCGTAGGCGATCGCGCCCACCCCCTCGTCCGGATCCCGCCCCTCGAAGTCGCCGAACAGCCAGCTGTCGCGGTGCCCGGACCCGAGGCGCGCCAGCTCGTCGTCGAGCTCGCGGCGCGAGAGCGCGGCGAGCATCTCGGCGTACTCGACGCCGTAAACCGCCTCCATGATCCGGTTCTCGAAGTAGGTGGTGAACCCCTCGTTGAGCCAGAAGTCGTTCCACGTCGCGTTGGTGACCAGGTTGCCCGACCAGGAGTGGGCGAGCTCGTGGGCGACCAGCGCCACCAGCGAGCGGTCGCCGGCGAGGATGGTCGGCGTGGCGAAGGTCAGGCGCGGGTTCTCCATGCCGCCGAAGGGGAACGACGGCGGCAGGACGAGGATGTCGTAGCGCCCCCAGCGATAGGGGCCGTAGAGGGCCTCTGCCGCGGTGATCATCTTCTCGGTGTCGGCCAGCTCCCAGGCCGCCTTCGCGGCCACCGAGGGCTCGGCGTAGACGCCGCTGCGCGCGCCGAGCGCCCGGAACTCGAGGTCGCCGACCGCCAGGGCGAGCAGGTAGGAGGGGATCGCCTGCTCCATGCGGAAACGGTAGACCCCGTCGGCCGAGCGGCGCTGCGGGTTCTCGGCGCTCATCACGGCGAGCAGGTCGGCGGGCACCTTCACCGTCGCCTCGTAGGTGAAGCGCACGCCGGGGCTGTCCTGGCAGGGGACCCAGGTGCGCGCCAGGATCGCCTGCGACTGGGTGAACAGGAACGGCCGCTTGCCGCCGGCGGTCTGCGACGGCTCGAGCCACTGGATCGCCGCCGCCTCCGGACGGGTGCGGTAGCTGATGCGGACCTGCCGCGTCTGCGGCCCGAGCGGGATGGTCAGGCTGCGGCCGAAGGTCGGCACCGGATCGCCGAGCCGGAACGCGGTCGCCTCGGTGGCCTCGTCCAGGTGGACCGCCTCGATCTCCAGGTCGCGGGTGTCGAGCACCAGCTCCGTCGCCCCCGGATCGTGGCGCTCGAGGGTCAGAGTGGCCGTCCCGGCGAGCCGGTGGGCCTCGAAGTCGACCGCCAGGTCGAGCGCCAGGTGGCGGATCGACACCTCGTCGGGGCGGGCGAAGGAGTGCGGGTCGCGGACCGGCGCCGCGAGGGCCGGGCCGGCAGCGAGGGCGAGGACGAGGGGCAGCGTCGCGGAGCGCTTCAGGGTCACGGCAACCTCCCGGTTCGGTGGCGGAGCGATGGCGAATGGGCAGTGGCGGGCCGGCGGCGGGCGGGGTAAGCTGCGGGCCCCCATGCCCCGCCGGATCATACCAGTCGCCTCGGGCAAGGGCGGTGTCGGCAAGACCACCTTCGCGGTCAATTTCGCGCTCGAGCTCGCCAAGCGGGCGCCGACGGTGCTGGTCGATCTCGATACCGCCACCTCCTCGGTGCGCAACACGCTCAAGGTACCGATCCAGAAAGATCTCTACCACTTCCACCGCAAGGGGGCGCGCCTCTCCGAGTGCCTGACCCGGCTCGATCCTTCGGTCGACCGCGCGGGGCGGTTCCGCGACTTCGCCTTCGTCGCCGGGCCGATCCACTACCTCGAGGACCTCGCCGAAATGGGCCCCGGGCTGCGCCGGCGCCTCGCCGCCGAACTGCACGGCCTGCCGGCCGACTACGTCGTGCTCGACCTGCGCGCCGGCGTCGACGCCACGGTGCTCGAATTTCTCCCCTACACCAACAGCGGCGCGCTGGTCTTCACGCCGCAGCTGCCGCAGGCCGCCTCGGCGGCGGCCGACCTGGTCAAAGCGATGGTCTTCCGCACCCTGCGGACGATCTTCGCCGAGCAGTCCGAGGTCTTCGCGCTGCCGGGGATCGCCGACGCGCGCGAGCTCGTTCACGAGCTGCTGGTGCGCGCCGAGGACGCCTACGACGACTCGGTGCCGTCGATCGACTTCCTGCTGCGCGACCTCGCCGACGTCTTCGGCGATCATCCGCTGCTGGCCGCCCTCGGCGAGGTCCTCGCCGCCTTCCGGGTGCACTACGTGCTCAACCAGTTCGACGGCGTCGAGCAGAGTCACGACCGGGCGGTCGTGCCGTTCGTGCGCACGCTTGCCGACACCGTCTCGGCGCGCCTCGACCTCACCCAGCTCGGCTGGGTCGTGCAGGACGAGAAGATCCACCGCGCCAACTGCGCCGGGCGGCCGTTCGTGCTCGACGAGGAGGCGCCCAGGGCGCGAGCGGTGGCAGTCGACCCGCACCTCGCCCAGCTCGAGAGCCTGCGCGCCGCGGCGCTCGGCATCGATCGCCGCCCCGCGGCGCGGATCACCGCCGCACCGGGAGCTCGCGGCGGCTCGTCGTCCGACGTCGATGCCCTGCTCGGCGAGCAGCTCGACCGGCTGCGCACCATGTTCTCCGGCGCCCGGGGCGCCGCCGGCCCGCGCGAGAACCTCGCCTACTGCGTGTCGCGCGCCCTGGCGCTGCTGCAGCCGCCGCGCCTGCCGACCGAGTTCGGCATGACCCAGCTCGCCTCGCCCGAGCAGCTCGTGCGCTGGCTGCTGCGGCGCCTGGCCGCGGCGCCGGCGGCGAGCTGAGAACCCTCCGGTAGAATCGCGCCCGCATGGACGCCCCCTCCCGCCGGTCGAAGATCGGCATGGTCAGCCTCGGCTGCGCCAAGAACCTGGTCGACAGCGAGATCCTGCTGGGCGAGCTCGCCGGGCGCGGTCACGAGATCGTCGCCGACGACCGCGACGCCGAGACGGTGATCGTCAACACCTGCGCGTTCATCGGCGAGGCGCGCCAGGAGTCGATCGACGCCATCCTCGACGCGGCCGCCCGCAAGGGGGAGGGGTCGGTGCGCCGCCTGCTGGTGGCCGGTTGCATGGTCAACCGGCACGGCGACGAGCTGCGCCGCGAGATCCCGGAGATCGACGGCTTCATCGGCCTCGACCAGCTGCGCGAGGTGGGGGAGATCGTCGAGCTGGGAGGCGGTCCGCCGCCGCCCGGTCCGTCGCACGTCGTCTTCGACCAGACGGCGCCGCGCCTGCTCACCACCCGCGGCTTCGCCTACCTCAAGGTCGCCGAAGGGTGCGACAACCCGTGCACCTTCTGCGCCATTCCGCAGTGGCGCGGGCGCTTCCGCAGCCGGCCGATCGCCGACCTCGTCGCCGAAGCGCGGCGCCTCGAGGAAGACGGCGCGCGCGAGCTCTGCCTGATCGCCCAGGACACAACGCGCTACGGCGAGGACCTCGACTACGGCCGGCACGGCCTGCTGCGCCTGGTCGAAGCGCTGCTGGCCGGCACCTCCATCCCGTGGATCCGCTTCCTCTACGCCTACCCGACGACGCTCGACGGGGAGCTGCTGCGGTTGATGGCGGCCGAGCCGCGCTTCCTGCCCTATCTCGACATTCCGCTGCAGCACAGCCATCCCGAGATCCTGCGCGCCATGCGGCGCGGCGGCTCGCCGGAGCGCTATCTGCGCCTGCTCGAGCAGGGGCGCGAGCTGGTGCCGGATCTCTTTCTGCGCACCACCTTCATCGTCGGCTTCCCGGGCGAGACCGAGGCGCACTTCGACCACCTGCTCGACTTCGTCGGCCGGGTCGGTTTCGATCATCTCGGCGCCTTCGTCTACAGCCCGGAGGAGGGCACGCCGGCGGCCGGGCTCGCCGGCGCGGTGCCGGCCGGCGTGGCGAAGCGGCGTTGGCGGCGCTTGCTGGCGCGCCAGAAGCCGATCTCGCTGGCGCGGCGCAAGGCGCTGGTGGGCCGCTCGCTCGCGGTCTTCGTCGAGGGGGCGTGCGAGGAGAGCGAGCACCTGCTGCAGGGGCGGCATCGCGGCATGGCCCCGGACGTCGACGGCCGGGTGCTGATCAACGACGGCCTGGCGCCGGCCGGATCGATCGTCGAGGTCGAGATCACCGACGCCTTCCCGAGCGACCTGGTCGGCCGCATCGTCGGCCCGCGCGGCGTCCCGGGCGTGGTGCCGGCCGCCGCCTGAGCGATGCGGGTGTTCGGAGAGAGCGCCGGAGCGGCCGCACCGCCGCGCGGCGCGGTGGCGACGATCGGCAACTACGACGGCATCCATCGCGGTCAGCGCGCGGTGCTCGAAACGGTGATCGCCCGGGCGCGCGCCGCCGGGCGGCCGTCGCTGGCGATCACGTTCGAGCCCCACCCGCTGCGCCTGCTGGCGCCGGACCGGGCGCCGGCTCGCCTGACCACGCCGCGCCAGCGCGAGCGCCTGCTCGAGGCGCTGGGGCTCGACGCGCTGCTGGTCCTGCCCTTCACCGCGGAGCTGGCGCGCCAGCCGGCCGAGCAGTTCGTGCGGGAGACTCTCGCCGGCCGGCTGGGGATCCGCGAACTGCACGTCGGCTCCCGGTTCGCCTTCGGCCGCCACCGCCAGGGGGATCTGGCGCTGCTCGAACGGCTCGGCGCCGAGCTCGGCTTCGCGGCCTTCGGCGTGCCGGAGCTCGAGCTCGACGGTGCCGCGGTCTCGGCGACCCGCATCCGCCGGGCCATCGCGGCGGGGGAGGTCGGCGCGGCGGCGCGCCTGCTCGGTCGCCCCTGGGCGGTGACCGGGCGGGTGGTGCCGGGCGACCGCGCCGGCACCCGCCTCGGCTTTCCGACCCTCAATCTGGCGGCCGACCACGAGCTGTTCCCGCTCGACGGGGTCTACGTCACCGCGACGACGATCGACGGGGAGGCCGGCGAGCTGCCGGGGGTGAGCAACGTCGGCCGCCGGCCGACCCTGCACGCCGGCGGAGCGCGGCTGGTCGAGACCCATCTGTTCGACCTCTCCCGGGACCTCTACGGCCGCCAGGTCGAAGTGGCGTTCCTCGAGCGCCTGCGCGACGAGCGGCGATTCGACGGTTTCGAGGCGCTGCGGGCGCAGATCGCGCGCGACGTCGAATCGGGGAGAGAATACTTCCGCGCCTCCCGACGTTCTCAACGGCGGGCCGGCGCGGACCGGCCGGCCGGCTGAGAGCGGCGCGGCGAATTCATCGCAGGCGAAAGGACAGGCGACATGGCGAGCCCGAAGGTCGTGACGGTCACCCAGGACAACTTCCAGTCGGAGGTCGTGCAGTCGAAGACTCCGATCCTGCTCGATTTCTGGGCGGTCTGGTGCGGGCCCTGCCGGGTCGTCGCCCCGGTGCTCGACGAGCTGGCCGAGGAGCTGGACGGCAAGCTGCGCATCGGCAAGGTGAACGTCGACGAGAACCAGGAGCTGGCGATGCAGTTCCGCGTCTCCAGCATCCCGACCTTCGTGCTGTTCAAGGACGGCCAGATGGTCGACCAGACGCGCGGCGCGGTGCCGAAGGCGGCCTTCAAGCAGTTCCTCGCCCCGCACATCGCGTGAGGGCGCGGCTCGCGGCCGAGCTCGCGCGGGCCGACTGCGTCGCCGCGGTGGTCCTCGGCCACGGCGACGCCGATCCCGATCTGGCGGCCTTCGCCGGCGGCGCTCATCTCGGCGACGCCTTCGTCGTGGTGCCGCGCGGCGGCGCGCCACATCTCGCCTACTACACGCCGATGGAGCGCGAGGAGGCCGGGCGCAGCGGCCTCGACCTGCTCTCCCCCGAGGCGCTCGACCTGGCGCGGCTGGTGCGCGAGCACGCCGAGCCGGGAGATCTGCTCGCCGCCTGGCTCGCGTCGGCGCTGGCGGCCTGCGGCGTCACCCCGGGGCGCCTGGCGCTCGCCGGCTCCTGGCCGGCGGGGGTGCTGGTCGACGCGGTCGGCCGGCTGGGTGCGCGCGGCTGGAGCTTCGTCGCCGGCAACGAGGCGCTGCGCCGGGCGCGCAGACGGAAGTCGGCGGCCGAGATCGCCGAGATCGAGCGGGTCGCCGGAGTGGTCGTCGCGACTTTCCGCGGCCTCGCCGGCCGCCTCGCCGCGGCGGTGGTGCGCGACGGCGAGCTGTGGAGCGAAGGGGAACGCCTGACGGTGGCGCGCCTCAAGCGCGAGGTGGCGCTCGGCTTCGCCGGGCACGGGCTCAGCGAGCCGCGCGGCAACATCGTCGCGCCGGCCGAGGAGGGGGGAGTCCCCCACAACGCCGGCACGCCGGAGCGCGTCCTGCGCGCCGGCGAGGCGCTGGTCGTCGACCTCTTCCCCCGGGGGCGCCTCTACGCCGACGCGACCCGCACTTTCTGCGTCGGTGCGCCACCGGAGCCGCTGGCGCGCGCCCACGCCGCGGTGCGCGCGGCGCTCGAACAGGCCCACCGCCTGGCGCGGCCGGGCGCCCGCGGCTGGGAGCTGCAGGAGGCCACCTGCGCGTTCTTCGCCGTCCGCGGCTGGCCGACGCCGATAGACACGCCCGGCACGCTCTCCGGCTACGTCCACGGCCTCGGCCACGGCGTCGGTTACGAGCTGCACGAGTACCCGAGCTTCCGCAAGGAGGCGGCGGAGGAGGGCGCACTCGAGATCGGCGACGTCCTCACCCTCGAGCCCGGCCTCTACGCCCCCGAACCGGGCGGCTTCGGCGTGCGGCTCGAGGACCTCGTGGTGCTCGGCCCGGACGGCGCGCGCAACCTGACCCCCCTGCCGCTCGACCTCGACCCGGCGGCCCTGCTGGCCAGCGGCCGCTGAGGCCCGGCCCGGCGGCTCGACGGCCGGACGGGGGTGTGAGAACGTCCGGCCCATGACGCCGAACTCCACGATGCGCCGCCTCCGCTCTCTTCCGGTTCTGCCGCTCGCCCTCCTCACGCTGGCGCTGCTGTCGCCGCGCGGCGCCACGGCGCAGGCGGGCGGGGCGGACGGCATCCCCGCCGACTGGAGCATCGAGCGCCACGAGGCGGGGGTGGAGGCCAAGGGGCTCGAACGGCTGGTGATCGACAACCCCTGGGGGGACGTGCGGGTGCGGACCTTCGCCGAGAGCCGCGTGGAGTGGATCGCCTCGGCGCAGCGGCAGCGCGAGGATCCGCGACTCGAGCGGGTGGAGATCGCCGGCGAGGGGGCCGAGCGGACCCTCAGCGCCGCCTTCGCCGGCGGCGAGGTGACGCCGGGGCCGGGCTGGGAGCGCCGCCGCATCGATCTCGCGGTCACCGTGCCCGCCGGCGTGGCGCTGCGGATCGTCACCGCGAAGGGGCTGGCCGAGGCGCGCGGTGCCTTCGGGGCGCTCGAGGCGGAGAGCGGCTCGGGCCCGGTGCGGCTGCGCGTGGCGGGCGGACCGCTGCGGGTGCGCACGGAGAGCGGCGAAATCTCCGCCGTCCTCGGTCCGGAGCCCTGGAACCGGCCGGCGAGCTTCGAGTCGACCACCGGCAACGTCGCGGTGACCTTCGCGCCGGCGACCGATGCCGACGTCGTGCTGGAGGGGACCGGCATGCTGGCGACCGACTACTCGCTCGCCGTCGAGAAGATCGGGCCGCGCACCCGGCGGGGGAGGGCGAAGCTGGGAGCCGGGGGGGCCGAGGTCCGCCTCGCCAGCCGGATCGGGGACCTGCGGATCCTCGAGCTGCCCGCCCCGTCCGAGCCGGCCGGCGGCGAGTGAACCCTGCCGCTCGCGCTCGCCGGGACTTGGGGTAGGCTCGCCCGGAAAATCCGCAACGTCCCGCCGATCCGTTCGACGGTCCAACCGAAGGGAGCTTCTGAATGAGGTCACCCGCCGCAGCGTGCCTTGCCCTGTCCTCCCTCTTCGTCCTCTCGGCGGCCGCGGCCGACGAGCCGCGCGTCGTCCTGCGCGGCGCCCAGGTCGTCGGCGAAGCGGTCGTCCCGCAGCGCGGCGAGGTCGAACTGCGCGACCTGCCGGTCGTGCGCGCCTGGCAGCCGGGCGATCCGATCAAGGAGGTGCCGCGCCGCCGGCGGCCGGTGCCCGAGGGGAAGATCGAGGCGCCGGTGCCCGACGCGCTGGTCGAGCTGGCGCGCCAGCCGCAGCGCGGCGCCGGCCCGCCGGTCTCGGTGCTGGTCAACGTCAACGGCCAGGGGTTCACCGGCGTCAATCCGCCCGATACGGTCGGTGACGTCGGCCCCGACGAGTTCGTCCAGTCGATCAACGGCGGCGGCGGCGCGCTGGTCACCGTCCACGACAAGACCACCGGCGCGGTGATCTTCGGCCCGGTGGCGATGGACACCCTGGGCTCCGGCGGCTCGTGCGCCAGCGGGCTGGGCGACCCGATCGTCCTCTACGACGAGGCGGCCGACCGCTGGCTGCTGTCGGAGTTCGCCAGCAGTGGCAACCACCTCTGCGTCTACATCTCGCAGACCAACGACCCGGCGGGGGCCTACTTCCGCTACGACTTCACCACGCCGAACTTCCCGGACTACCCGAAGTACGCCGTCTGGCCGGACGCCTACTACGTGTCGACCAACGAGAACAGCCCGGCGGTCTACGCCCTCGACCGGCAGCAGATGCTGGCCGGCAACGCGGCGACGATGCAGCGCTTCACCGGGCCGGACCTGGCGGGCTTCGGCTTCCAGGCCTTCACGCCGGCCGACCACGACGGAGCGCAGCAGCCGCCCGCCGGTGCGCCCGGGATCTTCATGCGCCATCGCGACACCGAACCGCACGGTCCGGGCGGCATGCCGTCGAACGACCTGCTGGAGATCTGGGCCTTCGACGTCGACTTCGTGACCCCGGCCAATTCGACCTTCACCCAGCTGCCGGACATCTCGACCGCCGAGTTCGACTCCACCCTCTGCGGCCTGACCAGCTTCTTCTGCATGGGGATGCCGGGGGTGGCGCAGGGGAGCGGCTCCTCGCTCGACCCGCTGCGCGAGGTGATCATGAACCGCCTCGCCTACCGCAACTTCGGCTCCCACGAGGCGCTGGTCGGCAACCTGGTGACCGACATCGGCGCCGATCACGGTGGCGTGCGCTGGTTCGAGCTGCGGCGCAGCGGCGGCAACTGGGCCCTCCATCAGGAGGGGACCTGGACGCCGAACACGACCAATCGCTGGATGGCGGGCAGCGCGATGAACGCCGACGGCGGCATCCTGCTCGGCTACAACGTCTCGGACGGCGCCGTCTTCCCCGGGCTGAGCTTCACCGGCCGCGTCGCCGGCGACCCCGCCGGCACGATGTCGATTCCGGAGACCGTCCTGGTGGCCGGCAGCGCCGCGAACGGCAGCAACCGGTACGGCGACTACTCGTCGATGTCGATCGATCCGGTGGACGGCTGCACCTTCTGGTTCACCGGGGAGTACAACCCGGCCTCCCAGTGGTCGACGCGCATCGGCGCCATCCGCATTGACGCCTGCGGCACGCCCGACTTCTTCCTCGCCGCCGACCCGCCGACGCAGACGATCTGCGCCGGCGACACGGCCGACATCGCCGTCAACGTCGGCCAGATCGCCGGCTTCTCGAACACGGTTACGCTGACCCGCTCGGGCCACCCGGCCGGCTCGACCGCCGTGTTCGACGACAACACGATCACCCCGCCCGGAACGGCGACGCTGACGATCGGCAACACCGGCGCCGTGCCGGCCAACACCTACACGATCACCGTCGACGGCACGGCCACCGGCAGCGGCGGCCACTCGGCGACCGCCGACCTGGTCGTCCTCACCGCCGTGCCGGGCTCGGCCACGCTGACCTCGCCGGCGAACGGCGCGACCGGCGTGCCGACCGCGCCGACGCTCACCTGGACGGCCGCCGCGGGGGCGACCGGCTACCTCGTCGAAGTCGACGACGACGCCAACTTCTCGAGCCCCGAGTTCTC
>CAYYIK010000004.1:17507-75214 GCA_964471955.1 uncultured Thermoanaerobaculia bacterium | reverse complement strand
AGCTCGCGGACCTCCACGGTCGCGAACCCGGCGGCCGGACACTCGGCGGCGATCGCGACGGCCTGCTCGCGCGTCTCGCAGTCGAGCAGGAAGAAGCCGCCGACGATCTCCTTGGCTTCGGCGAACGGGCCGTCCGACACCAGCGTGTTGCCGTCGCGCACCCGCACGCGGACGCCGTCGGCGTCGCTGCGCAGCGCCTGGCTGAGCTGGAGCAGGCCCCGGGCCTCGAGGTCCCTGCCGAAACGCAGCATCTCGTCGTAGAGCGCGCGCCCCTCGGCTTCACTGCGCTCGGCACGCTGGCCGGCGGGCTCGACGATCAACAGCATGTAGCTCATTACGATTCTCCCCGATCACTGGCGAGCCGGACGGCACAGTTCGGGACGGTTCCGCGCGGTGGACGCGGAACCGCTCCCGATCAGAGCGCCTGCGCGACCCGGCGCGCCAGCTCGATCGCCTTCGCCCGGTTGTCGTCGGCGTCCGGGAAGGCCTGGACACCGACGTGGAAGAGGACGCCGTCCGCCGCCACCGAGAGCTGCGAGAGACCGGGTGCCCAGGCGGCGCGGTCGCCGACCCCTGCGGTCCAGTCGTCGTAGACGACCCGGGTGGTGTGCTCCTGGCCGCGCACCTCGGTTGTGACCCCCTCGCCGAGACGGGCGACGATCTGCTCGAGGCGGGCGACCGCGTCGGCGGCGCCGGCGAGCGGCTCGTTGTTGATCGTCAGGCTGGCCTCGTTCTCCGTGCGCGCCGTCGGCATCTTCTCGTCGAACGGCTGCCCCTTCTGCTGCGCCTCCATGCGCCGCTTCATGTAATCCATCATCTGCTGGGGCGCCTCGGCCTCGATCCGGTCGGCGTCCGGCTTGCGCCAGCGGGCGGTGCACAGGGGGTGGCGCGAGCTGCCGGCGGTGAAGGTCAGGGCGGCGGGCTCGACGCCGAAGACCTCGGCCACCATGCCGTTCTGCAGGAGGGCGCAGGGGTCGAGTCCGGAGTCGGTCTGGCGGATCTTCTCCCCGGTCCGGGCGCGGCGGATC
Organism: uncultured Thermoanaerobaculia bacterium; assembly: GCA_964471955.1. Taxonomy (GTDB): domain Bacteria; phylum Acidobacteriota; class Thermoanaerobaculia; order Multivoradales; family JAGPDF01; genus JACTMI01. The sequence goes on along the minus strand of CAYYIK010000004.1, from coordinate 74,186 downwards.
GTCTCGCGCGCCTCCTTCTCGGCGTCGCCCGCGACGGGCTCCTGCCCGCCGCCGCACGCCGTCGCCATCATCGCCAGACCGAGGGTCGTCCCGAGCCACTTGCGCATGTCGTCTCCTTCGTGAAGTCCCGCCGACTCGCCCGGGGACGGCCCCCGACGACCCCTTCCGGGGAAGGCGCTGCCGTCGCGCCCTGCCGATCCGTTGGCCGGCCACCGTACCACGCCGGGGACCGTCGCCCTCGCGGGCGATTCGCAAGGAGCCGGGCGTCACCGTATCCAGCGGGCGGCGAAAGGACTTCGTCCGCCCTGTTTTTCCCTCTTTGGGCCCTGGTCTTTTCGTTCGCGACTTCCCCGCATTCACGCGACAGGAAGTCGAAGGGAGGCAGCTGCTGTCGACCGGCGGCGAGCGACAATGGCGAAAAGCTTCCATAGAAGGAAAAGAGGACGACGATTCCGCGCGGGATCTAGCAGGTCTCGGGTGCACCCGGCGCAGCCGCCTGGAGCTCGCCTCCAGCTGCCGCCTGCTGCTTTTTTCCCTTCTATGGGCTTTGGTCTTTGTCTGCCGGTCTTTCCGCTTCGTTCAGGTGCCGGCTCTTCGGCGGTGTTCGCGGCGAGCGGCGGGTTACCAGAGGTCGAAGACGAGGATGCGGGCGTCGAGGGGGCCGCTGCGCACGGGCAGGCGGCGGGCCGGGCGCAGGCCGAGGTGCTTGCCGAGGCCTTCGCCGCCGGCGAGGACGACCGCCTTCCAGCCGCGGTAGCGCTGCTTGAGCAGGTCCCCGAGCCGGCGCCAGGCGGCGACGTCGGTGTCGGTGAGGCGCTCGCCCCACGGCGGGTTGACCGCCAGCAGCCCGGGGCCCGGGGGGGGCTCGAAGGCGAATCCGTCGCCGACCGCCAGGCGCGCGCGACCGTGCAGGCCGGCGGCCTCGAGGTTGCGCGTCGCGGCGGCGATCGCCGACGGTTCACGGTCGACGCCCCAGAGCTCGACCTGTGGCCCCGGCGCCGGAATCGGCTCGGCGCGCACGCGGGCGAAAGCCGCGGGGTCGAAGTCGGGGAGCTGCTCGAAGGCCCAGACCTCCCGCAGCCGGTTGGGCGGCAGGCCGAGGGCGATCGCCGCCGCCTCGGCGAGCAGCGTGCCGGAGCCGCACATCGGATCGACCACCGGACCGCGGCCGTCCCAGCCCGAGGCGAGAATCGCCGCCGCGGCGACCTGCTCGCGCAGCGGCGCCGTGGTCGTCTCGGTGCGGTAGCCGCGGCGGTCGAGCGGCTCACCCGAGGTGTCGAGCAGCAGCGTCGCCCGGTCCCCGTGCAGGCGGACGCGCAGCGCCAGGTCGGGCCAGTCGCGCTCGACCGAGGCGCGGCGGCCGAAGCGCTCGCGCTGGCCGTCGACCAGGCCGTCCTTGACCTTGAGTGCCACCCATCGCGTATCGCGCACGTGCGAGCGGCTCGAAGTGGCGTGGATGGCGAAGGTGCGGTCGGGCGTCAGCCAGGGGTGGTCGAGCGTCCGGGCCCCGGCGTAGAGCGCCGCGTCGTCGGGCGCTGGCCAGCTCGCCAGTTCGAGCAGCACCCGGTTGGCGCTGCGCAACCGCCAGTTGGCCCGCATGCCGGCGGTGAAGTCGCCGCGGAAGCGGACGCCGCCGACGTCGACCCCGGCGTCGGCGAGGTCGAGTGCGCGCAGCTCGCCGAGCAGGATCTCCTCGAGGCCGCGCGCGCAGGTGGCGACCCATCGGCCGGAGACTCCGGACCCGGTGCCGCTCACTCCGGTGGCACGGCGAGCCGCCGGTAGTCGCGGTTCCAGTAGAGCAGCGGGACTCCGTCGGGACGCGGCACGGCGCTCGCCTCGACGCGGCCGACGTAGAGCGTGTGGGTGCCGGCGACGTGCCGCGCGGCGATCGTGCAGTCGAGCCAGGCGAGGGCGTCGGCGAGCACCGGCGCGCCGGTGACCGCGGCCGACCAGTTGCCCGCGGCGAAGCGATCTTCCTCCTCGGACCAGGCGAAGCGATCGGCCAGCGCGCGCTGATCCTCGCCGAGGATGTTGACCGCGAAGACCGCGTCGGCAAGCTCGAGCAGCGCGTGGGCGCGGTGCCGGTGATCGATCGCCACCGCGATCAGCGGCGGCTCGGGCGACACCGAGGCGAACGCCGACACGGTCAGCCCGTGCCGCTGACCGCCGGCGGCGAGGGTCACCAGGGTGACTCCGGAAGGGAAGTGACGCAGGGCGTCGCGAAAGGCGTCGGACGAGATCGCCATCGCCGCCGACTCTATCGCCGGCGCGGCCGGTCAGGCGTCGCCGGCCGGGGCCCGGGGCGGGTAGCGGGTGGCGACGTAGTCGTCGACGATCGCCAGGAAGCGGCGGGCCAGCTCCTCGTACGTGCCCGAGAGGGTGGCGAACTGGCGGCCGTCGACGAACACCGGGCAGGTCGGCGCCTCGCCGGTGCCCGGCAGGCTGATGCCGATGTCGGCCGCTTTCGACTCGCCGGGCCCGTTGACCACGCACCCCATCACCGCCAGCTTGAGCTCTTCGACGCCTTCGTAGCGCTCTCTCCACTCCGGCAGGTGCGTCTTGACGTGCTCCTCGACGCGCTGCGCCAGCTCCTGGAAGGTGGTCGAGGTCGTCCGCCCGCACCCCGGGCAGGCGGTGACCTGCGGCTGGAACGAGCGGATGCCGAGCGACTGGAGGATCTCGCAGGCCGCGAAGACCTCTTCGCGACGGTCGCCGCCGGGCCGCGGCGTCAGCGACACGCGGATCGTGTCGCCGATCCCCTCGGCGAGCAGCACCCCCATCGCGGTCGACGACCAGACCAGCCCCTTCATCCCCATGCCCGCCTCGGTGAGCCCGAGGTGGAGCGGCTGGCGGGTGCGCCGGGCCAGCTCGCGGTAGACGGCGATCAGGTGGCTCGGCCGCGAGACCTTGCAGGAGATGACGATCTGGTTCTCGGTCAGCCCCGCCGCGAGCGCCGCCTCGGTCGAGGCGAGCGCCGATTCGAGCATGCACTGCTCGAGGATCTGGTCGGAGTCGAGGCCGAGGTCGCGGTCGGTGTTCTCCTGCATGCGCGCCATCACCAGGTCGGGGTCGAGCGAGCCGGCGTTGACGCCGATGCGCACCGGCTTGCCGAGCTCGCGCGCGACGCCGCAGATGGTGGCGAACTGCTCGTCGTGCCGCCGGCCGCGCCCGACGTTGCCCGGATTGATGCGGAACTTGGCGAGCGCCGCGGCGCACTCCGGATGGCGGCTGAGCAGCAGGTGGCCGTTGTAGTGGAAGTCGCCGATCAGCGGCACCGCGCAGCCGGCGTCGTCGAGCCGGCGTCGGATCTCCGGCACCGCGGCGGCGGCCTCGTCGACGTTGACCGTGATCCGCACCAGCTCCGAGCCGGCGCGCGCCAGCTCGAGCACCTGGGCCGCGGTACCGGCGGCGTCGGCGGTGTCCGTGTTGGCCATCGACTGCACGACCACCGGCGCGCCGCCCCCGACGGTGACACCGCCGACGGAAACAGGGTGAGTGCGGGAGCGGGGGGTCTCGGGCATGCCGGCCGCGGCCGGGGCCGCGAAGGAGACGAGGATAGCACCGCGCACCCGGCCTGGCGGCCCCGTCCCGCGCGGCATGTGCCATCATTTCGCGACGGAACCCACCTGCCGATGACCAGTTCCGGAGCACCTCGCTCAGCCCGCACGCCGCAGGCCGCCGAGAGTACGCTCGACGCGCTCGAGCGGCTCAATGCCGTGGCTCGAGTCACCACCGAGGGGCTCGAGCTGGTGCCGATGCTGCAGCGCATCACCGACCTGCTGGTCGAGCGGTTCGACTGGGATCACGCCGGCTTCGCGCGCATCGACCGCGAGCGCGGAGTCTTCGTGGCCGAGGCGATCTCGGCGCGCATTCCGATCGAGGTGGCGGCCGGCTACGTGCGGCCGCTGGGCAGCGGCGTGGTGGGGGAGGTGGCGCTCACCGGGCACCCGGTCGTCCTCTCCGATACCCACCGTCACCCCGCCTACGTCGCGGTGGCGCCCGACATCCGCTGCGAGATCTGCCTGCCGATCTTCCACGGCGGCGAAGTGGTGGCGATCCTCAACCTGGAGGATCGGCGGACCCGCGGCGTCGAGAGCGAGCTCCCCCTGCTCGAGGCGGTGGCCCGGCAGATCGGCGGCGCCATCGCCGCGGCCCGGCTGCACGACGAGGTGACCCGGCGCGCCGAGCAGCTCGAGCTGCTCGCCGAGCTGTCGCGGGTGGCGCTCGAAGCCGAGGAGCTCGAGCCGGTGCTCCAGACGATCGCCGCCCGGCTGCGCGACCGCTTCGACCTGCTGGTGACGAGCTTCTACTTCGTCGACCCGAACCGGCCGCGCCTCGAGCTCAGGGCGATCGCGGCGCGCGATCCGCTGCCGGCCGAGCCGCTGCGCCACCTGTCCGCCTCGCGCGGCATCGTCGGGCGGGCCCTCCATCTGCAGCGCGCCCAGCTGGCGCTCGACGTGCGCAGCGACCCCGACTACGTGCCCCTCTTCCCGCAGGTCACCGCCGAGCTGGCGATCCCGATCCACTTCCGCGGCCGCGCCCTCGGGGTGTTCAACTTCGAGAACGACCGGCCGCAGGTCTTCACCCAGGAGACGGTCTCGCTGCTGCAGACCCTCTCCGACCAGCTGGCCGGCCTCGTCCACCTGGCGGCGGTGAACCGCCGGCTGCAGGAGACCTCGGAAGACCTCGAGCAGACCAACCGGCGGCTGCAGGAGCTCAACCGGACGCTCGAAGAGCTGTCGATCGTCGACTCGCTGTCGGGCCTCGCCAATCGGAGGCAGTTCGACCGCACCCTCGACCTCGAGTGGCGCCGCGCCATCCGCGCCGAGAGTCCGCTGTCGATCGTCCTGTTCGACATCGATTTCTTCAAGCGTTACAACGACTCGCACGGTCACCTGCGCGGCGACGCCGTGCTGGCCGAAGTGGCGCAGACGCTCGGCGCCGCCTGCACCCGCGCCGGCGACCTGGTCTGCCGCTACGGCGGCGAGGAGTTCGCGGCCCTGCTGCCCAACACCACCGCGGAGGCGGCGCTCGAGCTGGCCGAGCAGGCGCGGGCGCGGGTCGAGGCGCGCGGCATCGCCCACCCGGGTTCGGAATGCGCACGCGTGGTCACCGTCAGCGTCGGCGTTGCCACTACCGTCCCGGATGCCTGGCGCCTCCCCCCCAGCCTGGTCGAGCGCGCCGATCGCGCCCTCTACGCCGCCAAGGCGGGGGGGCGCAACGCCGTCCGCCTGGCGGGGTAGGCCCGCCGGGCGGACGCCCGGATCGTGACCTCGCCGTCACCCGGCCGCCACCGGGCGCTGGGATAGGATTCCCCCACCCGCAACGCCCCCCGAGAACGGCAGCAAGGCTCCAGAGAAGAGGGACTCCGATGACTCCGATGCGTTCCGCAGCGCTCTCGCTGGCGATGGCCCTGGGCCTCGCCGCGGCCGCCTCCGCCCAGACCGTCTTCATCAACGAGCTGCACTACGACAACAGCGGCGGCGACGTCGACGAAGGGGTCGAGATCGCCGGCCCGGCCGGCACCGACCTGACCTCCTGGACCCTGCAGCCGTACAACGGCAACGACGGCACCCCCTACTCGGTGACCGCGCTCTCCGGCGTCCTCCCGAACCAGCAGAACGGCTACGGCACGCTCTGGTTTCCGATCTCCGGTTTGCAGAACGGCGCGCCGGACGGCGTGGCGCTGATCGACGACGGCGGCGCCGTCGTGCAGTTCCTCAGCTACGAGGGAACGTTTGTCGCCGTCGGCGGGCCCGCGGACGGCACGCCGTCGGTCGACATCGGCGTCGCCGAGGCGGGAACCAGCCCGGTCGGCCACTCACTGCAGCTCGGGGGCACCGGCACGACCTACGCCGACTTCACCTGGGCCGCCTCGCAGCCGCACACCCGCGGCGACGTCAATACCGGCCAGACCTTCGGCGCCGCGACCCCGTCGGTGTTCATCGACAACGTCAGCCAGGCCGAGGGGACCGGCGGCACGACGGACTTCGTCTTCACCATCTCGGTCAGCGGTTCGCCGGCCGGCGCGGTGAGCTTCGAAGCCTCGGTCGACGACGGCACCGCGACGACCGCCGACAGCGACTACGTCGACCAGAACGACGTGCCGCTGTCGATCGTCCCGCCGGCGACCTCGACGACCTTCACCGTGGTGGTCAACGGCGACGCGACGACGGAGGCCGACGAGACCTTCACCGTCACCCTGGCCAACCTCTCGGGCGCCGATCCGGGCGACCTGAGCGGGCTCGGCACGATCCAGAACGACGACATCACCCTGGTGCCGATCCACGACATCCAGGGTTCCGGCTCCGCCTCGCCGATCGTCGGCGCCGCGGTGACCACCAGCGGCGTGGTGACGGCGCGCAAGTCGAACGGCTTCTTCCTGCAGACGCCGGACGCCGGGGCCGACGCGGACCCGATGACCTCCGAGGGGATCTTCGTCTTCACCAGCTCGGCGCCGCCGGCGAGCGCCGAGGTCGGCGCGCTGGTCCAGGTCAGCGCCACGGTGGTCGAGTTCGTCCCCCCCGCCGACCCGCTGCAGCCGCCGTTGACCGAGCTCTCCTCGCCGGTCGTCGTCCAGCTGTCGACCGGCAACCCGCTGCCGACCCCGGTGCCGCTCACCCTGTCGTTCCCCGACCCGGCCGGCGCCTTCGATCAGATGGAGCGGGTCGAGGGGATGCGCGTCTCGGCGGCGTCGCTCACCGTCGCCGGCCCGACCCTCGGCAACGTCAACGAGCCGAACGCCACGGCGACCACCAACGGGGTCTTCTACGCCACGGTGACCGGGCATCCGCGGCCGGTGCGCGAGCCGGGCGTCCAGGAGCCGGATCCGGCGCCGGGAACCGTGCCGCGCTTCGACACCAACCCGGAGTCGATCCGCGTCGACAGCGACGCCGGCGGCCACGCGGCGATCGACGCGGGGGCCGGCGCCCTGCTCGGCGGCGTCTCCGGCCCGGTCGACTACGCCTTCCGCAAGTACACGATCGTCCCCGAGGCGGGCGCGGTGATCACCGTGGGCGACGGTCCGACCGCCACCGCGGTCACGCCGCCCGAGAGCGTCGAGCTGACCATCGCCTCGTACAATCTCGAGCGCTTCTTCGACGACGTCAACGATCCGTCGATCGGCGAGCCGGTGCTCACCCCGGTGGCCTTCGACGGCCGTCTCGGCCGCGCCTCGCTCGGCATCCGCGACTACCTCGGGACGCCGGACATCGTCGGCGTGGTCGAGGTGGAGAACCTGTCGACCCTGCAGGCGCTGGCGGCGCGCATCAGCGCCGACGCCATCGCCGACGGCCAGCCCGATCCGCTCTATGCGGCCCACCTGGTCGAGGGCAACGACGTCGGCGGCATCGACGTCGGCTACCTCGTCAAGACCGCGCTGGTGGGAGCCTCCCCGCGGGTCGAGGTCGTCGAGGTGGTGCAGGAGCTCGCCGGGACGCTGTTCGTCAACCCCGACCTCTCCACCGAACTGCTCAACGACCGCCCGCCGCTGCGCCTTGGCGCGATCGTCCACTTCGGCGGCGGCGACGCCTGGCCGGTCACGGTCCTCGTCAATCACCTGCGCTCGCTCAACGGCGCGGCGAGCCCGGCGCCCGGTTCGAACGGCTGGTCGACGGTCGGCGACCGGGTGCGCGCGAAGCGGCTCGCCCAGGCCGAGGACCTCGCCGACCTGGTGCAGGCCCGCCAGACCGCGGATCCCGAGGAGAACATCGTGCTGATCGGCGACTTCAACGCCTTCGAGGTCAACGACGGCCTGGTGCACTCGATGGGCGTGATCGCCGGCGCGCCGGTGCCGGACGACCAGACGGTCGTTCCGGGGGACGGCATCGACCTGGTGACGCCGGACTTCGCCCTGGTGAACGCGGGCGAGTACTCCTTCGTCTTCGACGGCAACGCGCAGTCGCTCGACCACGCGCTGGTCGGCGCCGGCGTGATGGCCTCGACGGCGGAGCTGCGGGTCGAGCACGCGCGCATCAACGCCGACTTCCCCGAGGTGGCGCGCAACGCCGCCGGCGTCGTCGAACGGCTCTCCGACCACGATCCGCTGCTGCTCTACCTGACGCCGTCGATCCTCGTCTCGCAGCTGCCGTTCTTCGGCGACTTCGAGACCGGCGACACGACGCAGTGGAGCGGGGCGGTGCCCTGAGGGGAACGCCGTGGCGCGGGCGGAGCGGGATCGGGCCGTGGTGAACCGCTCCGTTCGCGCGATCCTTGACCGGGCGGCACGTCGATCGTAGGTTCTCGCTCCGGAATCGCAATGGAGTCGCCGGCCGACGGGAGATCGACGATGCGCGCCAGAGTCTGTGGAACCGGAGTGGTCCTCGCCGCAGCGCTGGCCGGCGCGGCGATCGCGGACGAACCCGCCGGCCGCTTCGACAGCCTGGAGCTGCGCTCCATCGGACCGGCCAACGGCGGCCGGGTTTCACGCGCCGCCGGCGTCCCCGGCGACCCGCGGATCTGGTGGGCGGCGACCTCGCAGGGGGGCGTCTGGAAGTCGGAGGACGGCGGCTTCGCCTGGCGGCCGGTCTTCGACGACCAGCCGGTCGCCTCGATCGGTTCGCTCGCCGTGGCGCCCTCCGATCCGAACGTGGTCTTCGTCGGCTCGGGCGAGGCCAACATCCGCGGCAACGTCATCCGCGGCCAGGGGATCTTCCGCACCACCGACGGCGGCGCCACCTGGAGCCACGTCTGGAAGCACCCCGGGCAGATCGGCACGATGATCGTCCATCCGCGCGACGCCGGCATCGCCTTCGCGGCGGTACTCGGCGACCCCTTCGCCCCGGGGCCCGATCGCGGCGTCTATCGCACGCTCGACGGCGGCGAGACCTGGGAGCGGGTGCTCTTCCGGGATGAGGAGACGGGTGCTTCCGACGTCGCCTTCGACCCCTCCAACCCGCGCATCCTCTTCGCCGGACTCTGGCAGGCGCGCCGGAGCCCTTGGGAGCTGGTCAGCGGCGGACCGGGCAGCGGCCTCTACCGATCCTCCGACGGCGGCGACAGCTGGCGCCAGCTCACCGGCCACGGCCTGCCCGAGGGGATCTGGGGGAAAGTCGGCGTCGCGGTGGCGCCGTCGGATGGCCGCCGCGTCTATGCGCTGATCGAGGCCGAGGAGGGGGGCCTGTTCCGCTCCGACGACGGCGGCGAGAGCTGGCGGCGGATCAACGCCCACAAGTCGATCCGCCAGCGCGCCTGGTACTACACCGTGCTCACCGTCGACCCGCGCGACCCCGACACCGTCTGGATTCCGCAGGTGCCGCTGCTGCGCTCGCTCGACGGTGGCCGCACCGTCCACCCGGTCGACGGCACCCATCACGCCGACCATCACGACCTGTGGATCGACCCGGTCGATCCGCGGCGGATGATCGTCTCGCACGACGGCGGCGTCGACATCTCGCTCGACGGCGGCGCCAGCTGGTTCGCGCCGGAGCTGTCGATCGCGCAGTTCTACAACGTCGACGCCGACCGCGGCGAACCGTTCCGGGTCGGCGGCACGATGCAGGACCAGGGAACCGGCGCGGCGCCGTCGAACTCGCTGCGCTGGGAGGGGATCACCCTCGGCGACTGGAAGTGGGCGGGCGGCGGCGAGGCGGGGGACTTCGTCTTCGACGCCTTCGAGCCGGGCATCGCCTACGCCGGCGAGTACGGCGGCATCCTCACCGTCCACGACGCGGCGAGCGACAACGGGCGCAACGTCTCGGCCTGGCCGGCCAACCCGTCCGGGCACGGCGCCGCGGCGCTCGGCCGCCGCTTCCAGTGGACGGCCCCGATCGCCGTCTCGCCGCACGATCCGGCCGAGCTCTATCACGGCGCCGAGGTGCTCCTGCGCTCGAGCGACCGGGGGCGCAGCTGGACGCCGATCTCGCCCGACCTGACCCGCAACGACCGCGACAAGCAGCAGTGGTCCGGCGGCCCGATCACCGGCGACAACACCGGCGTGGAGGTCTACGGCACGATCTTTTCGATCGCCGTCTCGCCGCACGAGGCGCGCACGCTCTGGGTCGGCACCGATGACGGCCTCGTCCACCGCACCCGCGACGGCGGCGGCGTGTGGACCGACGTCACGCCGGCCGGGATGCCCGAGTGGGGGACGGTCGACGCGATCGAGCTGTCGCCGCACGCCGCCGGCACGGCCTGGGTCGCGGTCTCGGCCTACCGCACCGGCGACCCGCGTCCGTACCTCTTCCGCACCACCGACGGCGGCGCGACCTGGGTGTCGCGCGGCGCCGGCATGCCGGAGGACGAGCCGCTCTTCGCGGTGCGCGAGGACCCGGAGCGCGCCGGCCTGCTGTTTGCCGGCAGCGAGCGGGGCCTCTGGATGTCGCGCGACGGCGGCGACAGCTGGCGCCGGTTCGAGGCCAACCTGCCGACCGCCAAGGTGGTCGACCTGGTGATCCGCGGCAACTCGCTGGTGGTGGCCACCACCGGGCGCGGCCTCTGGATCCTCGACGACCTGACGCCGCTGCGGCAGTGGCGCGACGAGCTCGCGAGCACGCCGCTCCACCTCTTCGAGCCGCCGCCGGCGCGGCGCTGGAACTACGGCGGCTCGTGGAGCGAAGCCGGCGCGGCGCCCAATCCGCCGCGCGGCGCGGTGCTCCACTACTGGCTGGGCGAGGCGGTGGAGGGGGAGCTCGGCCTCGAGATCCGCGACAGCGCGGGTCGCCTGGTGCGCCGGCTCTCGAGCGTCGCGGCGCCGGCCCCCTGGCCGGAGGACGACCCGGACGAGCCGACGCCGGCCCCGCAGCCCGACCTGCCGACCGCCGCGGGCCTGCACCGCGTCGTCTGGGACCTCGACTGGGAGGGGGCGGCGCGCCTCGAGGGGGCCAAGGTCGACATGGGGGATCCGACCGTCGGGCCGCGTGCCATCCCGGGGCGCTACACGCTGCGGCTGGTGGCCGGAGACCGGGTGGCCGGGGCGACGCTCGACCTGCTGCCCGATCCGCGGCTCGACCTCGCGCCGGCCGACTACGCGGCCCAGCTCGACCTGGCGCTGGCGGTGCGCGACGCGATCGACGGCGTGGTCGCGGACGTCCGCCGGGTGCGCGCGATGAGCGAACAGGCGGCCGACCTGGCGCGCCGGCTGGCCGGCGAGGAGCGCGCGGCCCAGCTGCGGGCCGCCGCCGAGGCACTGGTCGCCGGCTGCGGCGCGCTCGAGGCGAAGCTCCACAATCCGGGCGCCGAGGTGGTCTACGACATCCTCGCCCAGCGTGGCGGAGCGCAGCTCCACTCGCAGCTGGTCTTTCTCTACCAGGTGGCGGTCGGCTTCGGGGACGGGCCGCCGACGGCCCAGGAGCGCGAGACCTTCGCCCGCCTGCGCGCGACGCACGCGGCGCTGCGCGACGAGCTGGCGGCGCTCGAGGCCGGACCGCTCGCCGCGCTCGAAGCGGCCGCGGCCGCTCTCGGCCTGCCGCGCGTGCTCCTGCCGGCCCGCTGAGGGACCGGCAGGAGGGGAGGCGTCACCGCGTCTCCGACGCGCCCTTCGGGACGCCCGACAGCAGACCGGCCGGGCGGGCCGGACCCCGGCGGCTCAGAAGTCGCGCCCGAAGCGGCCGCCGCGGCGGGGGCGGGTTTCGCCCCGACCTTCGCGCAGGTCCTGCCGGCGTCCACGCATCTCCTCGCGCTGCTCCCGCATCGCGCTGCGCCGCTCGGCGAAGCGGGCGCGGTTCTCGTTGAGCTCCGCCAGCTGCTCGGGGGTAAGGACGGCGAGCAGTTCGGCGCGGTGGCGCGCCCGCTCGACCTCGGCTTCGATCCTCAGGCGGGCGTGCTCCTCGGCGCGGGCGCGCACCTGCGCCTCGTCGAAGTCGGTGGTGAGCTCCTCGTCGAAGCGCTCGAAGAAGGCGTCGCCCATCTGCTGCCGGCGCGCCTCGGCGGCCTCCCGGTGCGCGTCGCGGAGCGCGCGGATGCGGGCGGTCTGCTCTTCGGTCAGGTCGAGGTCCTCGAGCAGCAGGGCGAACGGCTCGCCGCCGCCGAAACCGGGGTGCATTCCCGGCCCGGCCATCCGGCCGTGCAGGCCGAGCGGCCCGCGGCAGTCTCCGGCGCCCCGGCCTCCCGGTCCCCAGGCGGCGGCGAGAGTGGCTCCGGCGGCGAGGGCGACGAGGGCGAAGGTGAAGATTCGGAAGTTGCGCTTCATGAAGTCGGTCTCCTTGTCCGGGCGACCCGACTGGATTGCGGCCGCCGTCGAGGTCAATGTACGCCCGCCAGCGTCAAGCAGCGCGCCGACGCCGTCAAGAAGTGCCCGTCGCGGGTAAAGAAACGTGAACCGGGCGGCCGGCGGGAGCGGGCGCTGCTAGATTTCCTTCATGACGCGCCTGCTCATCGTCGACGACGACCGCGAGCTGGTCGAGCTGCTCACCGAGTTTCTCTCGGGCGAGGGGTTCGCGGTCCGCGCCGAAGTCGATGGCGAACGCGGCGCCCGGGCGGCCCTCGAGGACAACCCCGACCTGGTGATTCTCGACGTCATGCTGCCCGGCCTCAACGGGTTCGACGTGCTGCGCCGGCTGCGCGAGCAGCGCTCGGCGGTGCCGGTGGTGATGCTCTCGGGGCGCGGCGAGGAGGTCGACCGGGTGGTCGGACTCGAGCTGGGCGCCGACGACTACCTGCCCAAGCCGTTCAGTCCGCGCGAGCTGGCGGCGCGCGTGCGCGCCGTGCTGCGTCGCGGGCGCGGCGGAGCGGCGGCCGTCGCGCCGCTGGTCGTTGTCGGCGACCTCGAGCTCGATCCGGCGGCGCGCCTGCTTCGTCGCGGCGGCTCGCCGGTCGAATTGACCGGCGCCGAGTTCGCGCTCGCCGAACGGCTGCTGCGCGACGCCGGCCAGGTGGTGACCCGCGAGACGCTCTTCCGCGAGGCGCTCGGCCGCCGGCCGTCGAGCCTCGACCGCAGCCTCGACGTGCACCTGAGTGCCCTGCGGCGCAAGCTCGGTCCGGCGCCGGACGGCGGCGAGCGCTTCAAGACGGTGCGCGGCGTCGGCTACCAGCTGGTCGTGCGCGAGGCGGAGCGGTGAGACGCAGCCTCTTCCTGCGCCTCTTTCTCGGTCTCTGGGCGGCCGTCGCGCTGCTCGCCGCGGGTCTGGTGGCGACTTCACCCTGGTTCACCCGCTCGCGCCCCGGCGTCGAACGCTGGCAGCTCGGCGCCGAGCGGATGCTCGAGCACCGGGTCAGCGAAGCCGCCGGCCGGATCGCCGCCGGGCGGCCGGGCGACCCGCGGGAGTTCGCCGGCCGCCGGCGCGGCATGATGGAGGGGCGGGGCCTGGCGCCGGTCCACGTCCTCGATCCGCTCGCCGGGACCTGGGACGGCCCGGCGCCCGGCGAGGAGATCGCCGCCTTCGCCCTCCGGGTCGCCCGGGACGAGCGTCCGCGCAGCGAGCGGATCGGCGTCCATCATCTCGCCGGACGGCCGGTCCGCGCGCCCGACGGTCGGACGCTGATCGTCGTCGCGGCGCTGCGTCGGCCTCCCGAGCTGGTCGACCTGCTCTCGCCGCGCGCCCTCGCCGGCCGCCTGGCGCTGCTCGCGCTGCTCGTCGCCCTGCCGAGCTGGTGGATCGCGCGGCAGATCGCCGCGCCGGTCGCCGGCCTGCGCGGCGCCGTGCGACGGCTGTCGGGCGGCGATCTGGCGGCGCGGGTGCCCGCCGGAGCGGCGCGGCGACGCGACGAGATCGGCGACCTGGCGCGCGACTTCGACGCCATGGCGGCGCGCCTGCAGACTCTCGTCGGGGCGCAGCAGCAGCTGGTGCGCGACGTTTCGCACGAGCTGCGCTCGCCGCTGGCGCGCCTGCGGGTGGCGCTCGAGCTGGCGCGCGGCCGCGCCGGCGAGGCCGCCGCGCCGGCGCTCGACCGGATCGAGCTCGAGACCGAGCGGCTCGACGAGCTGGTGGGGGGGATCCTCACCCTGTCGCGCCTCGGCACCGCCGGCGCGCCGGCGCGTCGCGACCCGGTCGACCTCGCGGAGCTGGTCGGCGAGGTCGCCGCCGACGCTCATTTCGAAGCCGAGGCGCGCCGGGTCGAGGTGGAGGTCGTCGCGGCCCGGGGGCTGTGGGCGCGCGGCGATCGGGACGCCCTGCGCAGCGCTCTCGACAACGTGGTGCGCAACGCCGTGCGCCATGCGCCGGAGGGGACGCGGGTCGAGCTTTCGCTGGCCGGCACGCCCGAAGGCGCCGAGATCCGCGTCGCCGACCGCGGTCCCGGCGTGCCCGAGGGCTCCCTGGGGACGATCTTCGAGCCGTTCGTGCGCGTCGAGAGCGCCCGCGAGCGCGAACCGGGGGGCGCCGGCCTCGGCCTGGCCATCGCGGCGCGCGCGGTGCGGCTGCACGGCGGCACGATCGGCGCCGTCAACCGTCCGCAGGGGGGCCTGGAAGTCGTGCTCTGCCTGCCGGCCGGGCCGCGGCCCGCCGGCCCTTGAAGCCGTCAGTTGGCGGGCTTGTCGCCGTCGCCGGGCGCCGGCCGGAGCGGCTCGGCGGGCAGGGCGGGTGCCGCGGGATCGTCGCTTCCGGCGGCGGCACCCGACGACTTCGGCCGGTGGATGGTTTCGCCCGGCCGCAGCCGGTGCAGCAGCTCCACCGCCAGCATGCGGTAGGCCTGCGCACCGCTCGCCTTCGGGTCGGATTCGAAGATCGTCCGGCCGCCGCGCGGGCTCTCGGTGAGGCGGACGTTGACCGGGATCTCGCTGTCGAGGATGCGCAGGCCGTGGCGCAGGCGCAGCTCGGCGACATGGGCGCGCGCCGAGGCGGTGCGGTAGTCGACCATGGTGAGCAGGATGCCGGCCAGCTCGTCGCCGCGCTCGAAGCGGTGGAGCAGGCGGGTCGCCGAGTCGATCAGCACGTCGATCCCCTCGAACGCGAGAAAGTGGGGCGGCGTCGGGACGATCCAGCCGTCGGCGGCGACGAGGGCGTTGCGCACGATGGCCGAGAGTGACGGCGGGCAGTCGAGCAGGATCCAGTCCCAGCGCTCGACGTGGGGCCGCAGCGCATCGGCGAGGAGCTGATCGCGCCGCCGGTGGTTCTGCACGTCGAGGTCGACGCCCAGCAGGTCGGCCGAGGCGGTGACCAGCTCGAGCCGGTCGACCGACGTGCGGCGCACGACGTCGCCGAGCGACTTGCCGCGGAAGAGGACGTCGTGGATCGACGGCGCGAGCTCGGCGCGCTCCACCCCGAGCGCCCGCGAGGCCGAACCCTGCGAGTCGAGATCGACCACCAGGACCTTGTGACCGAGCTGCACCAGCGCCCCGGCGAGGTTGACGACGCTCGTCGTCTTGCCGACGCCCCCCTTGCGGCTGACGAATGCGAGGATCACCGGCGACGATTCTACGCGCCTCAGTGCACGAGGCGGCGGTAGCGGATGCGGTGCGGCTGGTCGGCGTCGGTGCCGAGGCGGCGGTGGCGGTCGGCCTCGTAGTCCTGGTAGTTGCCCGCGAACCAGACCACCTGCGAGTCCCCCTCGAAGGCGAGGATGTGAGTGGCGACGCGGTCGAGGAACCAGCGGTCGTGGCTGATCACCACCGCGCAGCCGGCGAACTCGAGCAGCGCCTCCTCGAGCGCGCGCAGGGTGTCGACGTCGAGGTCGTTGGTCGGCTCGTCGAGCAGCAGCAGGTTGCCGCCGCTCTTGAGCAGCTTGGCCAGGTGGAGGCGATTCCGCTCGCCGCCCGAGAGGTCCCTGACTTTCTTCTGCTGGTCGGCGCCGCGGAAGTTGAACGACGCGCAGTAGGCGCGCGAGTTGACCTCGCGCTTGCCGACCATCACCGTGTCGCGGCCGCCGTCGGAGATCTCCTGGAAGACGGTGCGCTCGCCGTCGAGCGCTTCGCGGCTCTGGTCGACGTAGGAGAGCGCCACGGTGTCGCCGATGCGCAGCTTGCCGGCGTCCGGCTGCTCCTGACCGACGATCATCCGGAACAGGGTGGTCTTGCCGGCGCCGTTCGGGCCGATCACGCCGACGATGCCGCCCGGCGGCAGCTTGAACGACAGGTTCTCGATCATCAGCTGGTCGCCGTAGCCCTTCGCCAGGCCTTCGGCTTCGACCACCAGGTCGCCGAGGCGCGGCCCGGGCGGGATGTGGATCTGGTTGGGGTCGCGCCGCGCCTCCTGCGCCTGCTCCTCGGCGAGCAGCCGCTCGTAGTTGGCCAGACGCGCCTTGCCCTTGGCCTGGCGGGCGCGCGGCGCCATGCGCACCCACTCGAGCTCGCGCTCGAGCGTGCGCCGGCGCGACGACGCCTCCTTCTCCTCGCGCTCGAGCCGGTCCTTCTTCTGCTCGAGCCAGGAGGAGTAGTTGCCCTCCCACGGGATGCCGGCGCCGCGGTCGAGCTCGAGGATCCAGCCCGCGACGTTGTCGAGAAAGTAGCGGTCGTGGGTGACCGCTACCACCGTGCCGGCGTACTCGGCGAGGTGGCGCTCGAGCCAGGCGACCGACTCGGCGTCGAGGTGGTTGGTCGGCTCGTCGAGCAGCAGCAGGTCGGGCTGCTGGAGCAGCAGGCGGCAGAGCGCGACCCGGCGCTTCTCGCCGCCCGAGAGCACCGAGACCTCCTGGTCGGCGGGCGGCAGGCGCAGGGCGTCCATGGCGATGTCGAGGTGGCGGTCGAGCTCCCAGAGGTTCTCCGAGTCGATCCGGTCCTGGAGCTTCGCGAACTCGTCGGCGGTGTCGTCCGAGTAGTTGGCGGCGAGTTCCTCATAGCGCGTGACGATCGCCTTCTTGTCGGCGACCGCCTCCTCGACGACCTCCTGGACCGTCCGCCCCGCCGGCAGCGCGGGCTCCTGGGGGAGCAGGCCGACGGTCATGCCCTCGGCCAGGAAGCACTCGCCGTCGACGTCCTTGTCGAGGCCGGCCATGATGCGCAGCAGCGTCGACTTGCCGGCTCCGTTGTGGCCGAGGACGCCGATCTTGGCGCCGTGGAAGAAGGACAGCCAGATGCCCTTGAGAATCTCCTTGCCCTGCGGCGTGACTTTGCGCAGGTTCTTCATCGTGTAAATGATCGGCGGCATGCGCGGAAAACCTCCCGGAGAGCCGCGCATTCTACCCCGCCGGCCGCTTCACGCCGCGGTGCGGCGTGCGCCGGCGCGACTTCGGCGGGAGACTGCCGGCAACGAAAAGCGCGGGAGGGTCGAATGAGTCAGGGTCGAGCGACGGGCGGAAGCGGATTCCTGCGGGGACTCGGCGTGCTGCTGGCGCTCCTCGCGCTGCCGGTGGCCGGACTCGCGCAGCCGGCGGCCGAAGATCCCCTCTCCGCCCTCGAGCTGGGCAAGTCCGGACCCGGATGGGACGGCATCACGCTCGGCATGTCGCTGGTCCAGGCCGAGCGCCGGTTCGGAACCACGCTGCCGCTCACCGAACAGCCGACGGCGCGGTGCGGCCGCTTCGCGTCCGCCTCCGAGCGCAACGGCCTGGCGATTCAGGTCGGTTTTCCGGCCGCCCGGCCGGGGGCGCGCATCGAGACGATGTTCGTCCGCTTCGAGGGCTACCAGGCGACCGCGGACGCACCGGCGCTGGTGGCGTCCCTCAAGGCGCGCATTCCCGATGCCGTCTTCCTGCCGGATCCGGAGATGAGCGAGCTGACCGAATCCGACCACCCGGCGCCCTCCTTCACCGTGACTCGCGGCGACGACGTCTGGGTGGTGCAGCTGCGGCCGCGCGACGGGATGCTGCTCGCCCGCCGCGACTGCGTCGACTGACGCGGGGTCCGCTCCGGCGCGCGCCCGGGCGCCGGTGCCGGTAGACTCGCCGTTCGATGTTGCATCTGACCAACGGAGATTCGGCCGCCGAAGCGATCCGCTCGACCGGAGTCGGCGGCGACCTGCTGATCTGGCGCGACGTCCTCCACGAGGGGCCGGTGCCCGCCTCGGCCAGCGACGCCGAACTGCGCGAGATCCGCGCCGGCCACATCGCGCGCGCCGGCTGGGGGGAGCGCGAGGAGGTCCTCGCCGACTTCCTCCGCCGCGACGAGCGGCTCGCCGCCGCGATGGCGGCCGGCGAGGAGGTCGTGCTCTGGTTCGAGAACGACCTGTTCGATCAGTTGCAGCGCCTGCAGGTGCTCGAGCGGCTCTCGCGCGCCCGCACCCGTACCCGGGTCACCTCGGTGGAGACCGACGGATACGTCGCCCTGCTCTCGGCCCAGGAGCTCATGGCGGCCTGGGCGCGAGCGCGCAGCTGCGGCGAGAGCGAGTTCGACGCCGCCCGCCGCGCCTGGCGGGCGTTCACCGCCGACAACCCCCGGAGCCTCGAAGCCCTCGCTGCCGGCGGGGACCCGCTGCCGATCCCGGGCCTGGCGGCGGCGCTGCGCCGCCATCTCGAGCAGTTTCCCGGGCTCACCGACGGTCTGTCGCGCTCCGAGCGGCAGGCGGTGGAGGCGCTCGCCGGCGGTCCGCTGCCGTTCGAGGAGCTGTTCGACCGGGCCCAGCGTGCCGAGCCGCATCGGTTCCTCGGCGACCTGGTCTTCCGCGGCTACCTGGAGCTGCTCGCCGAGCCTCCGTGGCCTCTCGTCGAGGCCGATGCCGACCGCGAGGTCTGGCGTCTGACGGAGGCCGGCAGGCGTGTCCTCGACGGGGCTCTCGATCGCCTCGCGGGGCGCCGCTTCGATCGCTGGCTGGGGGGGACCCGCCTGCTGGCGCCGCACCGGGTCTGGCGCTGGGATCCGCGGGCCGGCCGGCTGGTCGAGCCGGCGGTCACTCCCGCGGCGGGGTGACGTTCTTCTCGCGCGGCGGCGCCGGCGCGGCCGCCGCGCCGCCGCCGACCTTCTCGCGCCAGAGCCCGAAGACGACCGTTCCGAGCCCGAGCAGGATCTCGTCGATCAGCGGCACGAAATCCGGAAAGACCAGATCGAACAGGAAGAGGCCCAGGAAGATCGCGAACGCCTGCGGGAACTTCAGCCGCGAGGCGGCACGTTCGACGAAGCCGGTGGTGCCGGGCATGGCGCCAGTCTAAGCGAAACGCCGCGCCCGGCTCAGTGGGGCAGCCGGGTTCCCGGGGCGTCCGGGGTCTCGGGCGACAGGGGCCGGGCCTCCGGAAACTCGAGGCGGCCCTCGCGCAGACTGGCGCCGCGCAGGGCGAGCGCCAGCGCCTCTCCGAGTTCGTCGACCGGGTGGACGACGAGGCGGGCACGGACGTCGGCCGGCAGATCCTCGAGGTCGGCTTCGTTCTCGCGCGGCAGCAGGATCGCGCCGATGCCGGCGCGCACGGCGCCGAGCACCTTCTCCTTGACGCCGCCGATCGGCAGCACGCGACCGGTGAGGGTGATCTCGCCGGTCATCGCGAGGTCGTGGCGCACCGGACGGCCCGAGAGGACGGAGACGATGGCGGACGCCATGGTCACGCCGGCCGACGGGCCATCCTTGGGAATCGCCCCGGCCGGCACGTGGACGTGCAGGTCGCGGGCGAACGCGTCGGAATGGATGCCGAGCCGGTCGGCGTGGGCGCGGGCGTAGCTCCAGGCGGCGCGCGCCGACTCCTTCATCACGTCCCCGAGCTGGCCGGTGAGCACCAGCTCCCCCTTGCCCGGCATGGCCTGCGCCTCGACGAACAGGATGTCGCCGCCGACCGGCGTGTAGAACATCCCCGTGGCGACGCCGACCTGGTCGGCGCCGGCCGCCCGCTCGGGATGCACCCGCGGCCGGCCGAGCAGCTCGCGCACTTCGGCCGAGCCGATCGCCACCGGCGTCGGCGCGGATCCGGCGGCGATGCGGCGCGCCACCTTGCGCGCCAGCTTGCCGAGTTCGCGCTCGAGCTGACGCACCCCCGCCTCGCGCGTGTAGCCGGAGATGACCTCGGCGATCGCCGCGTCGGAAAGGTCGAGGTCGGCGGTGCGCAGTCCGTTCTCCTCGAGCTGGCGCGGCACCAGGTAGCGGCGCGCGATCTCCCGCTTCTCGGCCTCGGTGTAGCCGGAGAACTCGACCACCTCCATGCGGTCGAGCAGCGGCGCCGGGATGTTCTGCAGGAAGTTCGCGGTGGCGATGAAGAGCACTTCGGAAAGATCGAACGGCACGCCGAGGTAGTGGTCGACGAAGCTGTCGTTCTGCGCCGGATCGAGCACTTCGAGCAGCGCCGAGGCCGGATCGCCCTGGTAGGAGATGCCGAGCTTGTCGACTTCGTCGAGCAGGAAGACCGGATTCTTCGTCCCCGCCTGCTTCATTCCGGCCAGGATGCGGCCCGGCATCGCACCGACGTAGGTGCGCCGATGGCCGCGGATGTCGGCCTCGTCGCGCGCCCCGCCGAGGGAGATGCGGACGTACTCGCGCCCCATCGAGCGCGCGATCGACCTGGCGACCGACGTCTTGCCGACGCCCGGCGGCCCGGCGAACAGCAGGATCGGCCCCTTGGCCGACTTGCCCGCCGTCACCTCGCCTGCGGCATCGCCCCCGCGCTCGCCGCCCCCGCCAGCACCATCCGATCCGTCCTGGCCATCGCCGTCCGGCCCGATCTCGCCACCACCCCCGGACCCGGCACGCACCCCTTCATTGGAAGCCTTTCCGTCTTTGTCTTCGTCTTGAACAGAAGCGTCTCTGCTCTTGCGCAGCGCCCGCACCGCGAGGAATTCGAGCACCCGGTCCTTGACGTCTCCGAGGCCGTAGTGGTCCTCGTCGAGGATCCGCTCGGCGGCGGCCAGGTCGAGCTTCTCCTCGCTGCGCGCGTTCCACGGCAGTTCGGCGATGTTCTCGAGGTAGGTGCGGATGACCTGCGACTCCATCGACTCGCGGCCGATGCGGCGCAGCCGCGCGAGCTCGCGATCGACCTCCTTGCGCGCCGCCGCGGGCAGGTCGAGCGCCGCGAGGCGCTCGTCGAGCTCGTCGAGCTCCTGGCCTTCGTCCCCCTCGCCCAGCTCCCCCTGGATCGCCTTCATCTGCTCGCGCAGGAAGGCCTCGCGCTGGCGTCCGCCGATCTCCTCGCGCACCTTGCTCTGGATCTCCTGCTGCGCCGCGAGCACCTCGAGCTGCCGCTGGACG
The DNA here is from genome assembly GCA_964471955.1 of uncultured Thermoanaerobaculia bacterium. Taxonomy (GTDB): domain Bacteria; phylum Acidobacteriota; class Thermoanaerobaculia; order Multivoradales; family JAGPDF01; genus JACTMI01. Next base: position 53,277 of record CAYYIK010000004.1, on the reverse strand, counting down.
ATGACCAGCGAGCGGCGCAGCCGCGCCTCGACCGACAGGGTTTCGAGCAGCTGCTGCCGGTCGGCCGTCGACATCTCGGCGTAGGCCGAGATCAGGTCGGCCAGACGCCCCGGGTCGGCGGCCGAGGCGATCACCTCGCGGGCGATCTCCTCGGGCAGGCCGGCCTTCTTGGCCAGCTCGAGCGCCCGCTCGCGCGTCTCGCGCACCAGCGCGACGAAGGCCGCGTCGTCGGGATCCTGCGGCGCCTGATCGTCGGCCGGCACGGTCACGGCCATCAGATGTCCGTCGCGCTCGAGCACGCGCACCGCGATGCCGCGCCGCTCCCCGTGCAGCACCAGCTGCATGCCGGACAGCGAGCGGGCCACCTGGCCGAGACGCGCGATGGTGCCGACGGTGTGCAGCCCCTCCGGAGTCACCTCGTCGACGTTCTCGCGCTGGGTGATCGCCAGGACCAGCGGCTCGGGGCGCTGGAGAGCGGTTTCGATCGCTTTGAGCGTGCCGGCACGGCCGGCACCGATCGGCATCGGGACGCCGGGGAAGAGCACGGAATCGCGCAGCGGCAGGACGGGAAGATGAAGCTGTTCGGTCATCGCGGGCCTCGGCGGAGAGTCGGATCCCCCGATCGTCGGGCGGTCGCCTCCGCTGTCCAGTTCAACCGGAGGCTCCGGGTGGAAAATTCCGGAAACCTAAGTCCGATCTGCTCAGATCCCTCGCGCGAGCAGGAGGACACCGACTCCGGTACCGATCACCACGACCGCCCAGCGGGCGCCGCGTGGGCCGATCCATCGCCCGAAACGGGCGCCGAACCAGCCGCCCGCCACCGCGCCGACCAGCAGGACCCCCGCGGCGGGGAGGTCGACCAGGCCGCCGAAGAGGAAGATCGCCGCCGCCACGCCGTTGATGCAGATGCCGAAGAAGTTCTTCAGTCCGTTCATCGCGTGGATGTCGGAGAGCCCCAGGTGGCCGAGGACGACGAGCATCAGGATGCCGATCCCGGCACCGAAATAGCCGCCGTAGACGGCCACCGCGAACTGCGCCAGCCAGGCGTGCAGGAGCCGGCCGTCGCTGCCGGGAACGGGCGGGGCGGCGTCGCCGCGGCGGGCCGAGCGGAGGCTCTGAAAGGCGAACAGGGCGGTGGCGAAGAGGACCAGCCAGGGCGCGAGGCGGGCGAACGTGCGCTCGGGGGTGACCAGCAGGAGCAGCGATCCGAGCCCGCCGCCGAGCAGGCTCGGGAGCAGCAGCGTAGTGAGCCACTTGCGATGGGTCGCCACCTCGCGCCGATAGCCGGCGAGGCTGGCGGCGGCGCCGGGCAGCAGGGCGACGGTCGAGGTCGCGTTGGCCACCCGGGCGCTCTCGCCGAGCAGCAGCAGCGTCGGGAAGGTGAGGATGGTGCCGCCGCCGGCCAGCGCGTTCATCGCGCCCGCTCCGACCCCGGATGCGGCGAGCGCGAGGGCGTCGAGGAGGCGCACGCCGCGACGCTATCATCGGGGACGACGCCGCCATGCCGCTGCTCATCCACACCGCCGGACCCGATCGCGGAAAGCGCTTCTTCTTCGAGCGCACGGTGCTGCTCGGGCGCGGCCCGCTCGCCGACGTCGAGCTGCGCGACGCCGCGGTGTCACGCCGCCACGCCCAGATCTCCCTGCAGGACGGCCATTGCTTCCTCGCCGACCTCGGCAGCGGCAACGGCTCCTGGCTCAATGAGGCGCGGGTGACCGAACCGATGCGGCTCGCCGATGGAGACCTTGTGCGCCTCGGCAGCGTCGTCCTCGAGTTTCGTTCCGGCGACGACCGCGCCCCGGCGCGCCGGAAGGCAGGGGCGCGCGCCGAAGCCTCCCGGTCGGACAGCCTGAAGGTGGCGATCGGCGAGCCCGCCGTGGAACCCGGCTCGCGCTCGGTCGTCATGTCGCTCGAGAAGCTGCGCTCCCACGGCGGGACGCGCCTCGCCGAGGAGGTGGCGCGCCTGCAGCGCCGCCTCGACTTCTTCCGCGAGGCCGGCGGGATCCTCACCCGCACGCTCGATCAGACGCAGCTGCTCGACCAGCTGCTGGCCCGCACGATGGAGATCCTGCCGCAGGCCGACCGTGCCTTCGTGGTCCGCTACGATGCCGGCACCGACGGCTTCGAACCGCTGGCGGCGCGCACCCGCGACGGATCGACCGCCGAGATCGCCGCCAGCCGCACGCTGCTCGAGGAGGTCGTGCGCAAGCGCGAGGCGCTGATGTCGATCGACGCGGCGGCCGACGAGGGGTTCGAGGCGGCCCGTTCGATCCACCTGCTGAATCTGCGCGCCGTCGCCTGCGTGCCGTTGCTGGTCGAGGATCGCGTCTGCGGCGTGCTGCAGGTCGACAACGCGCAGCTCCAGCGCGCCTTCGGCGAGGCCGATCTCGACCTGCTCGCCGGGATCGCCGGCCCCATCGCGCTCGCCCTCGAGCACGCGCGCCTGCATCGGGAGCTGGTCGATCGCGAAGTGCTCGAGCACGACCTGGCCCTCGCGCGCCGCATCCAGCAGAGTTTCCTGCCGGCGCGGGCGCCGGAGCTGCCGGGCTGGAGTCTCGCGGTCGAATACTCGCCGGCGCACGAGGTGGGGGGGGACCTCTACGACCTCTTCCCGCTGCCCGACGGCCGGCTCGGCGTGGCGATCGGCGATGTCTCGGGCAAAGGGGTCTCGGGTGCCCTCCTGATGGCCCGCCTGACCAGCGCCCTGCGCGCCGCGGCGGCACATCGTCCCGAGCCGTCGGCGGTCGTCGCCGAGCTCGACGCGCTGGTCGCCGGCGAAGTGGACGAAGGGATGTTCGTCACCTTCGCCTTCGGCGTCCTGGACCCGATGAGCGGGCGGCTCGAGCTGGCCAATGCCGGCCACCCGTCGCCCCTGGTGCGGCGCGCCGACGGCAGCGTCGGCGAGCTTTCGCTGCCCGCCGGCACACCGCTCGGGCTCGGCGGCGGCCGCGCCGCGGGGACGCAGTCCGTCACCCTCGCCCGCAACGAGCTCCTGCTGTTCTTCACCGACGGCCTCAACGAAGCCGCCGACCCCGCGGGCCGGCGCTTCGAGACGGGCGGCATCCTGGCGCCCCTGCAATCCCTGCGCTCGGCCGACCCGCGCGCCGCCCTCGACGCGGTCCTCCAGGCCGCCCGCACCTTCGTCTCCACCCGCGGCTTCGACGACGACCTCACCGTCCTCACCCTCGCCCGCCTCTGACCCCGGAAATTCAGTCAGAGGCAATTTCCACCAGCCCACCCTCGAAGCGGGGCCAAATGGGGACAGGCACAAAAACTCGAGATAGAGGGACAGGCACGAAACCGGGAGTTTTGGTGCCTGTCCCCGAAACTGGGAGTTTGGTGCCTGTCCCCGAAACTCGGGGGTCTGCTCGGGCAGGGGAGGGGCCGGGGTGAGGGGGCGCTGGTTGCGGGTGGCACTGCGCGGCGGGGCGCAGGGGGCGCCGATCGCCGGAGTCTTCGGTGCCGGGTGGAGTCCGGCGGGGGGCCTGCTGCTCTTCTGGATCGAGAGCGTTCTGCTGCTCGGGGCTACGGCGATCCTGCTCGCGCTCTGGGCGCGACGGCGCGGCACGCCGGAGGAGATCGAGCGGGCCGGCATCCGGACGCGCGACGTCCTGGTGGTCCACGGGGGGGCGTTCGGCATCTTCGGGGCCTTTCTCGCCGGCCTTCTGTTCATCCTGACCGGCAACGGCAGACTCGACGCGGATTCGCTCCTCCTGGCGCTCGCCGGGCTGCCCTGGATCGCCCTCTTCGTCGGAGTCGAACTCGCCATCGACCTCTTCCGCCTGGACTCGACGCGTGCCGACGACCTCACCCGGCGGGTCGATGCGGGCACTCGACGCCTCGTCCTCTTCTGGATCGTCGGCTTCGTCGGCCTGCTCCTCGCCATGCTGACCGGCCGGCCGCTCGTTCTCTTCGCCCTGTTTGCCGGCTGCAAGACTCTGTTCGAAGTCGGCGCCGCACTGGCCGGACGCCGAGCGGCGGAGAGAGCTCCGAAGACCGGCTGATCGTCCGGCGGCCGGTGGGCGCGGTATCGTGCTCGCGAGTTCGATCGCCATGACGGGGCCCCGGGACGACGGCGCAGGCGAGCCGCGCGAGCGGCAGCCGGAGGCGCTGCCGGCGACGCGGACGGAGGGAGGTCCCTCCGGCTGGTTGCCGACGGAGGGGCACGAGCTGCGCCGTGGCGACGGCCTCGGCCGCTACCTGATCCTCGGCCGGCTCGGAGCCGGAGGCATGGGGGTGGTCTACACCGCCTTCGACCCCGAGCTCGATCGCAAAGTCGCCGTCAAGCTCCTGCACGCCGACCGCGCGCGGCGCGGCAGCGCCCGTCTGCAGCGCGAGGCCCGGGCGCTGGCGCGACTCCAGCACCCCAACGTGATCGCCGTGCACGACGTCGGCACCCTCGACGGGCGAGTCTTCATCGCCATGGAGTTCGCGGAAGGCGAAACGCTCACCGCGCACCTCGAGCGATGCGCACCGGACTGGCGCGGGATCCTGGCCCTCTTCGAGCAGGCCGGGCGAGGTCTCGCGGCGGCGCACGCGGCGGGGCTCGTGCACCGCGACTTCAAGCCGGAGAACGTGCTGGTCGGGCGGGACGGCCGGGTGCGGGTGCTCGACTTCGGCCTGGCGCGCGCGACGAGCGAAGGGGGGGACGGCGAGAGTGCCGGGGCCTCCGGTCCGCTCCCCGAATCGGGAGCCGACCTGCTGGCCACCCCTCTGACCCGCGCGGGAACCGTGGTCGGTACGCCGGCCTACATGGCACCGGAGCAGTTCGACGGTGCTCCCGCCGACGCGCGCAGCGACCAGTACAGCTTCGCCGTCGCGCTCTGGGAGGCCCTCCACGGCGGCCCTCCCTTCGCCGGGACGCAGATCGCCGAGCGCCTCGCCGCGCAGCGCGCGGGCGCCTTCGAGCCGCCGCCCGAGGGGAGCCGGGTACCGCGACGACTCCGCGCCGTGCTCGAGCGGGCCCTGGCGGTCGATCCGGCGGTGCGCCACGCGGACATGGAGGCGCTGCTCGCCGCGCTCGCCGACGACCCGGACGAGCGCCGTCGCCGGCGCCGCCTGCGACTGGCCGGCGTTGGCGCGGCGGTGGTGGTCGTACTCGCCGCGGTCGGCGGGTCGCTGTGGCGCGACTCCCGCCTCTGCCGCGGCGCCGACCGGCGATTCGTCGGGGTCTGGGACAACGCGGCGCGGCGGGAGATCGAGCAGGCGTTTCTCGCCAGCGGATTTCCGTTCGCCGAGTCGTCGTGGAGGGCCACCGCGCGCGCCCTCGACGGATGGAGAGCCGCCTGGCTCAGTGGCTGGACCGAGGCCTGCGAAGCGACCCACGGCCGTGGAGAACAGTCGGCCGCGCTGCTCGACCTGCGCATGGGCTGTCTCGACGCCCGTCTGGAGAACTTCGAGGCCTTCGCCGCGCTGCTCCCGGCGGCCGACGCGGGGCTCGTCGAGCGGGCGCCACAGGCGGTCGCCGCGCTTCCCGGAGTGGCCCCCTGCGCCGATCGCGAAGCGCTGCTCTCCCGCGTGCCGCCGCCGGAGGGTGAAGGCGCCAGGCAGCGCGTCGAGGAGACGCGGCGCGCGGTCGCCCGGGTGCGGGCTCTGCGCCTGGCCGGGCGATTCACGGCGGGCGAGGAGGCCGCCGCGAGCCTGGCGCCGGTCGTCGATGCCGAGGCCTACCGGCCGCTGCGCGCCGAGTTTCTGCTCGAGCGCGCTGACCTGGCGTCCCGCCTCGGCGACCTCGCCGCCGCCGAGGAGCACGCCGGGCGCGCCGTGCGCGAAGCGGTGGCGGGGCGGGATCCGGTGCTCGCCGCCGAGGCGGCCGGAACCGCGACCCTGATCGTCGGCGTGCGCGGCGCCCGGCACGCGGAGGGGCGGCGCTGGGCGGAGCTCGGCTTCGCGCTGCTCGAAAGCGCGGGAGGCGACGAGCGGGTGGAGGCCGTCGTCCGCGCGGCCCTGGGGAATCTGCTCAACGCGACCGGCGACCGGCGGGGCGCCGCCGCGGAGCTCGAGAAGGCCCTCACCCTGCTGGAGCGGGCGCTCGGGCCGGAGACGCCCGAGGTCGGCCGCACCCTGAACAACCTCGGCAACGCCTACTACCTGAGTGGCGACCTCGAGCGCGCCTTGCCGACCTACCAGCGCTCGCTGGCCGTCAAGGAGGCGACGGTCGGCCACGAACATCCGGACCTGACCTCGTCGCTGAACAACCTGGCGCTCGTTCTGTCCGACCTCGAGCGCTTCGACGAGGCGCTGGCGCACCTCGAGCGCGCGCTCGGCCTGATCGAGCGGACATTCGGTCCGGATCACCCCTCGGTGGCGCTCGAGCTCGGCAACCTGGCGGCCATCCACATCGACCTCGACCGTCATGCCGAGGCGCTCGGGGAGGCGCAGCGGGCACTGGAGATCAGCCGCCGCGGCCTCGGCGAGCAGCACCCCGACCTCGCTTATCCGATCAACAACATCGGCAACGCGCTGCTCGGCCTGGGACGGCCCGAAGAGGCGGAGGCGGCCTTCCGCGAGGCCATGGCGCGGCGCGAGTCGGCGCTCGGCCCCGGCCACCCCGAGGTCGCCTTTCCGCTGGTCGGCCTGGGGCGCGCCCTGCTGGCGGCGGGACACCCCGCGGCGGCGCTCGCGCCGCTGCGCCGCGCCCTGGAGATCCGCGAGCGCGAACAGGTCGATCCCGCGCAGCTGGCCGAGGCGCGTTTCCACTTCGGCCGCGCTCTCGACGCCAGCGGCGGCCCGCGAAGCGAAGCGGAGCGCCACGTGCGCAGGGCGCGGGAGGATCTGATCGCCGCCGGCGGCCGACCTTCCCGGCTGGTCGCCGAAGTCGAGACCTGGCTGAACGGGTCGGACTGATCGGCGGCCCGGCCACCGCCAGACCCCGGCAACGGGGGGCGCGGCGGTCCGCCACGCGCCGGTCCGGCGCCCGGAAGGCCGTCAGCCGGCGTCGCGCCCGAGCAACTCCGCGGCGAGGGCGACCCGGGCCGGGTCGGCGGCCGAGAAGACCGGCAGGCGCGGCGAAGAGGCCGACTCGCCGGCGCGGTGGAGCAGGTCGCCCGCCAGGTGGCCGATGCCCGCCAGGCGCGCCCCTTTCTCGAGCGCGGCGACCGCCGCCGGCCGGTCGGCGTGGATCGGGAAGAGGCGCGAGAAGCCGGCCACGTCGAAGACCTGGCGCACGCCTTCGTTGAGTCCGCACAGGGCGAAGGCGCCGCCGTCGGCCTGCAGCCGCTTGCCGACCATGATGACCACGCGCAGGCCGGCGCTGGCGACGTACTCGAGCGCCGTGCAGTCGAACAGCAGCGCCCGCTTTCCCTTGCCGACCGCCTTGAGCACTTCGCGTTCGAACTCGGGTGCGGCGCGCGAGTCGAGCTGCCCGGACGGGGCGACGATCACGACCCCCCGCTCCTCGGCGACCTGAACCAGGAAGGCCACGGCTCAGCCCTCGGCGCCGCGCCGGAAGACCAGGTCGACGCGTCCGAAGCGCACCGTGTCGCCGTCGGCCAGTTCGCGCTCGACGCCGGCGGCGAGCCGCTCGGCGCCGACCCAGGTGCCGTTGGCGGTGCCGACCTCCTCGCTGAGGTAGAAGCGGCCGGCCCGCTCGGTCACCCGCGCATGGCGGCGCGACGTGGAGCGCTGATCGTCGAGCGGTCCGAGGTCGACCTCGGGGGAGGTCTCGGTGACCGGGTCGAAGCGGCCGACCACGTGGGCCGTGCCGGCGCGCAGCGGAAAGACGTGCCCGGAGGCGTGCACCAGACGGGCCGCCGGAGCCTCGCCGGCGAGCCCGGCGGCGTCGACCGCCACCGGTTCGCGCGGCAGGTCGAGGCGGGAGTCCTGGCCGAGCGCCGCGCTGGCGGCGCGGGCGGCGTTCTCCTCCTCCTCCTCGTAGCGGCGCACCCGGCCGGCGAGCTTGCGCAGCATGCGCACCGCGATCTCCGGGTGCTGGCGCAGCAGGGCGTCGAGTGTCGAGGCGTCGATCGGCAGCAGCCGGCAGGCGCTGCGGGCGCGCGCGCCGGCGCTGCGGGGCCGCCCTTCGAGCACCGACATCTCGCCGAAGAAGTCGCCCGGCCCGAGGGTGGAGAGCACCTTCTCCCGGCCGGCGAAGCGGCGGAAGATCTCCACCTCGCCGTCCTCGATGATGAACATCTCGGCGCCGGCCGCGCCCTGTTCGAAGATCGTCACGCCGGCGGCGTGCTCGGTGAGGTACTTTCCGCGCGAAGCGTCGTCGGGAGCGGCGGGTTTGACCATCGTGGGTCCGGATTGTAGATTCGCCGGAGCCCGTCGCCAAGCCGGAGATTCGTCGCGCCGCCGCGCCCGCGGGGTCGAGACGGGCTCCGAGCGACCCGGACGCCCCGATTTCGCTGCCTGCTGCCGAGCCTCTCCGCCGATGCCGCCTTCCGCCCCCGCTCCCGACGAATCCGACCCCCTGCGCTCGGCCCGCTTCTTCAGTCCGCCGGCGCGCGAACTGTTCGAGAAGTCGGTCGACGAGCTCGGCTGCGAGCGGGCGATCGAAGTCGTGGGGCACGCGCCGAAGCTGGTCGAGATGCTCGAGAAGCTGCGCAAGGTGGCGCGGTACGACGAGCCGGTGCTTCTCTACGGTGAGAGCGGCGTCGGCAAGGAGTCGCTGGCGGCCGCCCTCCACCTGCTCGGGCCGCGCCGCGCCCGCCCCTTCGTCTCGGTCAACTGCCCCCAGTTCCAGGAGGGGAACCTGACCGTCTCGGAGCTGTTCGGCCACCGCAAGGGGAGCTTCACCGGCGCCGTCTCGGACCGCCGGGGCTGCTTCGAGACGGCCGACGGCGGCGTGGTCTTCCTCGACGAGATCGGCGACCTGCCGATGAACGCCCAGGTCATGCTGCTGCGCTCGATCGCCACCGGCGAATTCCGGCCGCTCGGCTCGGAGGCGATCCGCAAGTCGAACGTGCGCATCGTTTCGGCGACCAACCGCTCGCTCAACGAGATGGTCGGCAGCGGGCAGTTCCGCAACGACCTGCTCTTCCGGCTGCGCTACTTCATGCTCGAGCCGCCGCCGCTGCGCGAACGGGGCGACGACTGGCGACTGCTGCTCGAGTGGTGCCTGGAACGCCTGCACCGGCGCTACGGCGTCGCCAAGCGATTCTCCGACGGTTCGCTGCGCCTGCTCGCGGGCTATCGCTGGCCGGGCAACGTGCGCGAGCTCATCGGCATCGCCACGACCGGCTACGCGCTCGCCGAGGGGGAGCTGATCGAGCCGCGCGACTTCGTCGACCGGCTCGAGCAGGAGTTGCGCCCCGGCGGCGAGGACGATCTCGACGCGCTCTATCGCCGGCTGATCCGCACCAGCGGGGACTTCTGGCAGCTGGTCCACGAACCGTTCATCGAGCGCGACCTGTCACGCCGCGACGTGCGCCACCTGATCTCGCGCGGCCTGCGCGAGACGCGCGGCAGCTATCGCCGGCTGCTCGATCTCTGGCGCCTGCCGGCGGGCGAATACAAGCGGTTCATGGGTTTTCTGCGCAACCACCGGCTGCAGCCCGGCGGCTACGGCGAGGACGAGCTTTGAGCCCCGTCCGGGCGCTGCTCTTCGACCTCTACGGCACCCTCGTCCACCTCGACGACAAGGCGTTCCAGAAGGGGATCACCCGGCTGGTCCGGGCGCCGCGGCGGGAGTGGGTGGAGTTCCTGCGCGACGTCCTGGTGGTGCGCCCGTTCGCCGGCCGGGAGGCGTTCGCCGCGGCGGTGCTCGATCGCTTCGCGCCGCGCGAGGGCCTGACGGCGGGCGAGGCGCTCGCCGCGGCGCTCGAACTGCTGGCGCGCGAGCTCGCGTCGGCCCGCCCCGAGCCGGCGGCGCGCTCGCTGCTCGGCTTCCTGCGCCGCCGCGGCCTGCGCCTCGGCCTGCTGACCAATTCGGGGAGCCCGTTCCGCGAGCCGTTCGAGGCGGCGGGACTCGCCGAGTGCTTCGACGCGGCGCTCTTCTCGTGCGATCTCGGCTGCAAGAAGCCGGCGCCCGAGAGCTACCGCGCCGCGCTCGCGGCGCTCGCCTGCGCGCCGGAGGAAGTGCTGATGATCGGCGACTCGCCGGCCACCGACGTCGACGGCCCGGCCGCGATCGGCATGCCGGCACTGCGCCTCGGGCCGACCGGACGCGGCGCTTCGGTCGCGCGCTTCGAGGATCTCGCCTGGGTGACGGACCTGGCCGGCGGCGACTTCCGGTTGCTCGCCGCGCCGGGGCGGCGGGTGCGCCTCGGCGACCTCGAAGGGGCTCTCGAGCGCGTCGACCTGCTTGCCGACGGCATTCAGGGGCGCTACAACCTGGTGGCGCGCGTCGTCGTGCGGTGGGACGAGGGGTGGCGCGAGGAGGCCTATCTCAAGCGCTACCGGCACCCGGAGGCGGTGGCGATCGAGGAGATCGCCCGCGCGCTGCTCGCCGAGGTCGGCATCGAAACGAATCGGGTGGCGGTGCAGGAGGGGGGCGAGCCGCTGCTGCTCGCCCGCGCGGTCACCGGCGAGAAGCTCGTCGGCGCAGAGCCGCCGGATCCCGACCTCGCCTTCGAGATCGGCCGCCACGGCGCCTCGGCCTATCTGTTCGCCAACGCCGACCTGCGGCCGCGCAACGCCTTCCTGACCCGCCAGGGGGGGAGGCCGCGGCTGACCATGGTCGACTACGAGTACACGCTGTTCGATCGCGCGCTCGATCTGTCGGATCTGGCGGAGCGCTGCGATCCGGAGGCCCTCGCGCGCCGGCCCGAGGCCGAGCTGCTGGCCCGCGGCAGCCGGCGGGTGGTGACCCGCGCCGCGATCCAGCGCACCCGCCGCGCCTTTTTCGACCACCGGCAGGCGCCGGCCGAGTCGCTCGCGGCCTTCCGCGCCGGCTGGCTGGAGGTGCATCGGGCGGCGCAGGGCGCGGCGACGCGCATCGAGGAGCTGCTGCGCCAGCGACTGGCGCGCCACCCCCCGCTGGTGATCGGCACCGAGTCGTACCGCCGCGCCTTCCTGCCGCTCGACATCGCCGACCTGCGCGAACGGATCGCCGGCGATCCGGCGGCGGCCTGCGACCTCTGCTTCTGAGTTCCGCGACGCCGGGCGACGGCCGCCGGTTCGCGCGTCGGCACGATCGAGTCGTGCCCCGGCGCGACAGTTGATCCGTCATGCAAAGGCACGATTCTCGTAATCGGCTGAAGAATCAATCATTTGCAGGGATGGCGCCAGATGGCACGGACGCTGCTCTATGTCCGGGCGAAGACAGAACGAGCCGGCCGCCGAACGGCGAGCCCGGCAACAGGCAGCGAGGAGCGAGAGCGATGAAGATGACGCGCGGCGAAATGCAGGACCTGCTGGCCCGGTTCTCGGCCAGCAACCCGATGTACCGGGCGGCCCTGCTGCGCAACCCGAAGGCGCTGGTCGAGAAGCAGTTCAACCTCACCGTGCCCGACGGCATCCGCGTCCAGGCGGTCGAGGAGAGCGCCTACACCCTCTACGTCGTGGTCCCGCACGCCGTCGCCGCCGGCGCCGAACTGGCCGACGAGGACCTCGAGAAGGTCGCCGGCGGTGCGACGGTCAAGGGGGACGCCAACTGCAGCGACAGCGACGGCGCGATGAACACCGTCGTCGAGATCAACGCCGAATTCAGCCTGCTCTGATCCGGACCCGTGGTCCGGAACCAAATCGATCCAACGCCGTAAGAGACGAGGAGACGAAAATGAAGATGACCCGTGGTGAGATGCAGGACCTGCTGGAGAAGTTCGCTTCGACCAACCCGCAGTACCGCACCGCGCTGCTGCAGAACCCGAAGGCCGTGGTCGAGAAGCAGTTCAACATGACGGTTCCGGACAACGTCCAGATCAAGGCCGTCGAGGAGAACGCGAACACGATCTACGTGGTGGTGCCGCACGCCGTCGCCGCCGGCGCCGAGCTGGCCGACGAGGACCTCGAGAAGGTGGCGGGTGGCTCGACCGTCAAGGGCGACGCCAACTGCAACGACAGCGACGGCGCGATGAACACCGTCGTCGAGATCAACGCCGAGTTCAGCCTCCTCTGATCCGGACCCGCGGTCCGGAAACCCGCAGCAACACCTGAACGCGACATCAACGCAGCAAGAGAAGGAGAGACTCCGATGAAGATGACCCGTGGCGAGATGCAGGACCTGCTCGAGAAGTTCGCGACCTCCAACGCCGGCTACCGCTCGGCGCTGCTGAAGAACCCGAAGGCCGTGGTCGAGAAGCAGTTCAACATGACGGTTCCGGACAACGTCCAGATCAAGGCCGTCGAGGAGAACGCGAACACGATCTACGTGGTGGTGCCGCACGCCGTCGCCGCCGGCGCCGAGCTGGCCGACGAGGACCTCGAGAAGGTGGCGGGTGGCTCGACCGTCAAGGGCGACGCCAACTGCAACGACAGCGACGGCGCGATGAACACCGTCGTCGAGATCAACGCCGAGTTCAGCCTCCTGTAAGTCCGCCGCACCCTGCCGGCGCCCTCCCCGCGAGCGGAGAGGGCGCCGGCACCTTGTTTTCGTCGCCCCCGCTTCCCACCGCCGCATCCGCCCGACCCCGTGACGACTCCGCTCGCCGCAACCGACCCCCTGCTCGCCGCGTTGCTCTCCGGCATCGCCGCGCGCGCCGAGTCGCTCGACGAGCGCTGTGCCCGCGGCGCCGCCCGGCCGCCGGAGAGCGAATCCGGTGAGCCCGACGAAGCGCGGCTGGCGACCTGGCTGCGCGCCTTCTCGCCCGGCGACCCGGCGGCACTGCGCCGCCGCCTCGCCTGGGAGGGCTGGAGCACGGCCGGGGCCGCGCGCGCCCTCTCGGCGGCCGGAGAGCGGCCGGGAGAGGAACCGCTGCCCGACTGGCTGGAGGACGCCGCCGCGCGGCTCGGTCTCGGCGCGAGCGATCCCGCTGGCGACTCCCCGGCGGCGCCCGACCTCTCCGATCTCCCCTTCGGCCCGCTGTGGGATCCCTGGGTCGCCGCGGCGCTGGCTCGGCTGGCCGATGATCCGGGCGCCGCGCGGCTGCCGGTCGCCTCGCTCCGGGCGCTGGCGCGCGGCCTGGGCGAGGAGATCGCCCGTCTCGCGGCGCCGGCGGCGCTCGACAGCTACCGTGCTGCGCGAGCGATCGATCCGGCGCCGGGCAGCTACGAGCGCTTCGTGGCGGCTCAGCGTCGCTCCGGCCAGCTCGCGTTCTGCGCCGAGTTTCCGGTGGCTGCGCGACAGATCGTCCGCCTGATTTCGACCTGGCTGGCCGCGCTCGGCGAGCTGCTCGACCGCCTCGAGCAGGACCGTCCGGCTCTCGCGACGCGCTTCGGCGCCAACCGCGACCCCGGGCCGCTGGTCGGGCTCGCGCGCACCGATTCGGATCGCCACGCCGGCGGGCGCGGCGTCTTTCGCGTCGAGTTCGCCAGCGGCCTCGCTCTGGCGTACAAGCCGCGATCGCTCGCGGTCGAGGCCGGCTGGGAGGCCTTCCTCGGCGATCTCGCGACCCTCGGTTTCGACGACCTGCCGCCCGCGGCGCCGGTGCTCGCGCGCCCGGGCTACGGCTGGATGGCCTGGGGCGAGCCGGCCGAACTCCCCGACGCGGCCGCCGCGGCACGCTGGTTTCGCCGCGCCGGGGCGCTGGTGGCGCTCGCCGAACTGCTCGGCGGCGAAGATCTGCACGCCGAGAATCTGATCGCCGCCGCCGACGGACCGCTGGTGATCGACGCGGAGATGCTCCTGCAGCCGGACCGCAGCGGGAGCGCCCGCCGGGATCGTTTCGCCGCCGGCCTGCTGCGCCGGCGCGGCGAGGCGGGGCGGGTGGCCGCCTGGGCGGGGCTCGAACCGGTCGGTGACCGGGTGATCTCCGAGCGCGGGCGCGGCTGGCAGGGCGTCGGCACGGACGACATCGCGCCGGCGCCGGCAGCGCTTCACGCGCGGCCGCTCGCCAACGCCCCGCGGCTCGCCGGCCGGCAGCTCGCCCCGCGCGAGTTCGCCGCCGACCTGGTGGCCGGACACCGGCAGACCTGGGAGCGGATCCTCGCGCAGCGCGCCGCCTTCGTCGCCGCCGACGGCCCGCTCGCCCGATTCGCCGGCGCCCCGGTCCGGCTGCTGCTGCGCCCGAGCCAGGACTACGCCCAGGTGCTCGACCTGCTCGCCCAGCCGCGCCATCAACGCGACGGGGTGGCCGCCGGGCTGCTGCTCGAGGCGCTCGCCCGGCCGTTCGCCACCTCGCCGCAACGCCCGCGGGGCTGGGACCTGGTGGTCGCCGAGCGGCGCGCGCTCGCCGGCCTCGACGTGCCGCGCTTCGAGGTCGCCGCCGACGGGCTCACGGTGACGGACGGCGCGGCCGTGGCCAGCGGGCTGCTCGAGCGCAGCGCGCTCGCCGCGGCGCGCCGACGCCTGGACGAACTGGATGTCGCCGAGGTCGCACGCCGGTCGGCCGCGCTCGCCGCCGCGCTCGCGCCGCCCCCGGCGGCGCGCATCGACCTCGCCGCTCCGACGGGTGCGACGCCGCTGGATCGGGCGCTCGCCCTCGCCGACCGGGTGGCGGGCTTCGACGCCGCGCTGGCCGCCGCGGAGCGTCCGGCCCCGCCGCTCGCCGACCGGCTGCTCGACCTGGCGCTCTACGACGGCCGCGCGGGGCGGGCGCTGGTGCTCGCCGCGGCGGACCGCCGCGACGGCGGCCGGCGCTTCGCGGCGCTGCGGCCGGGGCTGCTCGCCGACCTCGAGGCCTTTCTCGCCGCCGAGGCCGCCGCTCCGACGGCCCGCCTGCCGCTCGGCGGGCTGACCGGACTCGGCTCGCTGGTCTGGAGCCTGGTGGCGCTCGCGCGGGCGACCGGTGACCCGGCACTGCTCGAGCCGGCCCGGCGACTCGCCGCGCGGATCACCGACGAGCGGATCGCCGCCGACCGGCGGCTCGACGTCGAGGGCGGTGCCGCGGGAGCCCTGCTGGCCCTGCTCGCCCTCGCCGGGGCGACCGGCGAGCCGGTCTGGCGCGCCCGCGCCCGCCGCGCCGGCGAGCATCTGCGCGCCGCCGCGACGACGCAGGCCGAGGGGGGAGCCGCCTGGGTGGGGGAGCGCGGCACGGCGCTCGCCGGTATGGCGCACGGTGCGGCGGGGATCGTCCGCGCCCTCGCGGCGCTCGATGCGGCGACCGGGGAGGCCGGGAGCGCCGCGGCGATCGCCTCCGGACTGACCTTCGAGCGCGCAATCTTCGATTCGCAGCGCGGCAACTGGCCGGTGCGCGGCGGCGATGCGGTAACCGGAGCGCGGACGACCTGGATGACGGCCTGGTGTCATGGCGCGCCGGGCATTGCGCTGGCCCGCCTGGCGTTGGCCGCCAGCGATCCGGAGCAGGCCGGAGCCGCGCTCGAGGCGGAGCTCGCCTCGGCGGCGGCCGCCACCCTGGCGGCCGGCGAGGGCAGTCACGATCACCTCTGCTGCGGCGCCGCGGGACGCTGGGAGGCGCTGCGGCGCCTCGCCGCGCGGCGTCGGGATGCGGCGGCCGCGGCGACCGCGGCGGACGGCGCCGCCGGACTGCTGGCGCGGCCGCTGCGCCTGCCGACCTCGCCGCGCGAGCCCGAGGCGGCCGCGGCGGGGCTGTTCCGCGGCGTCGGCGGGGTGGCCTGGCTGCGCCTGGCCGCCGGAGACCCGGAGCTGCTCGACCCGCTCACCCTCGAGCTGCCGGGCGAAGCCGCGGGGCGGAGCGGAGATCGAACGGAGGAGGTCGTGGTGAGCGAAGCGGGTGTGACGTTCGAAACCCTGGCGCCGGGCGCGCCGACCGACGCGCTGGCGGCGATGACCTTCCCGATCTACCGGCCCCTGCTGGCGCTCGCGCCGACGAGCCGCCACCCCGAGCAGGGGGATCCGCGGCGCATCCAGCCGCTCGCCGTGGTGGCGCGCGCCGGCGGCGAGCTGCTCGGCCTGGCGCTCGGCGAGCTGCCGCTCGGCGGCGGGCCGCCCCCCGAGCTGCTGTCGCTCTTCGTCCGCCCCGAGGTGCGCCACCACGGCATCGGCGCCGCCCTGGTCGGGGCCTTCGAGGAGGAGCTGGCGCGGCGGGGCTTCGGCGAAGTGGCCGCCGTCTACACCACCGGCAAGCCGGCGATCGTCGCGGTCGAGCGGATCTTCGCCGCCCGGGGGTGGGAAGCGCCGCGCCCGCGCACGCTGTCGGTGCGCTTCCCCCCGGCCCGCGCCCTCGAGTCCGAACTCTTCGCGGAGCGCCGGATGCGCGCGCTGGGCGCCGGGCTCGAGCTCTTCCCCTGGGAGTCGGCCGGGCAGAACGAGCGCACGGAGATCCGTGCCTCGCACGAGCGGCAGCCGTGGATCACCCCGGCGCTCGCCCCCTGGCGCTTCGAGGGGGCCGACTTCGACCCGGTCTCGTCGATCGGGGCGCGCTACCGCGGCGCGATCGTCGGCTGGGTGCTCAACCACCGGGTCGACGAGCGCACCGTCCGCTTCACCTGCAGCTTCATGCGCAAGGACATCAGCCGGCGCGGCCGCATCGTGCCGCTCTACCACGAGTCGCTGCGCCGTCTGGCGGCGGCCGGCGTGCCGCGGGCGACCTTCATCACGCCGGTGGTCTACCCGAACATGATCCGCTTCATCGAGCGCTGGATCGCTCCCATCGCCGAGTTCCGCGGCGAGACGCGCGGCGCGCGCAAGCGCCTCGCGCCCCTCGCCGACGGGGCGACTCGCCCTTGACCTGAAACATGACCGAACGTAGCCTTCCCACCTTCACTTCGAACACGCGACGAGGGTCGCCCGCGGGCGGCCAGGAGGGGTTCCGATGAAATTCTCGACCCGAACGGCGGGCCGCCTTGGCGCCCTGGTGCTGGGCTCCGCGCTGGCCTCCGGCGCCCACGCGCAGGCCGCCTGGGAGCCGCCGATCTTCCAGTACGACGACGGGCGGGTGGCGCTGCTCGAAGCCGTGCGCCTGACCCTGGCGCACGACCCCAACCTGCTGCTCGACCGCGAGGAGGTCCACTTCCGGCGCGGCGTGCTGCAGGAGATCTCGGGGGCCTTCGACTGGACCCTGGCCGCCGGCCTCTCCTACGACTACCGGGAGGGGCGGCTGCGCGACTCGGCGATCGAGCGCGAGCGCGAGAAGCGCACCGACCTGGCGGGGCAGCGCGACTTCGCCTGCGCCGAGGAGACCCGCCAGCGCGGCAACCTCGACAATCTCGTCCGCTTCGCCGGCGGGGACCCGACGGCGCCGATCCCCAACGACGTCCGCCAGCAGGTCGACTTCCTCGACGCGCTCATCGCCGCCGAGGACAACGCCACCCAGCGCGCCCTGCTGCAGCAGGCGCGCGGCAACCTGCTCGACGAAGCGATCCGCCAGGGGACCGAGGGGGTGGGCGAGCTGGCGGCGGCGTGCACCGACCTCGCCGACAGCCTCGCCCGCCTCGGCGCCGCGCCGGAGGAGGAGGAGTTCGCCAGCGGCCGGGTCAACCTGCAGCTGTCGAAGCTCTTCCGCAGCGGCGTCGCGCTCACCCCCTTCCTCGAAGCCAGCTACGAGCACACCCAGTTCAAGGGGCGGCGCAACGGCTTCTTCGAGGACCGCCTCGACGAGAACGGCCAGCCGGTGGTCACCGAGTTCGGTACCCCGCTGCGCCGCTTCGTCGACTTCGGCGGCAAGAACATCGAGGATCTCTACCGGGCCGAGGTCGGTTTCGACGTCAACATCCCGCTGCTGCGCGGCCGCGGCATCGAATCGGTGGGGGCCAGCGAGCGGGCGGCCGAGGTCGACCTGGCCGCCTCCGAGCTGGCCATGCGCCACGGCTCGTCGCTCTCGGTGCTCGGCACCAGCCTCGCCTACTGGCAGCTGCTCGCCGCCCAGGAGCGGGTCGCCGTGCTCGAGCGCTCGGTCGAGCTGCAGAGCCGGCTGGTGGAGGTCACCGACCAGCTGATCGAAGGGGAGGTCCTGCCGCGCGTCGAGCGGGCGCGCGCGCTGGCCGGCCAGGCCAACGCGCGGGCGCAGCTCGACGCGGCGCGGCGCGACCTCGTGTCGGCTCGCCTGGCGCTGGCCCGCGCCATGGGCGTCGACGTCGAGAGCGAGGCCAACGCGCCGCTGGCGGCCGGGCCGTTTCCCGGCGCCCCCGACGTCGAGGCGGTGCGCGCCCTCGATCCGGCGGCCCTCGCCGGGCGAGCGCTCGAGTTGCGCGCCGACCGCCTGGCGGCGCGCGAGCTGATCCGCTCGGGACAGATCCTGACGACCGCGGCGCGGCGCGAGCTCGCCTCGCGCCTCGACCTGGCGCTGTCGCTGTCGGCCGGGTCGATCGGCGAGAAGAGCTTCTCCAACGCCATCGACCGCTGGACCGGACCCAACGGCGCCTTCGCTCTCGCCTACGAGCGCAGCCTGGGCAACAACTCCCGGCTCGGCCGCCTCGGACAGAGCGAGTCGATCGTGCGTCAGCGCGAAATCGCCGCGACCGACCTCGAGCGCAACATCCGCATCGGCGTCGTCCAGACCCTGGCGGCGCTCGAGGAGGCGATCGCCCGCCTCGCCGCGGCCGAAGAGGCCGCGGGTCACTTCCAGGCCACCGTCGACGCCGAGATCGAGAAGCTCGGCCTCGGCGCCTCGACACTGATCGACGCCATCGTCACCGAGCAGCAGAAGACCGGGGCCGACCTGGCGGTGCTGGCGGCCCGCCAGCAGGTCGCCACGCTGCTCGCCCAGCTGCGCTTCGAGAGCGGCACGCTGGTCGAGTGGGGCGAAGGCGGCGGCTCGCTGCCGGCCGAGGCGCTGACCTCGCTGCCCGCGGGGACGCAGCCGTGAGCAGGCCGCTCTCCGGCCTGCTGGCCGCCTGGCTGCTCGCCGCGGCGCCCGTCGCCGCGGTCGAGCTGACGGCCGACGAAGCGGTCCGCCGGGCGCTGGCGCTCAGCCCCGATCTGGCGCGCGCCGAGCAGGAGGTAGCGCTGCGCGCCGCGGTGGTCGGCCAGGCGCGCGGCCTGTTCGATGGCGCCATCCTGGCCGACGCGCGGGTCGACTACGGAGTCGAGGAGCTGGTCGGCCGGCGCCTCAAGGCCGAGGTCGACCGCCGCCTGCGCCTCGAGATTCCGCCGCCGATCCTCGACGACATCGCCCGCCAGCTGATGGAACGGCTGCCGACCGATGCCAGCTTCTTCCTGCCCTCGAGCTGCCTCGACGCCACCAGCTTCATCGTCCTGGGCGGTACGTCGACGGTGGTCTGTGTCAACGACGACGGCAACGTCCTCGGACTGCTCGATCCGTCGATCTCGCTCGATCCGTCGCTGCCCTCGACGCTCGCCCTCTCGGAGGCCTTCGCCGGCCTCGACGGCATCGACGAGCGGGTGCAGGTGTTCATCGACCTGCTGCGCAACTCGGCCGCCGACCAGATGCGTCTCGCGGCGCTGATCCTGCGCAAGACGGCCGACTCGCTGCGCTTCCAGCGCGAGCGTCTGGGCGAGGTGCCGGACGACCGCGAGTCGATCCGGCTCAACGCCGGACTCGACTACCGGATCCCCTTCCGCAGCGGCGCGGCGCTGGTCTCCAGCCTGTCGGTGGCGAGCTCCGAGGAGAACTTCCGCGGCAAGCGGCTCGACCCGACCTGGGGGGATTCGCCGATCGCCAACCAGTTCCAGGCGGCGGCCGGCCTGGCGCTCGACCTGCCGCTCGGGCGGGGGGGCGGACGCGCCTCCTTCGCGGCGCCGCTCACCGCCGCCGAGCACGACCTGGCGGCCGCCGAGGCGCTGCGCGAGCACGTCGCCGCGACGCGCGCCCTGGCGGTGCTCGAGGCCTGGTGGGACGTCGCCGCGGCGGCGCGCCGGGTGGAGCTGCTCGAGCAGTCGCTCGAGGTGCAGGACCGACTTCTCGGCGCTTCGACCGAACTGGCGGAGGCCGGCCTGATCCCGCGCGTCGACCTCGAGCTCAACCGCGCCCGGCGCGCGTCGGTGGCCGCCTCGGCCGCCACGGCACGCCAGGGCCTGGCGATCGCGCGCGGCGAGCTGGCGCGGGCGATCGGCCTCGACGCCGCCGAGATCGGCGCCCTCGAGGTCCCCTCCGGCGTCGCCGCCTGGACCGACGGGGATCCGCTGGCCGGCGCCGGCGTCGAGGCGCTGGCCAGCCGCGCCGCCGCCGAACGCGACGACCTGCGGGCCCTGGCCAGCCGCGTCGCCGCCGATCAGGCCCTCGCCGTCGCCGCCGAGCGCGATCTGCGGCCGGAGGTCTTCCTGTCGCTCAAGGCGTCGTACAACGCCTTCCACGAGACCTTCCACGAGCGCTTCTACGACGTCGAGGGGTTCGAGAAGGCGTTCAACGAGAAGTGGGCGGGGCCGAGCTACGGCGCGACGCTGCGCTTCCGCCTGCCGATCGGCAACAACGCGGCGCGCGGCCGGCTGCTGCAGGCGCGCTCGGCGGTGGCCTCGAGCGAGATCGACGCGGCCGACCTCGGGCGCGGCGTCCACCTGGCGGTCGTCGAAGCGGCCGAGGCGCTGCGTCGCGCCCGCGCCGAGCTCGAGTCGCGGCGCGCGGCCCGGACGCACATCGAGGAGACCGCCGCGGCGACGCTCGAGCGCTTCCGTGCCGGCGACCTGACGGTGCTCGACACGCTGCTCACCGAGTCGGAACTCACCCAGGCCCGTCTGCAGGAGCTCGAGGCGGAGCGGGCCTGGCTGTCGCTGGCGGCGCGCCTGCGCTTCGCCACCGGCACGCTGCTGGTCGCGCCGCCCGACGGCGGCCTCGCCGAGGCCCGCCTGGCGCCGCTGGCGGCGCCGATTCTCTGAGGCGGGAGGAAGGGGAGGCGGCATGCAGGGTCCGGAACAGCTGCTGCGCAAGGCCTCGGTCGAGAAGCTTTCGTCGCCCGAGCAGCTCGACATGATGATGCGCGTCACCTCGCCGATGGGCTGGGTGGCGCTCACCGCGATCGGCGTCCTCATCGTGGTGGCGATCGTCTGGAGCGTCACCTTCCCGATGCCGGTCAAGGTCGACGGCCGCGGCTTCATGGTGCGCGGCGAAGCGGTGCAGGAGGTGCAGATCCTCACCGCCGGCACGCTGCAGTCGGTCGAGGTGAAGACCGGCGACGTCATCGAGCCGGGCACGGTGGTGGCGAAGCTGTCGATGCCCGACATCGAGGCGCGGCTGATCTCGGCCCGCGCCCTGCTCACCGAGCTCGAGGCGCAGACCAGCTCGTCCGGCTCGCAGACCGCGTCGATCCAGGGGCGGCTGCGCGCCCAGATCGCCCGCCTCGAGCAGGACCGGCGGCAGAAGCAGGAGCTGGTCAACCGCGGTCTGCTCACGTCGGCCGCCGTCGCCTCGATCGACCAGCAGATCACCAGCCTGCAGAACTCGCTGGCGCAGAGCATGA
This sequence comes from uncultured Thermoanaerobaculia bacterium, assembly GCA_964471955.1. Taxonomy (GTDB): domain Bacteria; phylum Acidobacteriota; class Thermoanaerobaculia; order Multivoradales; family JAGPDF01; genus JACTMI01. Next base: position 32,022 of record CAYYIK010000004.1, on the reverse strand, counting down.
TCGGCACCGGCGACCGCGGCCTGCGGGTGGAGGACAAGCGGCTCGAAGTGCGCGAGCTCGAAACCAAGCTGGCCAACGACAGCGTCGTGCGCAGCCCGTTCGGCGGCCGCGTCGTGGCGGTGCGGGCGGGAGCCGGCCAGCCGGTGCGGCCCGGCGACGCGCTGCTCTCGCTCGAGTCGACCCGCGAGCCGATGCGGGTGGTCGGCTTCGTGCCGCTGGCCGCCGGCAAGCAGGTCACGCCCGGCCTCGAGGTGCGCATCGCGCCGTCGTTCATCCGCGTCGAGGACTACGGCTTCATGGTCGGCAAGGTGGTTTCGGTGTCGACGCTGCCGGCCACGCCGGAGGAGATCCAGCGCATCGTCGCCAACGACGCGCTGGCCCGGCAGTACATCGACCTCAATCCGTTCCAGGTGGTGATCGAGCCGCTCCTCGCCGAGACGCCGTCGGGATTCCGCTGGACCTCCTCGGCCGGGCCGCCGGTCGAAGTCGGCAGCGGCACCGACTGCACGGTGCAGGTGGTCGTCGAGACGCGCAAGCCGATCTCCTACGTCATCCCGACGGTCAAACAGACCCTGGGACTCTCCTGAACGATGGCCGAGGCGGAGCAGAAGCCGGCGGCGAAGGGGGGCAAGCCGAAGCCGAAGGCGAAGCGGCAGCGCGTGCCGACCGTCCTGCAGATGGAGGCGGTCGAGTGCGGCGCCGCTTCGCTGTGCATGGTGCTCGGCTACTTCGGGCGCATCGTGCCGCTCGAGGAGTGCCGGGCGGAGTGCGGCGTTTCGCGCGACGGCTCGAAGGCCAACAACGTCCTCAAGGCGGCGCGCAAGTACGGACTCGAGGCCAAGGGCTTCAAGTACGAGCTCGAGGACCTGTTCAAGATCGACTACCCGGCGATCCTGTTCTGGAACGCCAACCACTTCGTCGTTCTCGAGGGGTTCAAGGGGGACAAGGCCTGCCTCAACGATCCCGCCCAGGGGCCGCGTCAGGTCACCATGGAGGAGCTCGACGCCTCGTTCTCCGGCGTCGTGCTCACCTTCAAGCGCGGCGAGGGCTTCCAGCCGGGCGGCGAGAAGCCGAGCCTGGCCGGCGCGCTGCGGCGCCGGTTGAAGGGCTCGGAGACGGCGCTCGCCTTCGTCCTGCTGTGCGGCCTCTTCCTGGTGATCCCGGGCCTCGTCATCCCGACCTTCTCGCGCGTATTCGTCGACGAATTCCTGGTCGCCAATCGCGCCTCGATCGTCAAGCCCCTGCTGCTCGGCATGGCGATCACCCTGGTGCTGCAGGGGGTGCTGACCTGGTTGCAGCGCTATTTCCTGCTGCGACTCGAAACGAAGCTGGCGCTGTCGACGTCGGCTTCCTTTTTCAATCACATCATGCGGCTGCCGGTCGGCTATTTCGCCCAGCGCTTCGCCGGCGAGATCGGCTCGCGCGTGGCGATCAACGACAAGGTCGCCGGGGTCGTCTCGGGCAAGCTGGCGACCACGGCGATCGACTCGTTCCTGGTGATCTTCTACGCCGTGCTGATGTTCCGCTACTCGGTGAGCCTCACGTTCATCGTCATCGGCGTGGCGCTGTGCAACGTGGTCGCCATCCGGATCGTCGGCCGGGTGCGCACCGACGCGAGCCGCAAGCTGATGACCGACAAGGGAAAGCTCGGCGGCACGGCGATGGGCGGCCTGCGCATGATGGAGACGCTCAAGGCGACCGGCGGCGAGAACGAGTTCTTCTCGCGCTGGGCCGGCTACCAGGCCAAGTCGCTGCGCGCCGAGCAGCAGCTGCGCCAGATCGGCGACATGGTCGGCGTGGTGCCCACCGTGGTCAACACGCTGGTCACCGCGTCGGTGCTGCTCTTCGGCGGCCTGCGCGTGATGGACGGCGCGCTGACCGTCGGCCTGCTGGTGGCTTACCAGGCGCTGACCGGAAGCTTCGTCAAGCCGCTCAATTCGTTCGTCACCTTCGGTTCGACGCTGCAGGAGCTCGAAGCCGACCTCAACCGGCTCGACGACGTGCTGCGCTACCCGCAGGACAAGCTCTACGACCGCGAGCGCGAGGGCGGACCGGACAGCGCCGACGACCGGCGGCTCAAGCTGCAGGGCAAGATCGAGCTGCGCGACGTGACCTTCGGCTACAGCCCGCTCGAGAAGCCGCTGATCGAGGGATTCAACCTCGCGATCCAGCCCGGACAGCGGGTCGCCCTGGTGGGCGGCTCGGGCTCGGGCAAGTCGACGGTGGCCAAGCTGGTCTCCGGCCTCTACCGGCCGTGGAGCGGCGAGGTGCTCTTCGACGGGGTGCCGCGTGACCGCGTGCCGCGGCGACTGCTGTCGAACTCGATCGGCCTGGTCGACCAGGAGATCTTCCTGTTCGGTGGCACCATCCGCGAAAACGTCACCATGTGGGACGCCACCGTCCCCGCCGGGCGAGTGACCGAGGCCTGCCGCGACGCCGCTATCGCCGAGGTGATCGAGACGCGCGACGGCGGCTACGGCGCGATGGTCAACGAAGGCGGCGGCAACTTCTCCGGCGGCCAGCGCCAGCGCCTCGAGATCGCCCGCTCGATGGTCGGCAACCCGACCATCCTCATTCTCGACGAGGCGACCTCGGCGCTCGACCCGTCGACCGAGGCGATCGTCGACGACAGCCTGCGCCGCCGCGGCTGCACCTGCATCATCATCGCCCACCGCCTGTCGACCATCCGCGACTGTGACGAGATCGTCGTCCTGCAGCGCGGCAAGATCGTCCAGCGTGGCACCCACGACGAAATGAAGGACGTCGAGGGGCCGTACGCCGACCTGATCAAGACCCACTGAGATGAGCGAGCCGATCCTCCTGCGCATCGTCGAGTCGCCGGCCGAGGGAATGGTCGGACGGGAGATCCCGCTCTCGGAGGCGGAGCTGGTGATCGGCCGCGCCGACGACTGCGGCCTGCCGGTGCCGGACGCCGCGATGTCGCGCCGTCACGCCCGGGTGAGCGCCGGGGCCGACGGCGTCCGGGTGGTCGACAACGGCAGCGCCAACGGCGTGCACGTCGACGGCAACCGGGTTCCCGAGGCGGCGCTCGGCGCGGGCGGCAGATTCACTCTCGGGCAGACCGTCTTCGAGGTGGTGGTGCCACGGCCCGTTCCCGTCGTGGCGACGCCGGATCCCGAGTCCGCCCCGCCGGCGGCGCCGATCGAGCGGACGATGTCGATCGCCGACATCGCCGAGATCGTGCGCCAGATCGAGAAGCCGAAGACGTTCGAGGAGGAGGGGGAGGAGCTGGTCACCGCGGCCAACCGGCCGATGGTTCTCTCCGACCCCGACTCGGTCTGGCTGGTCGAGTCGGGCAAGATCGAGATCTTCACCGTCGCCCTCGAACAGGGGCAGCCGGTCGGCGCCCGCACCCACTTCGTCACCGTCGAGCCGGGGCAGCTCTTCTTCGGCATGGACACCGACCGCTACGGCATGGGCTCGGGGTTTCTCGCCGTCGGCAAGGCCGGCTCGCGGCTGCGCCACTACTCGGCGGCGCGGCTGCTGCGTCTGGCCGCCGAGCCGGCGCACCGGGCACGGGTGGCGCCGATGGTCGAGCATTGGGTCGAGGCGCTCTCGCGGCGCCTGGTCTCCGACATCGACGTGCCGCGGCCCGACGTGCAGCTGCAGATCGACCAGCCGTTCACCGCCGAGCCGGGCAAGCGGGTGGCCAGCGAGCGTGGCGTCGCCTGGGTCGAGATGCCGGCGGCGCAGTTCCTCTTCGACGGCATGTCGAGCGCTTCCTGGGAGGTCGAGGGCGTGCTGCTGCCGCTCGCTCCCGGCAGCTGGCTCGAGCTGCTCGGCGGCGCCGAGAGCTTCGCCGGGCAGCCCCGGTCCGGCGCCGCGGTGATCGACGATCCGCGCGCCTGGGCCGGTCTCGAGGTCTTCCACCGCCTGCTCTGCGAGGGGGAGTTTCTCAACAAGCGGCTGTCGACGGTCGACGAGTTCAACCGGCTGCAGAGCAAGGCGGCGCAGACCGAGCAGGCGCGCGAGGCGGCGATGGGAGCCATCGGCTCGGTGCTCGGCGGCACCGGCGTCTGGGAGCGGCCGTCGATGGCCGGCGGCGATCTCGGGCCGATCGTCGGCGCCATGCAGCTGATCGGCCAGCGGCTCGGCGTGCCCATCCGCTCGCATCCCGAGGGCAAGGAGAAGCGCAGCTTCGACGAGACGGTGCTCTCGGTCTGCCTCGCCTCGCGGCTGCGCCTGCGCAAGGTGGCGATGGTCGACGCCTGGTGGAACCGCGATCAGGGACCGATGCTCGGCCAGTTCGAGGAGAGCAAGGCGCCGGTGGCGCTGCTGCCCGCGGGGTCGACCGCCTACGAGGCCGTCGACCCGGCCACCGGCGAGCGGACGAAGGTCGACGCCGGGTTCGCCGCCCGGCTGCTGCCCTTCGCCTACACGTTCTACGTCGGCTTCGGCGACGGGCCGGTGACCGCCAAGCAGCTCATCCGCTTCGCCCTGCGCGGCCTCGGGCCGGACTTCCGCACCGTGGCGTGGATGGGCGTCGTGCTCGGCGTCCTGTCCACCGTGCCGCCGATGATCACCGGCAAGGTCTTCGACACGGCGATTCCGCAGGCCGAGCGGACGATGCTCTTCCAGTTCGCCGGCGGCCTCTTCCTGATGGCGCTCGCCCAGGCGGCCTTCAAGATCACGCAGTCGATCGCCATGATCCGCATCCAGGGACGGATGGACTACTCGGCGCAGTCGGCCGTCTGGGACCGCCTGCTCGACCTGCCGATGACCTTCTTCCGCGACTACTCGGCCGGTGATCTCGCCGACCGCGCCTCGGGCGTCGACCAGATCCGCGGCATCGTCGCCGGCGCCGGCATCGCCGCCATCCTCGGCTCCTTCTCGTCGATCTTCAACGTCTTCCAGATGATCGGCTACCACATGACGCTGGCCGCGGTGGCGATCGGCCTGACCCTCGGCTACGTCGGAGTGACCACCACGGCGAACTGGTTGCAGCTGCGCTTCCAGCGCGACGAGCAGCGCAAGCGCGGGCGCATCACCGGTCTGGTCCTGCAGCTGATCTCGGGCGTCGCCAAACTGCGGGTCTGCGGCGCCGAGAACCACGCCTTCCGGGTCTGGGCGACCGCTTTCTCCGAGCAGCGCAAGGTGAGCTTCAGGGTCGGCCGGATCCGCAACGTCATGCAGGTCTTCAACGCCGTCTTTCCGGTGGCGTCCTCGATGCTGATCTTCTCCACCATGGTGTCGCTCAAGGCGTCGGCGGCGGAGAAGGGGCAGGCCTTCGAGATGTCGACCGGCGAGTTTCTCGCGTTTTCGGCGGCCTACGGCCTCTTCCTCGCCGCCATGCAGGCGCTCGGCGATGCCTCGCTGTCGATGCTCAAGATCGTGCCGATCTGGGAGCGCCTGCGGCCGATCCTCGAGGCGACGCCCGAGGTCGATGCGTCGAAGATCTATCCCGGCAAGCTGTCGGGCGCCATCGAGATCTCCCATCTGTCGTTCCGCTACAGCTCCGACGGGCCGTGGATCCTCAAGGACGTGTCGCTGAAGATCCGGCCCGGCGAATTCGTCGCGCTGGTCGGCGGCTCGGGGTCGGGCAAGTCGACCCTGATGCGTCTGATGCTGGGCTTCGAGCACCCGGAGATGGGGTCGATCTACTACGACGGGCAGGATCTCGCCACGCTCGACCTGCGCCTGGTGCGCTCGCAGATGGGTGTCGTGCTGCAGGAGAGCCGGCTGCTGCCGGCCGACATCTACCGCAACATCGTCGGCTCCTCCTCGCGCACTGTCCAGGAAGCGTGGGAGGCGGCGGAGAAGGCCGGCATCGCCGACGACGTCCGGGCGATGCCGATGCAGATGCACACCGTCGTCGCCGAGGGGGGCGGTGCGTTCTCCGGCGGCCAGAAGCAGCGGCTGATGATCGCCCGCGCCATCGTCCACAAGCCGAAGATCCTCTTCCTCGACGAGGCGACGTCGGCGCTCGACAACAAGACGCAGGCGATCGTCACCGAGAGCATGAACAAGCTGTCGGCGACCCGCATCGTCATCGCCCACCGGCTGTCGACCATCGTCGGCGCCGACCGCATCTGCTATCTCGAACAGGGCGAGCTCAAGGAGCAGGGGACGTTCCAGGAGCTGATGGACAGGGACGGCCTCTTCGCGGCGCTCGCCAGGCGCCAGCTCGCTTGAGCGTGGAGGCGCGGCGATGAGCGGGCCGGCCGGGCGTCGCGAGCTGGTCGCCGCGCTGGGCGCCACGGGCGCCGCGCTCGAGGAGCTGGCGGCCTATCTGGACGACGCCTACCGGGGGCTCGCCGGCGCGGCGACGCCGCCCGAGGAGCCGCAGACTCCGTTCTGGCGGCGCTGCGCCGCCGAGGCGGCCCGCGACGGAGTGGTGCGGGCGCTGGCCCGGCGCTTTCCGCAGTGCGGCTTTCCGATCGAGCCCGGCATCTCGCAGACGCCCGAGTACCGGGCCGCCACCCGTCAGGGGCGATTCTCGCCCGGGGCGCCGGTCCGGCTCGGCCTCGAGCGCGAGGACCTGCTCTCGCTCGACGTCGTCGAGGGCTTCGCCGGTCCCCTGCCGGTGCTCGTCGCCCGCCACCGCCCCGACTTCATCCGCCTGGTGCAGGCGCTCACGGCGCGCAACGAACCCGAGGGGGTGCCGGCGGCGATGGGCGCCTGCCTGGTCAAGGGGCTGGCGAACTGGGAGCGGGTCGGCGAGTACCGGCGGCTCTGGGAGCTGCGGCTCGGCCATCCGGCCGGCGACGCGGCGTGGGCGGCGGAGATGGCGACCGGTCTGGCGCCGCGCAAGGAGCTCTGGCAGGACCGCCTGATCCTGCTCTCCGACGGGCCGTACTCGGCCGTGCCGGCGGCCGAGCTCGGCCTGACGGACGAGCAATGGCGGGAGCGTTCGCTCGCCCTGCGCCTCGCTCACGAGACATTCCACTACCTGACGTTGCGCCGCGCGGGCACGCTGCGCAGCCACCTGCTCGACGAGCTGCTGGCCGACTACGCCGGCCTCGTCGCCGCCTTCGGCCGTTACGAGGCGGCGCGGGCGCTGCGCTTCCTCGGGCTCGACCGGCTGCCGGAGATCCGCCCCGAGGGGCGCCTCGCCGTCTACCGCGGCACGCTCTCGGACGAAGCGCTGGCGGTGCTCGCCCGTCTGGTGGCGCGGGCCGCCGCGGAGCTCGAGACGCTGCCCGCGGGGGCCATGGATCCGGCGCAGACCGCGGCGCGGCTGGTCTACCTGGCCGGCTGCGGTCTCGATGGCCTGGCCACCCCCGGCCTCGCCGGGCGGCTGGCGCGGGAGATCGGCGGCGGATGAGCGTGCGCCGTCTGCGGCTCGACGTGGCGCCGCTCGATCTCGAGCGCCTCGGCGAGTCCGCCGCGGCGCTCGCGCGCTGGGCGGAGCGGGTGCGGCTGCCGGAGGCGCTGCGTCACCACCTGCTGCTGATCCACGACGAGCTCGCCTCGAACGTCGTCCACCACGCCGCCGGAGCGACCCGCCTGGCGGTCACCGTCGAGGCCGACACCGGACGCGGCCGGCTGCGCTACCGGATCTTCGACGACGGCCCGCCGTTCGACCCGCTGCGGCGCGAGACGCCGGAGACCGACTCGGCGCTCGCCGACCGGCGGCCCGGCGGACTCGGCATCCTGCTGGTGCGCGAGCTGTCGCAGGCGGCCGACTACCTGCGTCGCGGCGGACGCAACCGGACGACGGTCGATCTGCCGCTCGGCCCCGCGCCGACGGCCTGATCGCGCCGCCGGCGGCGCGGCGCTCCAGCGCGGTCTACTTGGCGCGGAAGACCAGGCGCACCGTGCCGAACTGCACCCGGTCGCCGTCGGCGAGCAGCCGTTCGCTGACCTTGTCGCCGTTGACCCAGGTGCCGTTTTCCGACTGCAGGTCCTTGAGCAGCCACCCCTGCTCGGTCTGCGACAGCTGGGCGTGGCGGCGCGAGACGGCGGGGCGGTTGAGGCGCACCTGGTTCTCCGGCGTGCGGCCGACGAAGGTGAGCGCCTGGAGGGCGAACTCCTTCGCCCCGAGGTCGGTGTCGACCGCCTCGAGCTTGGCCGCGGAGAGGATGACCGTCGCCCCGGCCGGCTTCGGGGGGGGTGGCGGCGGGACCGGGCCGAGGATCACCGTTCCGTCGGGCGCCGGCGCCTCGCTCGCCGCGGACGGCGGCGGGGGCGGCTCGGGCAGCGGCGGCGGCACCGGCTGCGGCGCGGTGACCGCCGTCGGGTCGATCGCGGGCGGCGGAGGCGGCGGGGCGGGCGCTCCCGGCGGCGGGGGTGGCTCGGGCGCCGGGGTTGGTTCGGGCGGCGCCGGCGCGGCGGCCACCGGCTCGACGCGCGGCGCCGGTGCCGTCGCCGCGTTGAGCTCCTCCTCGGAGTCGAAGGCGCCGACGAAGCGGGCGCGGATCGCGGCCGCCTGCTCGAGCTCGCCGGCGTGCGCGGCGAGACGCTCCTCGATCTCGCCGACCCGCTTCTCGAACTCCCCCTCGGCGAACTCGCCGAGGCGGTGGCGCAGCTCGATCTCCTCGCGGTCGAGCTTGGCGGCCGCGTGCCGGGATTCGATCTGCTCGAGCAGGGTGCGCAGGCGGGCGAACTCGCCCCGCGCCTTCTCCTTGAGCGGCGCCGCCTTGCGCTCGAGCTCGGCGACGCGCTTCTCGTAGTCGCTGCGCACGCGGCGGTAGACCGCCTCGGAGACCTTCCCCTTCTCGGACTCCATCTTCTCGAGGCGCTCGGCGATGGTGCCGCGCTCCCCCTTGATCGCCATCAGTTCGTCGATGACGGCGCCGTCGACCTTCTCGAGCTGCTCGAGCATCTCTCCCTCCGATTGCGCGGGGCCGCGCGCGCCGGGCGCCGCGGGCCCGGATCGTTCTCCCGGGTGCGGAGGGCGATCCTAACCCGCCGCCGCGCGGTCGGGGAACCGGGCGTCCCGCGGGAGACGCCGCGGCGGGTCAGCCAGCGGCCGGGTCGAAGCGGTGGTCGCCGGCGTGGGCCTCGTCCGGCTCGAAGAGCATCAGGGTGGCCGTGGCGTGCGCCGCCAGCCGGCCGTCCGGCAGGCTGAGGCGCCCCTCGGCGACCGCCGAGCGGCGGCCGAGGTGGAGCACCGTCCCCTCGGCCAGCACGCGCGGCGAGCGGGCGGTGAGCGAACGGATGTAGTTGATCTTGAGGTCGAGCGTCGCGCAGGTGCGCCCGAAGGGGAGCCGGGTGGTCACCGCGCAACCGGTCACCGTGTCGAGCAGCATCGCGGCGACGCCGCCGTGGACGACGCCGTTCGGATTGTAGTGATGCTCGCCCGGCTGCAGGGCGAAGACGACCCTGCCCTCCTCGATGAGGTCGATCTCGAATCCGAGCAGCACGGCGATCGGCGGCGCCGGCACCTCGCCGCGCTGCATGGCGCGCAGGAACTCGAGGCCCGAGAGGCGCCGCTCGACGGCGGCGCGGACCATCTCGCGCGGGTCGCTCCAGCGGACGCTGCGGGCGTGGGGATCGGCGGGGAGGGGCGGCTCGGCCATCGGCGGGACTCCGGAGCGGGTGCGGCGAACGAAGAGGGCGCCGGACCGCTGTCGCGATCCGGCGCCCGGATGCTACCAGCGGCGGCGCCTACTGCTTGCGGGTCGAGAGGTGGATCTCGACGTCGACCTCGTCGGAGAGCAGGAAACCGCCCTGGTCGAGCGCCTTGTTCCAGTTGATGCCGAACTCCTTGCGGTCGAGCTTCGTTTCGGTCGAGAAGCCGGCGCGCAGCTTGCCCGCAGGGTCTTTCATCTCGCCGTCGAAAGTCACGGGCAGGGTGATCACCTTGGTGACGCCGCGCATGGTCAGCGGACCGGTGACCCGGTACTCGGAGTCGGAGACCTTCTCGATCGCAGTGCTCTTGAAGGTGATCGTCGGATGGCTCTCGACGTCGAAGAAGTCGGCGCTGCGCAGGTGCTTGTCACGATCGCCGATGCCGGTGTCGATCGAGGCGGCCTGGATGACGAACTCGACGGACGATTTCGTCGCGTCCGCGTCGTCCTTGACCACGGTGGCGGTGAAGTCGCGGAAGACGCCGCGCACCCGCGACATCAGGTGGCGAACCTGGAAACTGACCTCGGAGTGGCCCGGGTCGACGACCCAGGTATCGGCGGCGGTGAGCGGCGTGGCGAGCAGGGCGGCGAGGGCGACGGCGACGAGAGACTTCTTCATGGTGCGTTCTCCTGGTGGTTCGTGGCGATTGACGGAGGCAGGGACGACGAAATGGGTTCGCTTCAGGGGGTCGCGGGTTCCCGGGCCGCCGCGAACCCGGCCCGGACCTGGTCGAGCAGTTCGGTGAGGAGGCCGAGCTTCTCCTCGTCGAGCTCCCGCATGCCGCCCACCAGGGCGGCGTCCATCGGCTGATCGAGCGCGGCGAGCAGCTCCAGGCCCGCGGGGGTGATCGAGCAGAGGACCTGGCGGCGATCGTCCTTGCAGCGCCGCCGGCCGACCAGACCCTTGGCCTCCAGGCGATCGAGCAGGCGGGTGATGCCGGGGGCGGCCTCGATCATCCGGGAGCCGAGGTCGAGGGTCGGCAGCGGCTCGGGGTGCGAACCGCGCAGGATGCGCAGGACGTTGTACTGCTGCTGGGTGATCCCCCTGGCGCCGGCCACCTCACCGACCCGGCGGCGGACGGCATCGGCCGTGCGCAGCAGGCCGACGGCGGCCTCCTGGGCGGCGCTCGGGAAGGGCTGGCGCTGGCGGATCTCGGCGAGCAGGCGGCGGGAAGGGGCCATGACGGAAAGAACAATGACAGACAATGATTCATCTGTCAAGTAAAATTCGCCTGACCCCCTCACCGCCGGTTCGTCGTACTGTTCGGAAGATCTCCGTTTCCCGTTCTGGAGGCTTTCAATGTCGCGATCCGACCGCCGGTCCCGGCTCCGCCACGCGCTCCTGGCGCTGCTCCTTCTCACCCCGGCCACGGCGCTCGCCGACGTCGAGTCGGACCTGCGCGCCCGGCTGCGCGGCCGCTCGGCCGTCGTCCTGTCGGCGGTCGCCTCCGAGTGTACCGAGCACTACAGCGACAACCAGGCGTCGGGCCGCTGGGCCTCCGGACGCGGCCCGATCCAGCTGCCGGCCGGGGAGCTGGCGACGATCGACAACGTGCACGTCGGCTGGACCCGCTTCGACGTCAACCTGACGCTCGCGACGCCGTTCCGCGTGCCGATCGTCGACGGCCCGTTCCAGCTCTTCGAGCACCGCCCCTGCCGGGTGCAGCTCTCCTTCGACGTGCCGCGCGAGGTGCGCAAGGACCTCGACCGCGCCGAAGCGACGGTGCTGGCGATCCTCGAGGTCCACCCGTCGCCCGACGCGGCGCGCGCCTCCGCCAGCTGGAACGGCCGGGAGCCCGAACCCCTGCCGGCCGACTCCGAGGAGCGCTGGGCCGAGTACCGGGTCTGGAAGGCGGCGCAGGTCAACATCGAGATCCGCCGCAAGCTCGACACCGTCCTGGCCGACGCGCAGGCGGCGCTGCGCAACATGAGCGATGATCCCGAGTACCTCGAGTCGTTCGCGCTGGGAGCCGCCTCGCGCCGCTACGACTCGACCTCGTCGTGCGAGGCGCTGCTGTCGGCGTCGTTCTACTCCTCGGGCTCGGGTGGCAAGAGCTCGCGCGGCTACGCTGACGGCCAGCGCGTCGCCTGGTCGCTCAACATCGCGCGGGGCCTCCAGGGGTGCTGGGTCGAGGTGCTGCCCGGCGGCTGAGTCGCCGGGCGCGGCCTCAGAGCAGGCCGCGCTCGCCCATCCAGTCTTCGTTGAGCTTGGAGAGGTAGCGTTCGCCCGAGTCGGGCAGCAGGGTGACCACCAGCGCGTCGTCGCTCAGTCGGCGCGCCAGCTCGCGCGCGGCGTGCGCGGCGGCGCCACCGGACGAGCCGGTGAAGATCCCCTCGCTGCGCGTCAGGTCGAAGACCGCCTGGTAGGCGGTGCGGTCGTCGACCGTGATCACTTCGTCGATGTACTGCGGCCAGTAGGACTCCGGGATGTAGCTCTGGCCGATGCCGTCGATCATGTAGACCTTGAGCTCGTCGGGCGACGGCAGCCTGCCGTGCTCGAGATAGTGGGCGTAGACGCTGCCCACCGGGTCGACGCCGACCACCCGGACGGCCGGGTTCTTCTCCTTCAGGTACTTGCCGACGCCGGAGATGGTGCCGCCGGTGCCGATGCCGGCCACGAAGTGCGTCACCTTGCCGTCGGTCTGCCGCCAGACCTCGGGGCCGGTGGTCTCGTAGTGGGCGATCGGGTTGGCCTGGTTGTAGTACTGGTAGGGGAGAAAAGCGCCGCGCTCGTCGCGGATCCGCTCGGCCACCTTGTAGTAGCTGCGCGGGTCGTCGGCGGCGACGTCGACCGGGCAGATGATCACTTCGGCGCCGTGCGCCTCGAGCATCAGCACCTTCTCGCGCGAGATCTTGGTGGTCGCCGTGCAGACGAGTTTGTACCCCTTGATCAGCGCCGCCAGGGCGAGGCCGAGGCCGGTGTTGCCGGAGGTCGGCTCGACGATGGTCATGCCGGGGCGCAGTTCGCCGGCCCTCTCGGCCGCCTCGATCATGGCGACGCCGATGCGGTCCTTCGAGCTCGACGCCGGATTGAAGAACTCGAGCTTGGCGGCGAGCAGGGCGCCGGTGGGGTGGTAGCGGCGCAGCGCCACGAGGGGCGTCTCACCGATGGTGTCGAGAATGCTCTGGCGGATTTCCATCGTCGAAGGGTGTTCCCGGGTCGTGATTGGGGGAGCGCGGGGGAGGTCGGGACGGCCGAGCGGCCGCGCTTCCGGAGTGCGGGGATCCTATCAGGGCGCCGCCGGGCCTCAGGCGCCGGCGAGGCGCAGCAGCAGGCGTCCGGCGAAGAAGAGCATGAGCAGGCCGGTGGCGGCGCGGGTGCCGATCTCCCAGATCGGGGTGGCGAAGCGGGCGCCGAAGTGGACCGCGGTGCACAGGACGAGACCCCAGAGCGCCGCCGCGGTGACTACCGCGCCGGCCAGCACGAGCGAGCGCAGGAGGTCGAGCGAGTCGCCGGCCTGCTGGCCGATCACCGCCAGCCAGAAGGCGATGTTCCACGGCGAGGAGAGGGCCATCGTCAGGCCGAGCAGCCACCCGCCGCGCGCCGAGTCGAGCCGGCCCGCCGCCGGCTCGGGCTCGCCGGCGCGGTAGCGTCGCCAGGAGGCGAGGGCGCCGGCGAGGAAGGTCCAGGCCAGAAAGAGCAGCAGGACCAGACTGACCGCGCCGAGGCCGGCGCGCACGCCGGGGACCTCGATCACCGCCCCGGCGCCGAGCGAGACGCCGAGCGCCCAGAGGAAGTCGCCGCTGCAGGCCCCCAGGCCGACCGAGTAGGCCGACCAGAACCCGCGCCCGAGCCCGCGCCGGATCATCTCGGCGTTGATCGGCCCCGGCGGCCAGGCCACCGACCAGCCGAGCACCGCCCCGGTGACCACCGTGGCGGCCAGCGATCCCCCCGCGCTCACGGCCGCCGATCGTACCGGGAAAAAGGGACAGGCACGAAACTCGAAGAAAAGGGGACAGGCACGAAACCCGGCAATTTGTTGCCTGTCCCTGAATTGGGAGAAAAGGGGACAGGCACGAAACTCGACGATTTCTTGCCTGTCCCTGAATTAGGAATTAACTCGCCTGTCCCCGAAATAGGTGTCCCCGAAAATGGGGGGTCAGGGGAAGGGCTTTACGGCGGATCGCCCGCCTGGACCTGGCATGCCATACTGAGTCGCAACCTCTGTGGAGGCCACGACGATGCATGGATTGCGATGCATCACGGTAGCTGTGCTCTCGGCACTCATTGGCGTCGCTGCTGGGGCCCAGCTTCCGCTCGGCCCGGATTTCCAGGTCAACACCGACACCACGGGCCGGCAGGAGGGCTCGCGCGTGGCCGCCACTCCGGACGGCGGCTTTCTCATCAGCTGGGGCGATCCGGGTTCTGGCGGCGACCGGCTCCTGGCGCGTCGTTTCGATGATGCCGGAGTACCCGTCGGATCAGAGTTCCGGGTCGACTCGGGTGGGTTCCTTTTCGGGACACGCAGTCCGTCTTCGATACTCGTCGATGACGACAGCGAGTTCACTGTCATCTGGGGTGAGGTCGACGACAGTGCCGGATGCGCCTTCTGCATCTCCGGGCGGGGGCGGCGGCTGGCGGCTGACGGGACGCCTCTCAGCAGCGAGTTCGAGATCGTGCCCGAGGCGGAGTACGGATTCGTACCGGTCGGTGCCGGGCGTCCGAACGGTGAGTTTGTCGTCGCGGCGAACAATGGGGATCCGATCACGCTGCTGCGCTTCGACGCGTCCGGGACGGTGCAGGGATCCTTCGAAATCCTCGCTCCCACGAATCATGGGCAGGGATCCCCCAATCTGGCCGCAGCGCCGACCGGTGAGTTCGTCGTTGTGTGGAACGACTGGGAGGTGGGCGGGTACGAGATCGTCGCCGACAACATTCGGTTTCAGGCCTTCGCCGCCTCGGGCGCTCCGGCTGGCGAACCGGTCGTCCTCACAGCGCCCGGAACCGATGGTTACAGGTACCGGCCAAGGGTCGCGCGCAA
>CAYYIK010000004.1:0-17407 GCA_964471955.1 uncultured Thermoanaerobaculia bacterium | reverse complement strand
CCGGCGATCTCTCGCGCTGGTAGCTCGTCGACAACCGAGCTGCTGGGAGATCGCCCCCAACCTCTCCGTCGCGGTCAGGGGTCGAGGTGGGCGCGGTCGGAGTCGCCCATTTCGACGTTGCGGTCGGGGAAGTACTCGTTCCAGCGGCGCGTCACGGTGGAGGCGGTCTGCGGGTCGCAGAGGAGCTCGGCGGGGTAGCCGGGCTTCATCCGCGCGTCGATGGCGATCGGCGCCTGGCGGATCAGGTGATTGGCGGCCACCCGCGTCGAAGCGGCGTGCAGGTCGGCGGCCGGCTCGAAGCGGGTGAAGGTGGTCCACAGGAAGTTCATCGGCGAGGCCGCGGCGCGCGCCGGTTCGTCGGTGATCACGAGCAGCGGCCAGTCCGCGAAAGCCGGATGGGCGGCGAAGCGGGCCGCGGCTTCCCGGTCGTCGGCGAAGCGGGGGGCGCCGATCACCAGGCAGCCGGCGCAGAACGGCCGGACGTCGCGCGCGTCGCGCGGCGGATCGACCGGGGGACGGAACTCGCGCGGCAGCTCGCGCAGCGGATCGCCCAGGCCGAGCCAGACCCCCTTCGAACCCCGGTTGACCTCCGGTCCGGTGTAGTCGAGGGTGTCCATCGACAGATTGGCGAAGACGAACAGGTCGGTCTCCGGCCGGGTGCGGGCGAGCACGTGCTCGAGGGTGGCACGGAAGTCGCGCAGGTCGACCGCCCGATCGGTCACCAGCAGGAACTTGGTCAGCGCCAGCTGCCCCTCGCCGAGGATGCGGAAGGCCGAGTGCATCGCCTCGCGCGCGAAGCGTTCGCGCACCACCGCGGCGGCCAGCGAGTGGTAGCCGGTCTCGCCGTACGACCAGAGGTCGAGCACGCCGGGCATCACCAGCGGGAAGAGCGGCGAAAGCAGCTCCTGCAGCAGGTCACCGAGGAAGAAGTCCTCCTGGCGCGGCTTGCCGACCACCGTCGCCGGGAAGATCGCGTCGCGCCGCCGCGCCACCCAGTCGACCTCGAAGAGCGGGTAGTCGTGGCGCAGCGAGTAGTAGCCGTAGTGGTCGCCGAACGGCCCCTCGGGAGCCCGCACTCCGGGGCGCACCTTGCCGGCGAGCGCGAACTCCGCTCCGGCGACCAGCCGCCGGCCGTCCGGTCCGCTGGCGAGGCGCAGGCGCTCGCCGGCGACCAGCGAGGCGAGCAGCAGCTCGGGGACGTTCTCCGGCAGCGGTGCGATCGCCGCGAGAATGAGCGCCGGCGGCCCGCCGAGGAAGACCGTCACCGGCAGCGCCTCGCCGCGCCCCTCGGCCACCGCGTGATGAAAGCCGCCCCCCTTGCCGATCTGCCAGTGCATCCCGGTCGTTGCCGGGCCGTGCACCTGCATGCGGTACATGCCGAGGTTGTGGCCGTGCCCGTCGGGGTGCTCCGTCAGGACCAGCGGGAGCGTCAGAAAGGGTCCGCCGTCCTCCGGCCAGGTGGTCAGCGCCGGCAGGCGGTCGAGCCGCGGCGTGCGCTCGAGGACTTCGGTCACCGGCCCGCGGCCACCGCCGGAGAGGCCGACCTGCCAGAGGTCGCGCGCCACGTCGCGCGCTCCCCAGAGCCTGGCGGCGGTCGGCGGCAGCAGTTCGCGGGAGAGCTCGACCAGGCGGCCGATCAGCTCGAAGGGTCGCTCCCCGAAGGCGAGCCGGGCCCGGCGGGGCGTGCCGAAGAGATTGGTGACGAGCGGGAAGTCCGCCCCCTCGACGTCGCGGAAGAGCAGGGCCGGCCCGCCGGCGGCGATCACCCGGCGGTGGATCTCGGCCGCTTCGAGTCGCGCCGAGACCGGGGCCGTGATCTCGACCAGATCGCCGTCGCGGCGCAGCCGCGCGAGGAAGGCGCGCAGATCCGGAAAGGTCGCGGACACGATCGGGCTCGGCGCCGCTCTCAGCCGGCGTAGGGGAGTGCGTCGCCCAGCTTGCGCTTGAGCCGGTCGGTGAGCCAGTGGGCGTCCCACCACTCGATTGGGCGGACCGGCAGGCCGTGGAGGAGGAAGCTGAAGTGGAGGTGATCCCCGCCGGCGAGCCCGGTCGTGCCGCTGCGGCCGAGCCGGGTTCCGCGCCCGACCGTGTCCCCCTCGGCGACGTCGATCGACGACAGGTGCGAGTAGAGACTCATGAGGCCGTAACCGTGGTCGACCACCACCGTGTTGCCGTAGATACCGAACCAGCGCGCGAGCACCACCACGCCGCCGTTGGCCGCCGGCACGTCGGCTTTGGCGATCGAAGCGAGATCGAATCCGAGGTGGACCTGCCGGTCGACCTCGCGCCCCTGGTAGAAGTAGGTGCGCCGGTCGGCGAACGCCGACATCACCTGGCCGCCGGGCAGGGCGAGGAAGGGGGCCTGCCAGAGGAACTCCGGCCGGCTGCGCGCCGCCAGGGCGCGCAACTCCTCGGCGTTGGCGCGCCGCAGGTCGCCATTGATCTGCAGGTAGTCGTCGAGCAGGTTCCCCTTCGAGGTGAGCGACGGCGTGTTCTCGAGGATCGCCGGCACGACGCGGGCGAGGAACCTCTCGTCGAGCTCGATCTCGTCGTGGGTGGGGGCGACCGGGGTGAAGCGGTCGATGAATTCGACGGTGCGCCGGTTGCCCACCTCGTCGGCGGCCACCAGGCGCGCCGCGGCGGGATCCGCGAGGTCCCAGGGGACCGCGAAGAGGGCGAAGCGGTCGCGCTCGCCGCCGCCCGGCAGGGGCGCGCCGGGGAAGAACCACTCTCCGGCCTCGACGCCATCCCGCACGCTCGTCTCGCCGACCCGGTAGACGACCACCTCGCTCCCCCCCTGGGTGACGTAGTGCTGCGTGGAGACCACCTCGAGCGAGGGTGGGGTGAGGCGCAGCGGCAGCGCCTGCTCGCTAGTCGCCGCGAGGCCGGGGCGCAGCCACGCCGCTGCGCCGGTCGCCACGACGCGCAGCGTGACGGGACCCTCGACGAGCTGCGGGAGCGCGTCCTTGCCGAGCGTGAGGCTCCAGCGCTTCTGCTGCGTGCCGGAGGCCCAGAGCTTCCAGCCCGGCGGCGTCGCGAACTCCTCGGTGGCCACCGGGAAGCGCTGGCCGGACTGCTCGAGCTCGATCGTGACGCGCGAGATGCCGCGCCCGGCGGCCGTTACCGCCACTTCGACCGGCGTGGCGCGGCCGAGCGCGCCCAGCGGGGCGTCGACCTCGATGGCCGGCTGCGGGCCGCGGCGCAGGGCGCCGAGGCCGGCGAAGGCGACGCCGGCGAGGGCGAGGACGGCGAGGATGCCGCGTCGCCGCGAACGGTTGCGGCTGGCACGCAGCGTGTCGGTCGACGGGGAGAGGCGCATCGGACGGGGACCTCCTGCGAGCGGGATCGGACGGTGAGCGCGGACGCCGCCGGGCGCCGCGCTTCGGAGCGTGGAAGGATAGCAGCGCCATGCCGGACTCCGCGCTCGCGCCGCTGGTCGGCGGCATCCTCGTCGGCGGTGCCAGCCGCCGCTTCGGCTCCGCCAAAGCGCTCGCGCGACTGGCCGGCCGCGCCTTCGCCGAGCACGTCGCCGTGGCGCTCGCCGGAGTGGCCGACGAGCTCTTCCTGCTCGGCGACGGGCCGGTGCCGCCGTCGCTCGCCGCCCTGCCGCGGCTCGCCGACGCGCCCGGGGTCGGCGGACCTCTGGCGGGGCTGCTCGCCGCGCTCGCGGCGCGCCCCGGACGCGCCTGGCTGGTGGCGGCCTGCGACCAGCCGCTGCTGACGCGGGAGTTCTGCTGCTGGCTCGCCGGCGAGCGTCGGTTCGGGGCCCTCGCGGTGCTGCCGCGCCTCGGCGCGCACGGCGTCGAGCCCTTTCCGGGAATCTACGAGCCGGCTGGCGCCGCCGCCGTGGAGGCGCTGGCCGCCGCGGGCCGCGGCTCGCTGCAGCCGCTCGCCGGCCTCGCCGGCGTGCGCCTCGTCGCCGTGCCGCCGACCTTCGCGGCGGCGCTCGCCGACGTCGACCGGCCGGAGGATCTGCCGCGCGCCGCATCGCGGCGCGCCAGCGACTAGAATTCCGCCCCGACACCCGCAGCGCCGCCGACGAGGACCGCGAGGCCGACGTGCAAGACGAGAGCACCCATCCCGGGGAGCACCCCCGGCCGCCCGTTGCCGCCCTGCCGCTGCTCGGCGTCGGCGACCTGGTGGGCGGGCGCTACCGCGTGCAGCGCTTCCTCGGCCAGGGGGCGGTGGGCGAGGTCTTCGCCGCGCGCGATCTCGAGCTCGCCGCCGACGTCGCGCTCAAGGTGCTCAAGCCGCGCGACGACGGGGACGAGTCGACCCTCGAGCGCTTCCGGCGCGAGGTCCTGCTGGCGCGCCGGATCAGCCACCCCAACGTCTGCCGGATCTTCGATCTCGGCGTTCACCTGCTCGAGCGCGACGGACGCGGAGCCCGGCCGCTGCGCTTCCTGACCATGGAGCTGCTGCCCGGCGAGACGCTGGCGCACCGCATCGAGCAGCGCGGGCCGCTCGGCGAGGTCGAGACGCGGCGTATCGCGGCGCAGCTGGCGGCGGGACTGGCGGCGGCGCACCGCGCCGGGGTGGTCCATCGCGACCTCAAGAGCTCGAACGTCGTGCTGGTGCCCGACGGCGCCGGCGAGCGGGCGGTGATCACCGATTTCGGGCTGGCGCGCGACCAGGAGGTCCCCTCGAGCGCCTCCGGCCTGACCCATACCGGCGGCGTCGTCGGCACGCCGGCCTACATGGCCCCCGAGCAGGTCGAGGGGCGGCGCGCCACGCCGCGCTCGGACCTCTACGCGCTCGGCGTGGTGATCTACGAGATGCTCACCGACGAGCTCCCCTTCGAAGGGGAGTCGCCGCTCTCGGTGGCGGTCAAGCGGCTGCAACAGCCGCCGATTCCGCTCGAATCGCGCCGCGACGACCTCTCGCCCCGCCTGCGCGGCGTCGTCTCGCGGCTGCTCGAGAGGGACCCGCGCGAGCGCTTCGCCGAGGCTCCCGAAGTCGAGCTCGCCCTCGCCGGTGATCTGCCGACGCTCTCGCCGCGGCGGCGCCGCCGGCGCTGGCTGGCGGCCGGCGTCGCCGTGGTGGTGCTGGCCGGCGGCTGGGCGGTGCGCCAGGCGCTGCTCGCCCGGCGGGTGGCCGGCGCGGCGGTGTCGGAGGCCGACGCGGCTCGCGCGGCGCGCGCCGCCATCGCCGTCCTCGGCCTGCGCAACGCCACCGGACGGGGCGAAACCGACTGGCTCTCCGACGCACTCGCGGAGATGCTCGCCACCGAGCTGGCCGCCGGCGAGCAGCTGCGGGTGGTGCCGGGAGAGACGGTGGCTCGCGCCCTCGCCGACCTCGGCCTGCCGCGCGCCGACGCGCTCGCCGCCTCCACCCTCGACCGCCTGGGGCGGACCGTGGCGACCGACTGGGTGCTCGCCGGCGCCTTCACCGCCCTCGGCGCGGACGGCGACGGCGACCTGCGCCTCGACTTGCGGCTGCAGCGCATCGACGGCACGCAGGATCGCGCGCTGTCGGTGCGTGGCAGCGTCGGCGGGCTGTTCGACCTGGTCGCCGCGGCGGGCCGCGAGCTGCGCGCGGCGGTCGGCGTCGGCGAACCGGATGCGCGCCAGGCGGCCAGCGCGCGCGCCGAGCTGCCGGGTACCGGCACCGCCGTGCGGCTCTACGCCGAGGGGCTCGCCCGGCTGCGCGCCGGCGAGGCGCTGGCGGCGCGCGAGCGGTTCGAGGCGGCGCTGGTCGAGGATCCGGAGGCGGCCCTCGCCTGGTCGGCCCTCGCCAGCGCCTGGGGGGAACTCGGCTACGCCGAGCGCGAGCGCGAGGCCGCCCGCACCGCCTTCGAGAAGAGCGGCGGCCTGTCGCGCGCCGAGGCGCTGGCGGTGGAGGCGCGCTATCGCCTGTCGGCCGGCGAGTGGGAGCCGGCGGTCGAGAACCTGCGCGCCCTCTGGCGGCTCTGGCCGGACGATCCCGAGCAGGGGCTGGCGCTGGTCGAAGCGCTGGTCGCCGCCGGACGGGCCGCCGAGGCGGCGCCGATCCTCGAGGCGCTGCGCGCCCTGCCGCCGCCGGCCGGCGAGGATCCGCGCATCGACCTGGCGGCGGCGCGGGTGGCCGACGGCATCGCGGACTTCGCCACCCAGCTGGCGGTGGCCCGGACGGCGCGCCAGCGCGCCGAGCAGGTCGGGGCGCGCCAGCTCGCGGCGCAGGCGCTCTACGAAGAGGGGCTGGCGCAGCGCCGGCTGGGCGACACCGCGGCGGCCCGGGCGGCGCTCGGCGAGGCGCGGCGGCGCTTCGCCGAGCTCGGTTTGCGCTCGGGCATGGCGCAGGCGATCTTCTCGCTCGCCAACCTCGAGCGCGCCGCCGGCGCCCTCGACGACGCGGCGGCGCTCTACGCCGAGGCACGCGCCACCTTCGAGGCGATCGGCAACCGGATGAGCGAGGCCCGCGTCGAGCTGATGCAGGGCTACCTCGCCTCCGAGCGGGGCGACCTCGTCGAAGCGCGGCTGGCGGGCGAGTCGGCGCTGGCCAAGTTGCGCGAGGTCGGCGACCGGCGCGGCGTCGCCACGGCGCTGGCCAACCTCGGCAGCCTCCACTACGAGCTCGGCGAACTCGAGCGCTCGCTCGCCTATCAGAGCGAGGCGCTCGCCGAATTCCGCGCCCTCGACGATCCGGCGCGGGTCCTGGTTTCGCTGCAGAACCACGCGATGATCCAGCAGGAACGCGGCGACTTCGCGGCCGCGGGCGCGGCGCTCGAGGCGGCGCTCGCGGCGGCGCGCGAGATCGGCGACCCGGCCGGGACGGGGCAGGCGCTCAAGGGGCTCGGCGATCTGGCCGACGCGCGGGGCGACAGCACCCTGGCCGCGCGGCGCTACGAAGAGGCGCTCGCCGCGCTCGGCGAAGGGCAGGAGCTCTGGCGGCTGCGCGTCGCCCTGGCGCAGGCGGTGCTGGCGCGCCACCGCGGCGACGCGGCCGAAGCGGCGACCCGGCTGGCCGAGGTCGAGCGCGGCTTCGCCGCGGCCGGCGCGCCGGGCGAGGCGGACGAGGCGCGCCTGCAACGGGTGCGGGCGCTGGTCGAGCTCGGCCGCGCACCGGAAGCGGCCGCCCTGCTCGAGGCGGTGGCGCCGGCGGCGCGCCGCTCGGCGATCCGGCTGCTGCGTCACCTCGAGAAGCTGGCGTCCGGCGAGCTGGCGCTGGCGCGCGGCGACACGACGGCGGCGCGCCGGCAGTTCGAGCGCGCCTGGCGGGAGAACCGCGAGCTCGGCCTGCCGGTGGCGGCGCTCGAGGCGCGCGCCGGCATGGCGCGCGTCGCGGCCGCGGCCGGCGACCCGGAGGCGCCGCGCCTGGTCGCCGAAGTGGTCGCCGAGGCGCGGCGGCTCGGCTGCGGCCGGGTGGTCGCGGCGTTCGCGCCGGCGGCGGAGCGCTTCACGTCGCTGCCGTGACCGGCGGCACTGCGCTGCGCCGCGCCGGGGCGCAGACTGGGCCTGCCCTCATCGGGGGCCCTCCTTGGCGGCGCCGGAGCTCGACGGCTCCGGCGTCGCGTCTTTTTCGCCCCGCCGCTGCTAGAGTCCGCCTCCCTTGATCGAGCGGCGCCGTTTCCTCCTGACGCTGCCCTTCGCGCGCATCTGGCTGATCTCCTTCGCCGCGACCGCGGCGGGGTTCCAGCTCTTCCCGACGGTCCCCCTGCGGCTGCGCGAGCTGGGCGCGCCCCCCGCGGCCTCGGGCCTCTTCCTGACCGCGCTGACCTTCGGATCGGCGATCTCGGCCGCCTGGACCGGCTCGCTCGGCGACCTGTTCGGCCGCCGGCGCGTGCTCAGCGGGGCCGGCGTCGGCCTCGCGCTGTTCGCCGCCCTCTACGCGGTGGTCGAGACCTGGTGGCTCCTGCCCCTGCTCGGCCTGGCGCACGGCGTCGTCTGGTCGGCGCTGCTCACCGGCTCGAGTGCCGAGGCGGCGTCGATCGTCCCCGAGTCGCGGCGGGCCGAGGGGATCGCCTGGTTCAGCGTCGCCTCGACGATGGCGGTCGTCGTCGCGCCGGCGCTCGGCTTCCAGGTGCTCGAGCGTCACGGCTGGCCGTGGCTGTGCGCCGGGATGGTGGCGCTGCTGCTCGGTCTGGCGCTCGCGGCGCGCGGCCTGCCGCCGGCGCCGCGGCCGGTGGCCGACTGGCGCCGCCACCTGGTCTCCCGGCACGCCGTCGAATGGGGGGTGCTGCGCGTCTCCCTGGTGATGCTGCTGGTCTCGTTCGGCTACGGCGGCACGACCAGCTTCGTCGCCCTGTTCGCCGAGGAGCACCGCATCGAGCCGCCGGGGATCTACTTCACCGCCTTCGCGCTGTCGATCCTCGTCCTGCGCCCCGTCGTCGGGCCGCTGGTCGACCGGGTCGGGGCCTATCGCGCCCTGCCGCCGTCGATCGCGCTCGCCGCCGCGGGGCTGGCGCTGCTGCCTTTCCAGCGTGACGCGGCGGGGCTGGCGGTGGCCGCGCTCGTCTTCGGCGCCGGCTTCTCGACCCTCTATCCGGCCTTCTCCTCGCTGATGCTCGCGCGCGTCGGCCCGGCGCGCCACGGCGCCGCCTTCGGCGCCATGCTGGCCGCCTTCGACATCGGCATCGGCACCGGTTCGCTCGCCTTCGGCCCGCTGATCGAAGGGTTCGGCGCCCGCGCGGCCTGGGGCTTCGCGGCGCTCGCCGCCCTCGCCGCCTGGCCGCTGCTGCGCCGCTTCGACCGCGCCGGGGCCTGAGCCCCGACGCGGTGCCGGCTCACAGCCCGAAGTCGGGCAGAGAGGCGGGACGGCCCTCGCGCACCGTCGCGTAGACGGCGCGGAAGACCTCCTCGCGCGACGGATTGGAGAAGTAGTCGCCGTCCGAGCCGTAGGCCGGCCGGTGTTCGCGCCCGGTGACGGTGACCGGCGGCGCGTCGAGCCACCAGAAGCCGCCCGCCAGCTCGACGACCTGGTGCAGGATGAAGGCCGAAGCCCCGCCCGGGACGTCCTCGTCGACCACCACGAGCCGCCCGGTGCGGCGCAGGCTGGCGGCGATCGTCCCCGGCCGGTCGAAGGGCAGAAGGGTCTGCACGTCGATGACTTCGACCTCGACCCCGGTCCGGGCGAGCAGCTCCGCGGCCTCGAGGACGATGCGGCAGCACGCCCCGTAGGTGACCACCGTGGCGTCGCGTCCGGCGCGCAGGATCTCGGGGACGCCGAGCGGCACGCGCAGCTCGCCGGCGTTCTCCGGCATCCGCTCCTTGTGCCGGTAGCCGTTGAGCACCTCGACGACCACCGCCGGATCGTCGCCGGCCAGCAGCGTGTTGTACATGCCGATCGCCCGGGTCATGTCGCGGGGCACGCAGAGCCACATGCCGCGCAGCAGCGCCAGCAGGCCGGCCATGTGCGAACCGGAGTGCCAGACCCCTTCGAGCCGGTGGCCGCGGGTGCGCACGATGACCGGGGCCGCCTGGCCGCCGGCCGAGCGCCAGCGCAGCGTCGCCAGGTCGTCCGAGAGGGTCTGCAGGCCGTAGAGAACGTAGTCGAGATACTGGATCTCGGCGATCGGTCGCAGGCCGCGCATCGCCAGGCCGACCGCCTGCCCCATGATCGTCTGCTCGCGAATGCCGGTGTCGGCGACGCGCAGCGGACCGAAGCGGGCCTGCAGGCCGGCCATCCCCTGATTGACGTCGCCGAGGTGGCCGACGTCCTCGCCGAAGGCGACCAGCTGCGGGATGCGTTCGAAGGCGGCGGCGAAGCCGGCGTTGAGCACCTCGAAGCCGTTGACCAGCGGCGCGTCGTCGGCGTAGCGGGCCGCCACCGGTTCGACGGCGAGCGGCGAGAGCTCCTCCGGCGCGTGGAGGTGAGAGCTGTAGCGGTCCTCGTTGGCGCGCCGGTGGAGCTCGGTCCAGCCGGCGAGGGCGGCGCGCTCGGGACTGTTCTCGCCGAGCGTCGCGATCAGGATGTCGTGCGAGGCCGACTGCAGATTGCGGCGCAGCACAGGCTGGTGGCGCGCCATCGCGGCGAGGATCGAGCCGATCTCGTCGCCGCGCGGCGAGCGCGCCGCCAGCGCCTCGCCGAGCGCCACCAGCTCGCGCTGCTCGCCGCGGATCGACTCCTCGAAAGCGGCCCACGAACGGCGCTGCGCTTCGCGCACCTCGCCCGCCGCCTCCTGCTCGATCGCCGCGAGCTCGTCGGCGGTGGCGATCCCCTGCGCCACCATCCAGGCACC
Organism: uncultured Thermoanaerobaculia bacterium; assembly: GCA_964471955.1. Lineage (GTDB taxonomy): Bacteria > Acidobacteriota > Thermoanaerobaculia > Multivoradales > JAGPDF01 > JACTMI01. The sequence continues at coordinate 7,251 of CAYYIK010000004.1, read as the reverse complement.
CATGCGGCGCAGCCCGTCGGCCTCCAGCTCCCATTCGAGGCGCTCCTGCGACTTGTAGCGCTCGTGCGAACCCGAGGTCGAGTGCCCCTGCGGCTGGGTGAGCTCGGAGACGTGGACGATCGCCGGCACGTGCTCGCGGCGCACCGTCTCGGTGGCCATGAGGTAGGTCTCGACCAGCGCCGGGTAGTCCCAGCCGCGCACCGAGTGGATGTCGAGCCCCTCGCGGCTGCCGGGGCGGCGCTGGAAGCCGGCGAGCATCTCGGAGAGATCGGCCTTGGCGATCTGGTGCACGTTGGGCACCGAGATGCCGTAGCCGTCGTCCCAGATCGACAGCACCACCGCCGCACCGAGCACGCCGATGGCGTTGACCGCCTCCCAGAAGTGCCCTTCGGCGCAGGAGGCGTTGCCGATGGTGCCGAAGGCGACTTCGTCGCCGTGGCGCGAGAAGCCGGCCGACTCGGCCAGACCGGGCAGCTCGCGGTAGAGGCGCGAAGCCCAGCCGAGGCCGACCAGGCGCGGCATCTGGCCGGCGGTCGGGGACATGTCGGCCGAGGTGTGCGGCGACGTGGTCAGGTCGAGCCAGCGGCCGTCGGTGCCGCGCATGCGGGTGGCGAAGTGGGCGTTCATCTGCCGGCCGGCCGAGGAGGGCTCGCGCGCGGGGTCGGCGTCGGCGTAGAGCTGGGCGAAGAACTCGTCCAGGGTCAGCCGGCCGATCGCCATCATGAAGGTCTGGTCGCGGTAGTAGCCCGAGCGGATGTCCCCCGGGCGGCAGGCGCGCGCCATCGCCAGCTGCGGCAGCTCCTTGCCGTCGCCGAAGATGCCGAACTTCCCCTTGCCGGTGAGCACTTCGCGGCGGCCGATCAGCGAGGCGTGGCGGGAGAGCCAGCCGGTCCGGTAGTCGGCGAGCACGCTCTCGCGCGTCAGGGCGGCGCGGTCGGCGGGGGAGGCGGTTCCGGTCATCTCGACGTCCTCGGTGCGGTCGGGTCCTGGGTAGGTTCTCACGAACCGGCGCGGGTGGCGCGCGCGCCGGCGCTCCAGTCGAAGGCGAGTTCGCCGGTGCGGGCGAGGATCGCCTCCCACCAGGCGCGATGGTCGACGTACCAGCGCACGGTCGCCTCGAGCCCCGCGGCGAACGGCACCTGCGGCCGCCAGCCGAGCCGGCTCTCGAGCTTGGCCGGCTCGATGAGGTAGCGGCGGTCGTGGTTGGGGCGGTCGGGGACGTGTTCGATCCACTCCTCGGGCCGCTTGCCGAGCAGGCCGAGGACGGCGTGGACGATCTCCAGATTGGTGCGCTCGTTGCGCGACGAGATGTCCCAGATCGGCAGCAGACCCGGGTCGAGCGCGGCCGCCGCCGGAACCTCGGGGCGCGGGCCGTGCAGGATCGCCAGGATGGCGCCGCAGTGGTCGTCGACGTGCAGCCAGTCGCGCAGCTGCAGGCCGTCCCCGTAGACCGGCACCTTGCGGCCGCGCAGCACGTTGGTGATCATCAGCGGAATCAGTTTCTCGGGGAACTGGAAGCGGCCGAAGTTGTTGGCGCAGTGGGTCATCGCGATGTCCATCTCGCGATAGGTCTGCATGTAGGCGCGCACGAACTGGTCGCCGGCCGCCTTGGCCGCCGAGTAGGGGGTCTTGGCGTTGAGCGGACTCGCCTCGGTGAAGTAGGGCGCCCCCTCGGCCAGCTCGCCGTAGACCTCGATCGTCGACACGTGCAGGTGCCGGCGGACCGGCTCGCGGCGCGACACCTCGAGCAGCGTCTGGGCGCCGAGCGCGTTGGTGCGGGCGAACGACGACGGATCGACCACCGCGCGGTCGTTGTGGCTCTCGGCGGCGAAGTTGACGACGTAATCGGGACGCACGCGCCGGTAGAGCCCGGCCATCCCCTCGAAGTCGCAGATGTCGCCGACCACGAAGCGGATGCGGTCGCGCACCGCGTCGAGGTTGGCCTCGTTGGCGGCGAACGACAGGTTGTCGAGCGCCACCACGGTCGCGCCCGGAACACGGTCGAGCAGGTAGTGGACGAAGTTCGAGCCGATGAAGCCGCAGGCTCCCGTCACCAGGTAGGTCGCGGGCGAGCCGCTCACGACAGCTCCGGAGCGGCCGCCTGGCCGACGCCCACCCGCCGGGCGGCGGCGAAGAGGCGGCGGGCCGCCTCGAGGTGGGGCAGGAGCGAGAAGAGCGAGCCGCGCTCGAGACGCAGCCGGCCCGACATCAGGGCCGCCGACGGGTCGAGCGCGCCGCCCAGCACGTCCAGCCAGGCGGCCGCCGGCCCGGCGACGCGCACGCGCGCCGCGCGGTCGTCGCCCGGCAGGGCCGGCCGCACGGCGTGGCCCGAGGCGTGGGCGAGATCGAGAAACAGGACGCGCTCTTCCCGGATGCCGTGGTGGTCGTCGGCCTCGAGCACCAGCAGCAGGCTGGCGCGCCAGCTCCCGGCGTGGCGCCGGAAGTCGTCGTCCCCGGCCAGCTCGCGCTCTAGGGCCGCCGCCCAGCCGGAGGAGAAGAGCGCGTCCGCGCTCACTCGGTGGCCACCTTCTTCGCCGGGGTGATCCCCTTGCGCAGCAGCTCGTCGTCGATCACCTTGGCGAGGGTCGCGAAGGGGACGGCGCCGGAGATGAAGCGGCCGTTGACGAACATCGCCGGGGTGCCGGAGACGCCGGCGCGCTGGCCGTCGGTCAGGTCGGTGGCGACCTGCGCCGCGTACTTGCCCGAATCGACGCAGGCGTCGAAGGCGGCGGCGTCGAGGCCGAGCGCGGCGGCCTTGCTCTTGAGCTGGGCGACTTCGAGTTCGCGCTGGTTGGCGAACATGGCGTCGTGCAGCTCCCAGAACTTGCCCTGCTCGTGGGCGCACAGCGAGGCCTCGGCGGCCTTCTGGGCGCGCGGGTGGAAGCTGAGCGGGAACTGGCGGAAGACGACGCGCACCTGGTCGCCGTAGGTCGCGACCACCTCTTCGATGGCGGGCACCACGCGGCTGCAGTACGGGCACTCGAAGTCGGAGAACTCGATCAGGGTGACCGGCGCGTCGGCCGGGCCTTTCGAGGGGGCGCCGGCCTCGGAGACCTGGACGCGGTCGACGTCGAGCAGGATCTTCGCCCCGTGCTTGACCCGCAGCCCGGAAACCAGCGCGGCGCGCAGCTCTTCGCGGCGCTGCTGGCCGAGGAACTGGACGATCTGCGGCTGAATCTGCTCGAGCGGCCGGTTGATGCGCGCCTGGTTCTCCTCGTAGAAGGCGGTGACTTCGGCGTCGGTGACGATGCCCGCCTTGGCTTCGATCTCGCTCTGCAGGAACGCCTCGACGGTCACTCCGCGGGCGGCCGCCTCGGCGGCGAGGATGCGGTCCTCGACGACCCGCTCGAGCGCCTGCTCGACCAGGCCGCGGCGCTGGCGGTCGAGTTCGGCGAGCTGCGGCGCGATGGTCTCCTCGACCTCGGCGAGGGTGATCGGCTGGCCGGCGACTTCGGCGACCTTCTGCGCTCCGGGCGCCTCGGCGGCCGACGGCTTGGCGTCGGCGGCGCAGGCGGGGGCGGCGAGGGCCGCGACGGTCAGGATCAGGGCCGCGGCGAGGGCGCGCGGGGACTGCGGCAGGAGCTGGAGCGGCTTCATCGGGGTCGATCTCCTTCGGCGGTGAGCCTGCGGTCGGGCACTGGACCTCCGGCGGGCCGGAGCCGGCCGCCGGGGGTGACGGACCCCGCATCCTATCGCGAGAGGAGCGGCGCCTCCGGGTTGGCTTAGGATTCCGGCGGAGGATTCGCCCATGTCCCGCGTCTGTTCCGGAATCGCCGTCGCCACCGTTCTCGTCGCCCTCGCCGCCCCCGCCTTCGCCGCCGACTGTGCGCCGCGCGTCTTCGGCGCGGGGGTGACGCTCGCCAGCGCCACGCCGGTCGCCGACATTCTCGACCGGCCCGAGGAGTTTGTCGGCCGCGCCGTGCTGGTCGAAGGGGAGGTGGCCGATGTCTGCCAGGCGGCCGGCTGCTGGCTCGAGATGCGCGCCGGCGACGGCGCGCGGACGATCAAGGTGAAGGTCGAGGACGGCGTGCTGGTCTTCCCCAAGGATGCGCGCGGCAAGGCGGCGCGCGCCGAGGGGGTGGTCGAGCGGCTCGACCTCGATCGCGAGGGGTACCTGATCCACCTCGAGCACGAGGCGCACGAGCAGGGGAAGGATTTCGACGAGTCGGCGGTGCCGGCCGAGGGGCCGTACCACGTCTATCGCATCGCCGGCACCGGCGCCGAAGTCTGCTCCTGAGGCGGTGACCGGCGAGGCGGAGGGCCCGCGGCGCCGCGCGACGCGGAGCGTGCGGCGCGGCGGGCTCGTCTTCCTCGGCGCCGCGCTGGTTTACGGCGCCGGCACCCACGCACGGGTCTTCTCGGCGGGCAACGACGCCTCGCGCTGGGCCCAGGTGGAGGCGCTGGTCGACTACGGCAGCGCCTCGATCGAGCGTTCGCGCTTCCGCGGCACGGTCGACCGGGTGCGGCTCGACGGCCGCGAGTACTCGAACAAGCCGCCGCTGCTCGCCTTCGCCGGTGCCGCCCTCTACGCGCCGCTCTCGGCCGCGACCGGCTGGCGACTCGGCGATCCGGCGACCGGCGGGCGGGTGATCTGGCTGCTGACCCTGCTGCTGGTCGGCCTGCCGGCGGCCGCGACGGTGGCGCGGTTCGACGGCGCGCTCTCGCGCGAGCCGGGGCTGGCTCCCGGCGCGCGGACGCTGCTCACGCTCGCCCTCGGCGCCGGCACGCTGCTGGCGAGCTTCTCCGGCACCTTCAACAACCACGTTCCGGCGGCGCTGCTGCTGCTCCTCGCGGCGCTGGCGGCGCGCGACGGCCGGCCGCTCGCTTGCGGGGCGGCGGCGGGTCTCGCCGCTGCGGTCGACCTGCTGCCCGGCGCCGGCCTGGCCCCCTTCCTGCTCGGCGCGCTGGCCAGCGGGCCGCGGCCCCGGCGGACTGCGGCGCGCTTCTTCGCCGGCGGATCGATCGGCGCGGCGCTCTTCGTCGCCGCCAACCTGGCCACCACCGGCTCGCCGCTGCCGCCCAAGTTCGTCGCCGGCGCGGTCGACCTGTCGGCCCAGGCCGGCCCGAGCGTCGCCGGAGTGGTGCTGCCGCAGGGGCGCTTCTACGGTCTCGAGATCCTCTTCGGCGGGCACGGCCTGCTGGCCGTCTCGCCGGTGCTCCTGGTCGGTCTGGCCGGCCTGATGAGGGCGCTGCACCGCCCGGTCTCCGGCACTCCCCGCTTCTGGCGCTGGCTGGCGGCCGGGATTCTCTTCCAGGTCGTCGCCCACGCCCTGCTCGCCGGCTCGTACGGCGGCTGGTCGTACGGGTATCGCTATCTGATCCCCATCCAGCCGCTGCTGCTGCTGACCGCGCCGGCGGTGCTGGCGGCGCGGCCGGGGCGGCTGGCCCTGGCGGCGGCGCTGCCGCCCTCGATCCTCTTCGCCGCGCTCGGCGCCTTCCACCCCTGGCCGCCCGCTTACGAGCAGGGGACGGCGGGCGACCCGGTCGCCCGGCTGGTGCGCAACCCCGTGGGGGGCAACGCCGCCGCCTGGCTGGCGCTCCACCAGCCGGACGGGGCGCTCGCCCGCGGGATGGGGGAGTGCTTCGTCGCCCCCGACCCGGCAGTCCGGCGGCGCTACTTCCGCCTCTTCTTCGGCTCGAAGGGGGACCTGGCGGCGATGCGGCGGTTCACGCCGTGAGGCGCTCCGGGGCGACCCGCGCCGCCCGGCTGGTCCACCTCGACGACCGGCTGGCGATCCTCGCCAAGCCGGCCGGCCTGTCGCTGGCGACCTCGCGGCGCGAGCCGGAGGCGGCAGCGCGGCGTCTGGTGGCGGCGCTGCCGGCGGCCGAGCGCGAGCTGCTCGCCGGGCGCGAGTTGCACCTGGTGCACCGCCTGGACGAGCCCACTTCCGGGCTGGTGGCGGTGGCGCTCGACGCCGACCTCCACCGGGAGCTGGCGACCGCCTTGGCCGAGCGGCGGGTGGGCAAGGTCTATCTCGCCCTGGTGTGGGGACGGCCGAAGCCCGGGCGCGGGACCTTCGCTTCGCCGCTCGGGCCCGACCGGGCCGACCGCCGGCGGATGCGGGTCGACCCGGCCGGCCGGCCGGCGCGCACCGACTATCTCGTCCTCGCGGTGGCGGCGCACGTGTCGCTGGTCGCCCTCTGGCCGCGCACCGGGCGGACCCATCAGCTGCGGGTCCACCTGGCCGCCGCCGGGCACCCGATCGTCGGCGACGACCTCTACGGCGGGCCGCGTCACCGCGGGGTGCGCGCGGCGGCCGCGCGGGCGGCGCTCGACCCGGGACGGGCCCTGCTGCACGCCTGGCGCCTCGAGCTGCCCGACCGCCAGCCGGGCCGCTTCGAGGCGCCGCTGCCGGAGGATTTCCGGCGCGCCGCCACCGCCTGCGGCCTGCCGCTTGCGTTTCCGCAGAACCTGTGGCAGGCTCCCCCCGAACTTCCCCACTGAGCAGCCCGCATACCCCTCCTTTCGATCCCCACGAGCGCTTCGTGTTTCGCCCCATTCCAGGAATTCTGATTTCGGCCCGCGCGCGGGCCGCTAAGGCCGTCCGCCCTTTCCGGCGGCCGGCATCACCAACCGCAGTACCAGCAGCAAGGAGTCATGCATGACCGAGCAGGGAACCGTCAAGTGGTTCAACAACGAGAAGGGCTACGGCTTCATCTCCCGTGAGAACGGGCCGGACGTCTTCGTCCACTACACCGCGATCCTCAGCGAGGGCTACCGCTCGCTCAACGAGGGCGACCGGGTGTCGTTCGAGGTGGTCGAGGGCCAGAAGGGCCTCCAGGCCCGCAACGTGGTCCGGCTGTAAGCCCGACACTTCTCTTCCTATTCGCCCCGTCGACTCCGGTCGGCGGGGCCTCCTGTTTCACCTCCAGCCTCGTTTCTGGTCCGTTCGCGGGCCGCAACAGCCTGGCGTCAGTACGGCGGCAGGCGACATTCAACGCAGCACCAGCAGTCAGGAGTTCAGCGTGACCGAACAGGGAACCGTCAAGTGGTTCAACAACGAGAAGGGCTTCGGCTTCATCACCCGTGAGAGCGGTCCGGACGTCTTCGTCCACCACACCGCGATTCTCGCCGAGGGCTACCGCTCGCTCAACGAGGGCGATCGGGTCTCCTTCGAAGCCGTCGAGGGGCAGAAGGGCCTGCAGGCCCGCAACGTCATCCGCCTCTGATCTAGTCCCTTCTCTTCGCTTCCCTTCCGCCCCGCCGGCCTCGCGCCGGCGGGGCGTTCTGTTTTCTGGCCGCTTGGCCGA
>CAYYIK010000003.1:60923-76637 GCA_964471955.1 uncultured Thermoanaerobaculia bacterium | reverse complement strand
CGCCGATGCCACGCGGTTCCTGCTGCTGACCGGCGCCGCCGGCGAGGCCTGGGCCTTCGTCGCCGCCGGGCGCCCGCAGGATGCGCCCAACTACGACGTCACGCGCCACTGGTGGGCGATGTTCATCGACATCGAGAAGTGCATCGGCTGCGGCCGGTGCGTCGAGGCCTGCAAGCGCGAGAACGACGTGCCCGATGATCCCTGGTACTTCCGCACCTGGATCGAGCGCTATCACATCCCGCCGCGCGACGTGACGCGGATCGAGGCCGAAGACCACCCGCACGTGGACTCTCCGGACGGCGGCCGCGCTTGCTGCCGGCGCCGGGGTCCGCGGAGGGCGCGAGCTGGCGCGCGCCGCAGTCGCGGTGATGGTCGTCGGCGGAATCAAGCTGCTGGTCGAGGATCTGCGCTCGGCGGGCGCCGGCCACCTGGTTTTCAGCCTGGCGCTCTACGGCGGCGCGTTGATCGCCGTCCCCGCCCTGCTGCGCCGGACTCGCGGTGCGGCCTCCGGGGCCGCGCCGGTTCCCCGGGCCACCGACTCCTGAGAAGGCCTCGCCCGGCCTAGAGGTAGCCGACGGCGCGCAGCTCGGCGTCGATCCGCTCGGCGTCGCGCAGCGCCCCCTCGCCGCCGCTCCCCTCGACCTCGCGCCTCCACGCCGAGAGGGCGCGCGCCAGTTCGGGCGCGACGCCGCCGGCGGCCCCGTCGACGAGCGGCTCCCCGGTGAGCTCGCCGGAGGCGAGGTCGAGCGTCACCCGCCGGTGGCGATCGCGCGCCGCCCGCATCCGCCCCTGGGCCGCGAAGACGACGCGCGCCGGGTCGCCGGCGTCGCCGTCGCGCAGCAGCGGGGCCAGGCTCGTGCCGTCCAGCGGCCCCGGGTCGCCGCCGATGCCGGCCAGCTCGAGCAGGGTGGGCAGCAGATCGACGTTGGAGACCGGCGTCTGCCGCTCGCCGGCCGGCTGGCCGGGCACCGCGAGGACGAAGGGGGTGGCGAGCACCGTTTCGAACGCCAGGTCGCCGCAGTGGGCCCAGTGCCCGTGCTCGTAGAGCTCCTCGCCGTGGTCGGCGACGAAGGCGACGATCGTGCGCTCGGCGAGGCCGCGCCGCTCAAGCTCGGCCAGCAGCTCGGCAAAGCGGGTGTCGAAAAAGCGGATCTCGTCGTCGTAGAGGTCGGCCAGGTGGCGCACGTCCCCCGCTCCGAACTCGTTGTCGGTCTCGCCGCGGTAGAGCTTGCGCTGGATCTTCCACGGCTCGCCGCGCCGTGCCCAGCCACGCGCCGCGTCGGCCGAGGCCGCCGAGAACGGCCGCTCTGCCCACTCGGGCGGCCGGTAGGGAGAGTGGGGTTCGAGGTAGTGAAGGTAGAGCAGGAACGGTTCGGGCAGCCGGTCGAGCGCCGCGGCGGCGCGCCCGTTGATGCAGGCGGCGCCCCGCTCGTGGCAGCTCTCGTCGAAGAAGCCGAAGCCGCGGTCGAAGCCCCCCTGGCGGTTGATCTTCGACGGCGTCGCCCGCACCACCGTGCTCGCCGAGATGGCGCCGGTCGCCCAGCCGGCGGCGGCGAAGCGCTCGGCGAGGGTCGGCATCTCGGGGGGGATAGCCATGCCGACCTCGCCCATCCGCGCCAGGATGCGCTGCGGCTGACGGCCGGTCAGCAGCGAGTTGACCGACGGGTAGGTGCAGCCGGCGTTGGCCCAGGCGTGGCGAAAGACCACCCCGCGCTCGGCGGCGAAGCGGTCGAGGTTGGGGCTGGTCTCGCGCCGATAGCCGTAGAGCGACAGCCGGTCGGCGCGCAGGGTGTCGACCAGCACGACGACGACGTTGAGCGGCCCGTCGGGCGCCCCGCCGGCGCGCGGCGCGCAGCCGGCGAGCAGCGCGGCGAACAGCGCAAGTCCGACCGCCCGGCCGGCGGCAGCCCGCGTGGAGGTTCCCGGGGTCACCCGGCGATCCTACCCTTCCGGCCGCGCGGCCCCGACCGGGTTGCAGCCGGCGCGCGACTTCCGGTACTCTCTCCCTCCCCGCAGGACCCGGTGCAGCCATAGCTCAACTGGATAGAGCGACAGACTACGGATCTGTAGGTTGGGGGTTCGACTCCTCCTGGCTGCACCATTTCTGAGCTTCCCGCAGTCCACCCGCCGGCTCTCCCGGCCCCGCCCGCCTGCGCGGGGCGGCAGTCCGCTCGATCCTCCACAATGGCGGTGACCCGGCCCCCGGGGCCGAAGCGACTGCACGAAGGAGGTCTCGATGACTTCCAGGACGAGGCGATCGATCCGGTTGGCGCTGAGCGGAGGCCTGGCGAGCGGCGCGCTGCTGCTGCTGCTCGCCAGCGTGCCGGGAGCCCGCGGCGACGAGCAGGCGCCGGGCTACTCGCCGTTCGCCGGCGGTCAGACGTACAAGACCTACTGCATGAACTGCCACGGAGTCGACGGACGCGGCGACGGCTACATCGCCGACAGCCTCAAGCAGACCCCGTCGGATCTGACCCGGCTGACCGAGAGGAACGGCGGCGAGTTCCCCGCTGAACGGGTGCGCCGGCTGATCGACGGGCGCGACGAGGTGCGCCTCCACGGCAGCCGCGAGATGCCGATCTGGGGGGACGCCCTGCTCTGGCCCGAAGAGGAGAGCCCCGAGCGGCGCGCCCACGTCGAGCGCCGGATCGGCGAACTGGTCGCCTTCGTCGAGACCCTGCAGGCGAAGCCGGAAGCAGCGACGCCGGCACCCTGATGCCCCGCGGGCGCTGCCCGCGAGCCGTTGACCCGGAGCCGCGCATCTCCTAGGGTCGCCCCGTGCGCCGCCGACTGCGAGGAGACCGATGACCCGACCGCGCGCCGTCACCACCCTGCTGCTCGTCGCTCCCCTGCTGCTGGCTGCCGGCTGCCGGCGGGAGTCGGTCGCCCCTCCGCCGGAGGCCGAACCCGCCGCCGTCCTCGAACCGGTTCTGGCGCCCGCCGCCGAGGCGGCGGAGGAGACGGCCGACGCGAGAGACGAGTCCGCAGAGGTCGGGTTCGATGTCCGCTTCGGGACGGCCCTCGGACCGGACGGCACCGTGCGCCAGCGCGTGCGGGCGTTCGGCCTCGGGGATCCCGTCTGTCTGGCGGTCCGCCTGCCGGGGGGCACCCCGGGCGGCCGCCTGACGGCGACCCTGACCGACCTCGACGGCAACTCCTTCGGCACCCTCGCGGCGACGCTGGCGGGCGATCCGCCCGCCGCCGCCGGCTGCTTTGCCGGGGTCGGCTCGCTCGCTCTCGCCGCCTACCGGGTCTCCTTCGACGTCGACGGTTCGCCGGCCGGGGTCGCCTCTTTCGTGGTCACGGACGAACGGGAGAGCGACGACTCGGGCGGCGTCTGAGCGGCCGCCTCGAGCCAGACCAGCCGCGCCACTTCGCCGACCCGTCCGGCGAGGATCGCCGCCTGACCGAAGCGCCCGGCGAGCGCGATCAGCTCCCCCCGGGGCGCCCCGCAGACCAGCCGGCCGGGCTCCGGCGGCCAGCGCCCATCGGGGTCGAGGCCGCAGGCCGGCAGATGCCGCCAGCCGGCCCGGTCGAGCGCGGCGGCCAGCTCGCGCCGCCGGCGCCGGTTCTCACCGGCCGGCAGACGCCGCGAACCCGGGTTGTCCGCGGTGACGATCGCCCAGCTTGCGACCCCGAGCGCCGCCAGTCCGGCGTCGAGCGCGGGCGACCGCGCACCGACCCGCACTTCGACCGGCGTCGGCAGCTCCACCCGGTAGACGGCGCGGCGGTAGACGGACTCGAGCCGGGACTCGCGCATCGGGCGTAGGATCGTATCCGCATGGAAACATCTCCAGTCGCCGCGACGGGGAGCTCGTCCCCGGGTCGCGGCCACCTCCTCGCCACCGCACTGCGACGCTCCCTGCGCCAGGGTTACGGCGCCGCCGAGCTGCGCGCCGACCTCGGCGCCGGCCTGGTGGTCGGCATCGTCGCCCTGCCCCTGTCGATGGCGCTCGCCATCGCCTCCGGAGTGCCGCCGCAGTACGGCCTCTACACCGCCATCGTGGCCGGCCTGGCGATCGCCCTGGCCGGCGGGTCCAAGGTCCAGGTCTCCGGCCCGACCGCCGCCTTCGTCGTCATCCTGGCGCCGATCGCGGCGCGTCACGGCCTGGCCGGGCTCTGCCTGGCGACCCTGCTCGCCGGCGGACTGCTCGTGGCGCTCGGCTACGCGCGGCTCGGCCGCTTCATCGAGTTCGTCCCGCACCCGGTGACCACCGGCTTTACCGCCGGCATCGCGATCGTCATCGGCGTCCTGCAGCTGCGCGACTTCCTCGGCCTCGAAGTCGCCGAGCTGCCGGCCGAGTTCGTCGAGCGCGTCGCAGTGATCGTTCGCGCGCTGCCGACCGTGCGCTGGCCGGAGCTGCTCGTCGGCGTCGTGACCCTCGGCGTCCTGCTCGGCTGGCCCCTCCTGTCGCGCCGCGTGCCGGCGCCGCTCGTCGCGCTGGGCGCCGGCACCGGGCTGGCGGCGCTGCTCGCCGCCTGGCTGCCGGGTACCGAGGTGGCGACGATCGCCAGCCGCTTCTCCTACCTCGCCGCGGACGGCTCGACGGGGGCGGGTATCCCGCAGCTGCCGCCGCTGCCGGTCCTGCCCTGGCATCTGCCCGGGGCCGACGGGGCGCCGATCCGCCTGACCTGGGAGCTGCTGCGCGAGCTGGTGCCGTCGGCCTTCGCCATCGCCATGCTCGGCGCCATCGAGTCGCTGCTCTCGGCCGTCGTCTCCGACGGCATGACCGGCAAGACGCACGACCCGGACGGCGAGCTGGTCGGTCAGGGGATCGGCAACCTCCTCGCCCCCTTCTTCGGCGGCTTCGCCGCCACCGGCGCGCTGGCCCGCACGGCGACCAACGTGCGCGCCGGCGCCCGCTCGCCCATCGCTTCGGTCATCCACGCGCTGTTCGTTCTGGCGGCCGTCGTCGCCCTGGCGCCGTGGCTCGGCCTGCTGCCGATGGCCGCCCTGGCCGCGCTGCTCCTCCAGGTCGCCTGGCGGATGGGCGAGGCGCGGCATGTCCTCCACGTCCTGCGCGTGGCGCCACGCTCGGACATCCTGGTGCTGCTCTCCTGCCTGGCGCTGACCGTGCTCTTCGACATGGTCGTCGCGGTGACGGTGGGCATCGTCCTGGCCTCGCTGCTGTTCATGCAGCGCATGGCCTCGGAGTCACGCACCGAGCTGGTCGACCAGGCCGAGCTCGACCTCGAGCGGCCGCTGCCGGCCAGCGTCGTGCTCTACCGGATCGCCGGGCCGCTCTTCTTCGGCGCCGCCAACAAGGCGATGACGACGCTGCGCACCGTCGCCCGCAAGGGGGTCACGGTGGTGGTCCTCGACCTGCGTTCGGTGCCGGTGCTCGACGCCACCGGCCTGGTGGCGCTCGAGTCGACCGTCTCGAAGCTGCGCCACGGCGGCCTGGTCGTCGTGCTCGCCGGCATCCAGGGGCAGCCTCTGCGCGCCCTGGCCAAGGCCGGATGGCGCAATGTCGCCGGCTCGCTGGCGATCGGCCGCGACTTCGAGCGCGCCCTCGAGACGGCGCGCGCCTACGCCGAATCCGACCCGGAAGCGCCGTCGCTCCACCTGACCCACGCCTGAGGCCGGCGGCGCGGCGGCCAGGGCGCGCCGCCGGGACGCTTCACCAGAGCGGCAGCAGCCGGGCCGGCAGCTGCGCCAGGCCGGGCAGGGCGCGCAGCAGCCGGCCGACCTGGCGCGGCGCCGCCGCGCCGCCGGCCGGCGGCGCCCCCTCGCGCGCCTTCCAGGCGTCGAAATCGGGCAACACGAGCGGGGCCAGTCCGGACCTCGCGAGCTCGGGCGCCAGCGCCGCGAGCCGGCCGGTGGCGAGTTCGCGGAACTTCGCTTCGACCGTCTCGACGTCGCGCTCGAGCGAAGCGAGGCGAGCGAGCTGCGAACTGCTGGGCCGCCCCTCGAAGGCCAGCACGTTGCCGTAGAGCGTGCCGAGGTGCTCGCGCAGCTTCTCGTCCCCCGAGATGTAACCGTCACCGGTGGCGACGAACGAAGTGCGCAGCGCTTCGGCGTCGGCGCCCAGCTGCTCGAGCCGCCGCCGTGTCCGTCCCGCCGCTTCGCCTGAGCGAGCGCGCGCGGCGTCGCGCAGCACGACGAGCGAGTCGCCGATCCACGCCAGGCGCTCGATGTCGCGATAGAGCCGCATCTCCGTCGCCTGCTTGAGCTCGCGGTCGGCGGCCGGGTGCGGATTGCGCGGGTCGGCGATCAGCTTCGCCGTCCCCTCGTAGGTCTTCCCGCCCTTGACCAGGGTCACCCGGTAGTCGCCCTCGGCCAGGCGCGGCCCTTCGAACCCGCCGAACAGGACGCTCGCGGCCGGGGGCACCTTGGGCGGCTTCATGCGGGTCGGCCAGGCGACCCGGTTGATGCCGACCCGCTTGCCCGCCGGCAGCGTCGCCACCAGCTCGCCCGCGGCGTCGCGCACCTCGATGCGGAAGTCCCCCATCAGGTGACGCTTGCGCAGCCAGTAGACGATCGAAGCCTCCTCCGGCGGATTGGGCCCGACGAACTCGTCGTTGCCGCCGAACCAGGAGCCGATCGCCGGGCGCAGGCGCAGCTCGGTCGGCCGCGAGGGGAGCACCGCGACGTCGGCGGCCAGCGTCTCGGCCGAAAGCGCGCGCAGCGGCGTCAGGTCGTCGAGCACGTAGATGCCGCGGCCGTGGGTGGCGACGACGAGGTCCCCCTCGCGCGGATGGACGACCAGGTCGTGCACCGCGACACGGGCCGGAATACCCCCCTCGAAGCGCGCCCAGCCGGCGCCGCCGTCGAGCGAGATCCACAGCCCCCATTCGGTGCCGAGAAAGAGCAGGTCGGGCCGTTCGGTGTCCTCGGCGATCACCCAGGCGAACCCTTCGAGCTCCGGGGTGACCAGGGACTCCCAGCTCGCGCCGTGGTCGCGCGTGCGCCAGAGCAGCGGCCGCATGTCGCCCCGCCGGTGGTCGTCGACGGTGACGTAAGCGGTTCCCGCGGCGAAGCGCGAGGCGGCGACGCGGGAGACCCAGGCGCCGGCGGGCGCGCCGGGCAGCGCGCCGTAGACGTCGCGCCAGCTGGCTCCGCCGTCTCGCGTCAGTTGCAGGCGGCCGTCGTCGGTGCCGACCCAGATCTCGCGCGGGTCGAGCGGCGACTCGGAGATGGTGTAGATCGTCGCGTTGTTCTCCGCCGTCGAGTTGTCGATCGACAGCCCGCCGGACTGCTTCTGGCGCTGACGCGCCGGGTCGTCGGTGGTCAGGTCGGGCGACAGGCGTTCCCAGCTCTCGCCGCGGTCGCGCGAGCGGAAGAGGTACTGGGCGCCGATGTAGATCGTCGCCGGATCGCCCGGCGAGGCGACGAAGGCGGCGTTCCAGTTGAAACGCAGCGGCGGCTCGCCGTGGTCCGGCTGCGGCTGGATGTCCTTGGACTCGCCGGTGACCAGGTCGACCCGCGTCGCCCGCCCGCCCTGGATCTCGGTGTAGACGTAGCGCGGATCGCGCGCGTCGGCGAAGGTCCAGAAGCCGTCGCCGCCCGACAGCGACGTCCAGTCCTTGTTCTCGACCCCGCCCCAGCTCTCCGACGGGCCGACCCAGGCGCTGTTGTCCTGCAGGCCGCCGTAAATGCGGTAAGGGTCCTGTCCGTCGACCGCCACGTGGTAGAACTGCGACAGTGGCAGGTTGCGCGCGAAGCTCCAGCTGCCGCCGCGGTTGTTCGACAGGTAGAGGCCGCCGTCGGTGCCGAGCAGCAGGCGCGCGGGTGCCCGCGGGTCGATCCACAGCGCGTGGTGGTCGCTGTGCACCGCGCCGCCGAAGCCGCTGGTGAACGGCGAGTTGAACGAGCGGCCGCCGTCGCTCGACACGGTCAGCACGAGTCCCGGCTTGTAGACCCGCTCGTGGTCCTGCGGATCGACCACGACGAGCGCGAAGTAGAACGGCCGCACTTCGACGTTGAACGAAGAGTTGACCTCGACGAACGACTCGCCGAGGTCGTCCGACCGGTAGAGCGCGGTGCGGTCGGCCTCCACCAGCGCGTAGACGGTGCTCGGGCGCGAGGGCGCCACGGCGACCGCGATGCGCCCCTTCTCGCCCGCCGGCAGCCCGCGCTCGAGGCGGCGCCAGGTGGTGCCGCCGTCGGTCGACTTGAACAGGCCGCTGCCGGCGCCGCCGGAGCGAAAGAAGTCGGGGGACCGCCGGAAGCTCCACATGCCGGCGTAGAGGATCGACGGCTCCTGCGGGTCGATGGCGAGGTCCGAACACCCCGTGTCGGCGTCCACCCGCAGGACCTGTTCCCAGTTGGCGCCGCCGTCGGTCGTGCGGTAGACGCCGCGCTCCTCGCTGGCGCTCCACAGGGCGCCGGTGGCGCAGACGAAGACGGTGTCGCCGTCCTCCGGGTCGACCTCGATGCGGGCGATCCGTTCGCTCCCGGCGAGTCCGAGATGGGTCCAGCTGTCGCCGCCATCGGTGGTGCGGTAGACGCCGTCGCCGATCGAAACCGAGTTGCGCGCCCAGCTCTCCCCCGTGCCCACCCAGACGGTGCGCGGATTCGAGGGATCGACGCGCAACGCGCCGATCGACTGCGTATGCCGGTCGAAGACCGGCTTGAAAGTGGTCCCCCCGTCGGCGGACTTCCAGACGCCGCCGGAGGCCGCGCCGACCCAGATGGTGAGCGGATCGCCCGCCACCGCGTCGATCGCCGCGATGCGGCCGCTCATGACGGCCGGACCGAGCGAGCGGGCGGTGAGCCCGCCGAAGCTGTCGGTGGTCAGGGCGAGGCGCTGAGCGGCGGCCGGCGCGGCCGCGAGCCCGGCGGCGAAGAGCGCGGCCGCCGCCCGCTTCACGGCGCGACCGCCGCGGCGGCGGCCGGCGCCGGCATGGCGAACTGGGCGTCGTCGAGCTCGACGTCGAGCTCGATGCGCTCGAAGACGATCGTCGCGCCGGCGGGAGCCCCCTTCTGCCGCTGCTCGATCGAGTGCGGGAAGAGCAGGCCACCGACCTCCTTGTAGTCGCCGATCGACGACTCGACCTCCATCTCCTGACCGCCGCGCACCCGCCGGCTCTCCGCCTTGAAAGCGAGCATCGACTCGGCCTCGAGCCAGAGCAGGTCGGTGCCGCCCCCCTTGCGGGTGACCTTGAGCTTCCAGGCGTCGGTCCCCTCGACGCTCTCGCGGCCGACCAGCTCGACCTGATGCCCCTTCTCCTGCCAGTCGAAGAGGGCGCCCTCGATGACGTCGGCCTGCTCGGCGGCCTGCGCCAGATCCTCCGGGGACATCGCTTCGGGATCGGTCTTGCCGAGGAAGGGCATGACCTGCCAGCCCACCGTGCCGTCGTAGGCCTGGATGCCGGTCATCCCCTGCATGGTGAACTCGACCCGCATCCGGTCGGGACGCTTCCAGAGAATCGTCAGCGGAATCTCCATCGCGCCGGCGATCTGCTTGCCGGAGAAGCGCGCGCTCTGGACGGCGGCGATCTTCTCGCGGCCGCCGAGCGCCTCGAAGTGGCGGGTCAGAATCTCCTCGAGCGTTTCGGCCGCGGCCGGCGCGGCGAGCAGGGTGGCGAGGGCGAACAGCGGGAGCAGGCGCTTCATCGGTTCGGACTCCTCCGGCGACGCGGCCGGGAAGCGATCGTCCTCCGGGACGGCGGGTGCCGACCGGCCGCCGGGAAGATCGGTGGATTTCCGGCAAGGATACGTCGAAGCGGGGCGCGGGTTGCCCTCCGCCGCGGCGCGGGCGCGAACTTTCTTCCCCCGCCGGCGTAGAGTTCCCTGGAGAGGAGACATCGCAACGTGACGAACGACCCCCTGGCGGTCGAGCTGGTCGGGCTGCGCAAGGTCTTCGGCTCGCAGGTCGCCGTCGACGACGTGTCGCTCGCGGTCCCGGCCGGATCGGTCTTCGGCCTGCTCGGCCCCAACGGGGCCGGCAAGACGACGACCATCCGGATGATCATGGACATCCTGGCGCCGGATCGCGGCGAAGTACGCCTGTTCGGCCGCCCCCGCGCCACCGGCGACGGCGAGCGCATCGGTTACCTCCCCGAGGAGCGCGGCCTCTATCGCAAGATGCAGGTCGAGGAGCAGCTCGTCTTCCTCGGCGAGCTGCACGGCCTGGCGCGCGGCCGTGCCCGCCGGCTCTCGCGCGAGTGGCTCTCGCGCATCGGTCTCGCCGACCGTGCCCACGCCAGGGTCGAGACCCTGTCGAAGGGGATGCAGCAGAAGGTGCAGCTGGCCGGCACCGTCCTGCACGACCCCGAGCTGCTGATTCTCGACGAGCCCTTCTCCGGCCTCGATCCGCTCAACCAGACGCTGTTCCGCGAGCTGATCGCCGAGCAGCGCGGCCGCGGCCGGACGATCCTCTTCTCGACTCACGTCATGGAGCACGCCGAGAAGCTGTGCGACCGCATCGCGCTGATTGCCGGCGGCCGCGTGCGCCTGGCCGGCGAGCTGGCGGCGATCAAGCGCGAGCGGGGGGGCAACATCTGGCGCGCCGCCGGCGCCGGGGTCGCCGCCGCGGCGGCCGGCGGCCTGCCGGGCGTCGAGCAGGTGCTCCCGGACCCGGACGGCTCCTCGGTCCGCCTCGTCCTGACCGGCGTCGACGCGGCGCCGCAGGTGGCGCGCCGGCTCTCCACCGAGGCGCAGCTGGTCGAGTTCCGCTCCGAAGAGCCCGACCTCGAATCGATCTTCGTCAGGACGGTGCAGGATGCGCTTTGAGCGGATCGCCACGATCGTCCGCCGCGAGTACCTGGCGGGCGTGCGCACGCGCGGCTTCTGGCTGTCGACCCTGCTGCTGCCGCTGCTCATGGGAGCGATGCTCTTTCTCCCCTCGCTGCTGATGATGAAGGCGCGCACGACGCTCCGGCTGGCGGTCGTCGACGCGACCGGTGCCGGCGTCGGCGAGCGGCTGGCCGCCGAGCTGTCCGACGACGCGGCGCCTCCCCGCGAGGCCGGGCCGCTGCGCCAGGACCGGCGGGCCGAGTCCTCCCGCTTCGCCCTCGACCTGCGCCCGGCCGGGGAGGATGCCGAGGCGCAGCGGGCGGCGCTCGACCGCGAGGTGCTGAGCGGACAGATCGGCGCCTGGATCTGGATCGGCCCCGAGGCGCTCGCTGGCGAGCGGGTCTCCTACCACGCCCAGAGCGTCTCGAACTTCGTCACCCAGTCGGTGCTCGCCGACGCCCTGACCCGGGTGATCTCCGGCAGCCGTCTGGCCGGCGCCGGCATCGACCCGGCGCAGGTCGACGCACTGACCGCCGCCGTGCGCCTCGAGACGGTGCGTGTCTCGGCCGAGGGGTCGCGCCGCGAGGGGGGCGGCGCCGGCTTCGCGCTCGCCATGACCCTCTTCTTCCTGCTCTACACGGTGACGCTGATCTACGGCCAGCAGGTGATGAACGGCGTGCTCGAGGAGAAGACCTCGCGCATCGTCGAGGTCGTCCTCGCCACCACGCGGCCGTTCGAACTGCTGGCCGGCAAGCTGCTCGGCATCGCCGGCGTCGGCCTCACCCAACTCGGCATCTGGATGGGCGCCGGCCTGGTGCTGACCGCCCCCGGCGTGCTCGCGGCGATGACCCGGCTGCCCGAAGGCTTCACTCTGCCGGAGGTTTCGCCGGCGCTCGCCCTCCACTTCCTCGGCCACTTCGTGCTCGGCTTCCTGCTCTTCGCCACCCTCTACGCCGCCGTCGGTGCGGCGTCGAACGACGTCAAGGAGGCGCAGCAGCTGGCCGGCTTCGTGGTGATCTTCGTCGTCGCGCCGGTGATGGTGATGTTCACCATCATCAACGATCCGGACTCGACGCTCGCCACGGTGCTGTCGCTGCTGCCGCCGTTCACGCCGCTGCTGATGCTGCTGCGCATCGCGGTCAAGACGCCGCCGGCCTGGCAGGTCGCTACCGGCTACCTGCTCACCACCCTCTTCGTCGCCGGCCTGGTCTGGGCGTGCGCCCGGATCTACCGGGTCGGCCTGCTGATGCACGGCAAGCGCCCGACCCTGGCCGAGCTCTGGCGCTGGATGCGCCACGCCTGAGGCCGGGCCCGAGGCACCCGCGCGCTCTGGCACCTTCGCGGGCAGCAGCCCGGACCGGTGTGGCAGATCGACCGGGGAGCCAACCCGCCGGCTTCAGCGCCCGGTCGTCACGGCGCAACCGGCATCGTCGACGCCCGGGACGCGATCGAGGCGGAAGCGGTAGATCCGGAAGCGCTCCGAGCGCTCGATGACCGGTCTCGTCCTGGCGACCAGCTCGACCTCGGGCCAGGGCGGCAGGTTGCTGGTCACGGCGAGGACGACGTCGCCCCCGAATCGAGCCGCGAGCTCGCGCGCCGAACAGCGCAACTCCTCGTCCGAGGCCGTGCGCCGTGCGGGACCCCAGTCCGGGTGCGTCGTGAAGATCCTCCTCGTCGGCGAGTAGAGCGGCCGCCCGAGGGCGAGCGCGACCGTGGCACTCGAGGGATCGTTCTTGCCGATGACCGGCAGATGGTCGAGCCCGTGTTTCCGGATCAGCTGCGCCGCCTCGGGTCCGCCGGAGAACGGCCGGGCGAGGTCGATGGTGCTGGCGACCAGCGCCGCCACGGCGTGAAGAACGAGCAGGGCAACGAGGAGAGGGTACCGCCAGCGGCAGCCGCGCTCCGATTCGACGATGCCGCCCCCGATCCAGAGAGCCGCGAAGAGCAGCAGCCAGAGGTGACCCCCATGACGAACGTAGCCGACGTACTTGACGTAGGCGAACGTGCCGAGACCGGCGGCGCCGACCACGAAGGTCACGACGGCCGCGCGGCGAGGCCAGAGGAGAGCGACCGCTCCGGCGAGCGCGAGAGGTCCGGCGACCGCCATCGCCAGCGGCCATGCCTCGAGCAGGTTCGTGTTCCAGAAGTCCAGGCGCGGTTCGGGAAGCGGAAACATCCCCTTCCAGGTCCACTGGAGCACTCGCTCGAAAACCCCGGGTGCCCAGACGAAGAGGCGCCAGCCGCGCGCGAAGCCGGTGCCCGAAGCGGGAGCGAGCTGGACGAGCCCCGCGATCGCCCCCGCACCGGCGATGGCTCCACCGACGAGCAGATCGCGACGCGGAGTCGCCCGGGCGCTGGCGCCCTGCCGGAGCCGATCGAAACTCCAGCCCGCGACGATCGCGGCCGCGAGGATCACTCCGTAGACCGTGGTCTGGCAGAGAAGGCCGAGCGCAATGCCCATCCAGAGCGCCGGGCGCCTCCAGCCCGCCGCCGCGCAGGCCACCCAGGCGAGAAGCGCTCCGAGCGCATAGTGGCGAGAGAGCACTGCGTATTCGTAGAACGGCAGGAAGCCGAGGAGAAAGAGGACGCGGACCGTCCGCGGGAAGGGTGCCCAGCGCGCGAACACGAAGGCTCCCGCCGTCACGACCGCGAGGTTCACGACCTGGAGTGCGACCGGAGAGTGTGTGAAGGCACTCGCGGTCCAGACCAGGAGGGGAAACAGATAGCCCTGGCCGCTGCGCGAAAGTTCGCCGAACAGGTCGCCGAGCGAGCGGCTCTCGATGGCGACCAGCCAGAGCCAGACCTCGTCGCGCCACATCTCGTGGAGGAGCAGGCGGGGCAGCGTCGCCGCGAAGACGAGGACGGCCGTGATGCCCGCAAAGCGCGACTCCGACGAACGGCGGGCCGGCGACGTCGTGTGGCTCGCAAGCATCGCTGGCGACGAGGCTGCCGGTAAGCCCATTCAGGCAGTCTAGCTGGAGACCGGGCCCTGCCCGGCGTCGCGAACCTGTCGGAGCGACCGGCCTCGAACGCTCGCGAGATGCGCTTCGCGATCCGGTTTCCGCGCCGCACGTCGCCATCTTCGCGACCGCAGGGGCCCTGCGCAGCTTCTCCGAAAGGCTGCAGCGTCCGGAGTCCAGCCCGGGGTCGACACCGCGGGCACGGGGAACCGATCGAGCGTCCTGGGGCGACCGCAACAATCCCTCGCCCGATTCGTAGGAATGGTGGGAGGTGAGCCGAGTGGTGGAATCGCGTCTGCGCCGCTCCCGCCGGCACCGGATGCTGGGCGGGGTGATCGGCGGCTTCGCCGAGTACTTCGACCGCGACCCGACGGTGCTGCGGGTGCTCTACGTCCTGATCTCGATCCTCTCGGCGGCCTTCCCCGGGATCTTCGTCTACCTGCTCCTCTGGGTGATCATTCCGCGCGCCGAGCCGGAGGGTCCCGCGGCGACCTGACCCGGCGCCGCACGGCGGTGCGCGGCGGATGCGAGAATTCCGCCATGCCCAGGTCCGACGAGTCGGCGCTGCCCGCCTGGCGGCACCGCCTGCACGAGGTCATCTTCGAAGCCGAGACGAAGGCCGGCCGCGCCTTCGACATCGCCCTGCTCGCGGTCATCCTCGCCAGCGTCGCGGTAGTGCTGGCCGAGAGCGTGCCCGAGCTGCGCACCGTCCACGGCGATCTCTTCCGCGCCATCGAATGGGGTTTCACCGCCCTGTTCACCGCCGAGTACCTGTTGCGCCTGCTGGCGGTGCGCCGGCCGCTCGCCTGGGCGCGCAGTTTCTTCGGCGTGATCGATCTGCTGGCGGTGCTGCCCACCTGGCTCGCCCTGGTCGTGCCCGGCGCCCAGACGCTGCTGGTGCTGCGTGCCCTCCGGCTGCTGCGCATCTTCCGGATCTTCAAGCTCGCCGCGTTCCTCGCCGAGGCCAACCTGCTGCGCGCCGCCCTGGCCGCCAGCCGGCGCAAGATCTTCGTCTTCCTCGCCACCGTGCTGCTGCTCGTGCTCGTCCTCGGCTCGCTGATCTACCTGGTCGAGGGGGAGGAGGCCGGCTTCGTTTCGATCCCGCGCTCGATGTACTGGGCGATCGTCACCCTGACCACCGTCGGCTACGGCGACCTGGCGCCGCAGTCGGCTCTCGGGCGCTTCGTCGCGTCGATCGTCATGCTGCTCGGCTACTCGATCCTCGCCGTGCCCACCGGCATCTTCACCGGCGAACTGCTCGCCGCGGCGCGCCGGCGCGGCGTCTCGAACCAGGCCTGCCCGAGCTGCGGCCTCGAAGGGCACGACAGCGACGCCCGCCACTGCAAATTCTGCGGCGCCAGACTCTGAGCGGCGGCAGCCTCACCCCGTGAGCAGCGACAGCGCCCGGCGGGCGGCCGGGATCGACAGCGAGTTGCCGAGCAGGCGGTAGCGGCGTTCGAGCGGCAGCCCGTCCGGGAAGCGGAAGGTCGCGGGCAGGCCGAGCAGGCGGGCGATCTCGCCCGGCGAGAAGCGG
Source organism: uncultured Thermoanaerobaculia bacterium (assembly GCA_964471955.1). Classification (GTDB taxonomy): domain Bacteria; phylum Acidobacteriota; class Thermoanaerobaculia; order Multivoradales; family JAGPDF01; genus JACTMI01. Next base: position 61,462 of record CAYYIK010000003.1, on the reverse strand, counting down.
CGGGCGCCGCGCGCCGTGCGCAGGAACGAGCCGGAGCCCACCAGGCGCTGGCCGTAGCCGGCGATGAAACAGGCGCTGCGGCGGTCGCCGGGAGAGACGAGGTCGAGCCCGGGCAGGTGGCGGGCGAACCGCTCCGGCGCCAGCTCGAGCTCGGCGGCGGGGTGCTCGTCGAGGAACCGTTCGAGCGGCACCGGTTCGACTTCGGGCGGCGGTGCGGCGGCGAGCGGCCGGCGCGAAGCGACAACGAACAGGCGCGGACGCCGGTTCGGGATGCCGAGGCGCGTCGGGCAGAGCCGCTCCTCGCGCCAGTGGAAGCCGTGGCGGCCGAGGCGGGCGAGGAGCAGCTCGTGGGCGTCGGAGCCGAGAAAGCCTTCGACGTTCTCGAGCACCAGGTGCTCGGGCGGCGCGGCGTCGAACAGCTCCATCAGCCGGAGGAAGGCGCGCGAGCGCCGGTCGGCGAGCCCCCGGCGGTTGCCCATCCGGCAGAACGGCTGGCAGGGCGGGCTCATCAGCCAGGTGTCGGCGCCGAGCGCGGCGAG
>CAYYIK010000003.1:24767-60823 GCA_964471955.1 uncultured Thermoanaerobaculia bacterium | reverse complement strand
AGAACGGCTGGCAGGGCGGGCTCATCAGCCAGGTGTCGGCGCCGAGCGCGGCGAGGTCCCCGGCGGGCAGCGTCGCCAGCTCGCGGGCGCGCGGCTGCTCGCCGTGGTTCGCCTCGTAGGTCGCGCGCGCGGCCTCGTCGACGTCGAACGCCGCGACGACGCGGCCCCGGTCGCCGAGCGCGTAACGCCAGCCGCCGAGGCCGCAGAAGAATTCGAGGACGGAGAGCAGCATTCTCGAGAGTCGGCCCAGGCGCGGCGAACCGCGCCCGGCTCGACTTCACTTACGGCCGGAGAATTCGCGCAACCGATCGATGACGTCCGTCGGCAGCCTCGGGGAGCTTCCCGACGAAGGCATAGGCCTCCTCGCTCATCGTGAAGACGTGGAGTAGCCGCTCGAGCGGAGGGACGTTTGCCCAGAACTCGCGATCGCGGCGGGCGTCGTCGGCCTCCTCGAGGGTGGTCTTGCGAATCGTCACGACCCGTTTCGTCACGTTCCGATTCTAGCGCCGGCGCCCCGGGGCGGGCGCGGCCGTCAGTCCTCGACCTTGAGCACCGCCAGGAAGGCTTCCTGCGGGATCTCGACCGAGCCGACCGACTTCATCCGCTTCTTGCCCTCCTTCTGCTTCTCGAGGAGCTTCCTCTTGCGGCTGATGTCGCCGCCGTAGCACTTGGCCAGCACGTCCTTGCGCAGCGCCTTGACGGTCGAGCGGGCGATGATCTTCGAGCCGATCGCCGCCTGGAGGACGACCTCGAAGAGCTGGCGCGGGATGAGCTCCTTCATCTTGTCGACCAGCGCCTTGCCCTTCGGATAGGCCTTGTCGCGGTGGACCATCAGCGACAGGGCGTCGAGCGGCTCGCCGTTGACCAGCACGTCCATCTTGACCACGTCGCCGCGGCGGAAGTCGGCGAGTTCGTAGTCGAACGAGGCGTAACCGCGCGAGACCGACTTCAACTTGTCGTAGAAGTCGTGGACCACCTCGGCGAGCGGGAAGTCGTACTCGATCAGCACGCGGTCGGTCGAGACGTACTGGAGGCTGCGCTGCACGCCGCGCCGGTCCTGGGCGAGCGCCAGGATGCCGCCCACGTACTCGTCGCGGGTGACGATGGTGGCGTGGATGTAGGGCTCCTCGATCGAATCGATCACCGAGCCGTCGGGCAGCTGGGCCGGCGAGGAGATCTCGCGCTGCGTGCGATCGGTGAGGTTCACCCGGTAGCGCACGCCCGGCGCGGTGGTGATCAGCGCGAGGTTGAACTCGCGCTCGAGCCGCTCCTGGATGATCTCCATGTGGAGCAGCCCCAGGAAGCCGCAGCGGAAGCCGAAGCCGAGCGCGGTCGAGCTCTCCGGCTCGAAGGAGAACGAGGCGTCGTTGAGGCGCAGCTTCTCGACCGCGTCGCGCAGGTCCTCGTAGTCCTCGGAGACCACCGGAAAGAGCCCGGCGAAGACCATCGGCTTGACGTCCTGGAAGCCGGGCAGCGGCGTCGCCGTCGGCCGGTCGACGTGCGTGAGCGTGTCGCCGATCTTGGCCTGGATCAGGTCCTTGATGTTGGCGAAGACGTAACCGACCTCGCCGGGGCCGAGCTCGGCGGCTTCGCGCGGCTTGGGGTGGAAGGTTCCGAGCTCCTCGACCGTGTAGACGCGGCCGGTGGCGACGAACTCGATCTTGTCCCCCTTGCGCAGCACGCCGTCGACCACGCGCACGAGACTCGCGACGCCGCGGTAGACGTCGTACCAGGAGTCGATCAGCAGCGCCTTGAGCGGTGCCTCGGCGTCCCCCTTCGGCGGCGGGATGTCGGAGACGATGCGCTCGAGCAGTTCGTCGACGCCGAGACCCGACTTGGCCGAGACCTCGACCGCGTGGGTCGCGTCGATGCCGACGACGCTCTCGATCTGCTCCTTGACCCGGTCGGGGTCGGCCGAGGGCAGATCAATCTTGTTGATCACGGGGAGCAGCTCGAGGCCGCCGTTGACCGCGAGGTAGGCGTTGGCGAGCGTCTGCGCCTCGACCCCCTGGGTGGCGTCGACCACCAGCAGTGCCCCCTCGCAGGCGGCGAGCGAGCGCGATACCTCGTAGGAGAAGTCGACGTGGCCGGGGGTGTCGATCAGGTGGAAGACGTAGTCCTGCCCGTCCTTGGCCCGGTAGGTCAGCCGCACCGCGTGCGCCTTGATGGTGATGCCGCGCTCGCGCTCGAGGTCCATGTCGTCGAGCAGCTGCGCCTGCATCTCGCGCTTGGAGACCGCGCCGGTGCGCTCGAGGATGCGGTCGGCGAGCGTCGACTTGCCGTGGTCGATATGGGCGACGATCGAGAAGTTGCGGATGCGCGAGATCGGGTGCATGCGGGGCCGGGGTCCCCCGGCCGCAGGCGGCCCGGCGGGGCCGGCAAGTCTATCGGATTCCTGGGTTTGCGTGCCGGCCCGGGGGCGGGCTCGAGGCGGCGCCCGGCGGGCTCGCCACCCGCCCGGGCCGGGCGCGGGCGCGACCCGCACGTCGTCTGCCGGGTAGACTGCGCCCCGGTTCCCCCATGTCCTCTCCCGTCCTCCTCTGCCGCGGCCTGGTCAAACGCTACCCGGACGTCGTCGCCGTCGCCGGCCTCGACCTCGAGGTTTCCGCCGGCGAGTGCTACGGGCTGCTCGGGCCCAACGGTGCCGGCAAGACGACGACGGTGGAGATCCTCGAGGGGCTTACCGAGCCGAGCGAGGGGGAGGTGCGCGTGCTCGGCGAGCGCTGGCAGGGAGACGGCCTGGCGCTGCGCGCACGGCTCGGCGTGCAGCTGCAGGAGACGAAGTTCCCCGAGAAGCTGCGAGTGCGCGAGGTGATCGAGCTGTTCCGCAGCTTCTATCCGCGCGGCCTCGCTCCCGGCGAAGCGCTCGACCGCGTCTCGCTGGGCGACAAGGCGCGCGCCTTCGTGCGCACCCTCTCCGGCGGCCAGAAACAGCGCCTTTCGCTCGCCTGCGCCCTGGTCGGCGATCCGGAGGTGCTCTTTCTCGACGAACCGACGACCGGGCTCGACCCGGCTTCGCGGCGCGAGATCTGGGCGATCGTCGAGGAGCTCAAGGCGCGCGGCCGGACGATCCTGCTCACCACCCACTACATGGAGGAGGCCGCGCGGCTGTGCGACCGGGTGGCGATCGTCGACCACGGCAGGAAGCTCGCGGAGGGCACCCCCGCGGCGCTGGTCGCCTCGCTCGGCGCCGAACACGTCATCGAGGTCGAGCTCGATGGCGAGCTCGACAGCGCCGAACTCGAGGCCCTGCCCGGGGTCGAGGCGGTCCACCGGGTCGAGGAGACCCTGCGCCTGACGGTGCGCGACGTCGCCCGCGCGGTGCCGCCGCTGCTCGCCCTGGTCGCCGCGCGCGGCCTCGTCGCGCGCCGCCTCGCCACCCACCATGCGACGCTCGAGGACCTCTTCCTGGCCCTCGCCGGGCGCACCCTCGAGGGCGAGGCGGAGAGGGCGTCGTGACCGCCGCTCCGCTGCGCGGCCTGCGCGCCCGGCCGCTCTGGCAGCTGACCCGCGCCCGGGTCGTGGAGTTCCTGCGCGAACCCGAAGCGCTCTTCTGGGTCTTCATCTTTCCGGTCCTGCTCGCCGTCGCCCTCGGCGTGGCCTTCCGCAATCAGCCGCCGGCTCCCGTGCCGGTGGGCGTCGAGGCCGGCGCCCTGGCCGGGGAGCGCGCCGCGGCGCTCGCCGCCAGCGGCCGCATCGACGCGCAGGTGGTCGATCTCGAGACGGCACGGCGCCAGCTGCGCACCGGCCGTCTGGCGCTGGTCGTGCTCGCCGGCGAACCGACCACCTACTGGTTCGATCCCACCCGCCCCGACAGCCGGATCGCGCGGCTCGAGACCGACGCGGCCTTGCAGGCGGCCGCCGGACGCGCCGACCGCTTCGCGGCCACCGAGCGGGTGATGGCCGAGAAGGGCTCGCGCTACATCGATTTCCTCGTTCCCGGCCTGCTCGGCATGAATCTGATGGGCACCGGCATGTGGTCGATCGGCTTCTCGCTCGTCCAGCAGCGCGCCGGCAGGATGCTCAAGCTCTTCGTCGCCGCGCCGATGCGGCGCTGGCACCTGCTGGCGGCGCAGATCGGCGCGCGGCTGGTCTTCCTCGCCCTCGAGGTGGCGATCCTGGTCGGCTTCGCCGTCCTGGCGCTCGACGTGCCGCTGGTCGGCTCACCCCTGGCGCTCGCCTTCGTCGCGGCGCTCGGCGCCCTCGCCTTCGTCGGCCTCGGACTGCTCGTCGCCTCGCGGCCGCGGACGATCGAAGGGGTCTCCGGGCTGATGAACTTCGCGATGTTCCCGATGTGGATCTTCTCCGGCGTCTTCTTCTCGAACAGCCGCTTCCCCGACGCCGTCCAGCCGCTGATCCAGGCGCTGCCGCTGACCGCGCTCAACGACGCCCTGCGCGGCGTCATGCTCGACGGCGCCTCGCTCACCGCCCTCGCCCCCGAGCTCGCCATCCTGGCCGCCTGGTCGGCCGCCTGCTTCCTCGCCGCTCTCAGACTCTTCCGCTGGCAGTAGCCGCCAGGAAGGCACGCAAGGGACACGCGAATCGACGCGGCGATCGGCGCCGCGCGGGCGGCTCAGCCGGGGCTGGCGGCGAAATCGGCCAGGCGTACCGGCTGGCGGCGGTTCCCCCAGCTGCCCGGGAGGGCTTCGAAGCGGCCGGGAACGGGCTTGCCGCACTTCTCGCAGCGGCCCGCCGCGTCGAGTCGCCAGGTGGTGAGGGTGTAGCCGTCCCGGCCGATCAGTTTGCCGCCGCACCCCGGACACCAGGTGGCCGCCCCTTCCGGATCCCGCACGTTGCCGATGTAGACGTACTCGAGGCCCCGGTCGAGGGCGATCCGGCGCGCCTGCTTCAGGGTCGCCGGCGGCGTCGATGGCGTGTCGAGCATGCGCCAGTCCGGGTGAAAGGCGGTGAAGTGGAGCGGCACGTCGGTGCCCAGGTGGCCGGCGATCCACTCGCACTCGGCGGCGATCTCGGCTTCGGAGTCGTTCTGTCCGGGGATGAGCAGCGTCGTGATCTCGAACCAGACCGACGTTTCGCGGCGCAGGAAGACGAGCGTGTCGAGCACCGGCGCCAGGTGGCCGCCGCAGATCTTCCGGTAGAACTCCTCGGTGAACGCCTTGAGATCGATGTTGGCGGCGTCGAGATGGGCGTAAAGCTCGCGGCGCGGCTCCGGCAGGATGTAGCCGGCGGAAACCGCCACGGCGGCGATGCCCCGGGCGCGGCAGGCATCGGCGACATCGACGGCATACTCGAGGAAGATCGTCGGATCGTTGTAGGTGAACGCCACGGCGCGGCAGCCGAGCGCCTCGGCGGCGCGCGCGATCGTCTCCGGGTCGGCCCGGTCGGAGAGCCGGTCCCAGTCGCGGGATTTCGAAATGTCCCAGTTCTGACAGAAGCTGCAGGCGAGGTTGCACCCCGCCGTGCCGAAGGAGAGGATGGCGGTGCCGGGCAGGTAGTGGTTGAGCGGCTTCTTCTCGATCGGATCGACGCAGAAGCCCGACGAGCGGCCCCAGGTGGTCAGCACGATCGCCCCGGACTCGTCGGCGGCGCGCACGAAGCAGAGTCCGCGCTGACCGGGGCGCAGCCGGCAAAGGCGAGGGCAGACGTCGCACTGGCTGCGCCCGTCCTCGAGGCGATGCCAGAAGCGCGTCGCCACCGCCCCCTCGAAGGACTCGACCCGTTCGCCCATCGACTGCCAGAATACGCCTGATTCCGCGCCGCGCAACCCCCTCCCACCCGGCCACCCGGGACACACAAAGGGGACACACAAAGGGGACACACAAAAGGGACACACAAAAGGGACACACATCCGTCGACCCGGGACGAGGCGGCGTTCTTGCGGTCGCGCCGCGAGCCTCTCGAGCCTCCGTGGGCACACTCTCGAGGGTTTCTCCGCATCCGGCCCACGGCGAATTGACGGAGTGGATCTGTCGTCGACCGGCGCCCTGCAACAGGAGCGGAAGGCTTCCAGAGAAGGGGAACGACCGCAGACTCCAGGGCCGACTTCGCGGGCCTCAAAGGCGCCCGAGGGAGCCGCCCAAAATTCGCCGTGTGCTTCCGTTTCCTGCCTTTTCTATCTCTGGGCTTTGGTCTTTGCTTTCAGATATTTACTCGCAGATCCCTACCTCACACAGGAGGACTGCTGCGCTCCGGGCGCCGAGCCGGTCGACCGACGCGAAACGGTGAACAGTCGCTCTGTCCCTCCTGTGTGTCCCTTTTGTGTGTCCCCTTTGTGTGTCCCTTTTGTGTGTCCCCTTTGTGTGTCCCTCTTGTGTGTCCCCGGGAGTATCGTGGGGGGGTGAGGACGCGGCGGGCGGCGGTGGCGGGGAGCTTCTACCCGGACGATCCGGTCGTGCTGGCCGGGACGGTGGACGGGTTTCTCGCCGATGCCGCTTCGCCCGGCGCCGGGGTGCCGCCGCGGGCTCTGGTGGCGCCCCACGCCGGCTACCTCTACAGCGGGCCGGTCGCCGCCTCGGCGTTCGCGCGGCTGGGGGGCGAGCCGCGGCCGGAGCGGGTGCTGCTGCTCGGGCCGTCCCACTACGTCCCGTTCGCCGGCCTGGCCCTGCCGGCGGCCGACGTCGGCGCCTTCGCGACGCCCTTCGGTCCCGTGCCGCTCGCGCCGGTGCCGGCGGCGCAGCTCGCCGCCCTGCCCCGGGTCCGGCGCGACGACGTCCCGCACGCCCGTGAACATTCGCTCGAGGTCGAGCTCCCCTTCCTGCAGCGCCGCCTCGGAGCCTTCGACCTCCTGCCGCTCGCCGTCGGCGAGGCGAGCGACGAGGAGGTGGCCGAGGTGATCGAGGCGCTCTCCGACGCGCGGACCCTGGTCGTCGTGTCGACCGATCTGTCGCACTACCTGCCGGACGCCGTCGCGCGCGAGCGCGATCGGCGCACCTCGGAGGCCATCGAGCACCTCGAGCCCGGGCGCATCGGACGCGCGGACGCCTGCGGCGCCGTGCCGCTGCGCGGCCTGCTGGTCTGGGCGCGGCGGCACGGCCTGGCCTGCCGCCGGCTCGACCTGCGCAACTCGAGCGACACGGCCGGCGGCCCCGAGCGGGTGGTCGGCTACGGCGCCTATGAACTGGCCTGAGGCGCCGCCGCTCGCCGCGGCCGAGCAGGACGGCCTGCTCGAGATCGCCGCGCTGGCGATCGCCGCCGGGCTCGACGTCCCCTGGTTCGACGTCGACCTGGCGGCGCTGCCGCCCCGCCTCGCCCTGCCGGGAGCGAGCTTCGTCTCGCTGCACCGGGCCGGACGGCTGCGGGGCTGCATGGGACGGCTCGAACCGAGCCGCCCGCTGGCCGAGGACGTCGCCGGCAACGCGCGCGCCGCGGCCTACTTCGACCCCCGCTTCGCACCGCTCGCCGCCGACGAACGTGACGATCTCGAACTCGAGATCTCCGTCCTCGGCAGACCGGAGCCGCTCGTCGTCGCCGACGAGGCCGAACTGCTGGCCCTCCTGCGCCCGGGCATCGACGGCCTGATCGTCCACGAGCGCGGCCGGCGCGCCACCTTTCTGCCCGCGGTCTGGCGCCAGCTCCCCGAGCCGCGCGACTTCATCCGGCATCTGGCGCGCAAGGCCGGCCTGTCGCCGGCGACCTGGGGGTCCGGCCGGCGCTTCGAGCGCTACGCGGTCGAGTGCTTCGCCGCCGGACCCGGAGCGGTGCTCAGAACGCCGTGACCAGGCCGAGGCTCAGCCGCGAATCGTCGGCCTCGAGGTCGTGCGCCGCCTCGGCGAGCACCCGGACGTTGCGCGCCCAGAGGTAGTTGACCGCGATCGCCGCGTCGTCGCGCTCGGCCGACGGATCGTCCGACTCGATCCGGTTGTAGAGCGCCGAGATCACCCAGTCCCCCTGCTGCCCCTGCGGGAAGAAGTGCACCTCGGCGAAGCCGCCGCGGGTTTCGTGCTCCGCCGCGCCGGGGCCGAGGAAGTACGGATCGTCGTCGCTCCGCTCGAGATACTGCAGGTTGACCTCCCAATTGCCCCCGGTGCCGATCGTCAGGTCGGGCCCGAAGTAGACGATGCGGTCGGCGTGCGGACTCGTCTCCCCCTCCTCGTCGCCCAGATAGCCGAACAGCCCGGCGCGCACGGGACCGAACTCGCGCGACAGGCGCAGGGCGAAGTTCTTCTTCGAGTCGTTGTCGAACTCCCCCTCCGGAATGCCGTTGCCGTTGACGATCTGGAAGGTCGTGTCGATCTCGCCCGGCAGCGTGCCGAACAGCATCAACCCGCGGTCGTAGGTGAGGTTGGCCCGCGCCTCGCCGATGCGCACGCGGTAGATCTCGTAGTCGCTGCGTTCGAGCCGCAGCTCGCGCTTGAACAGCGGGTCGGAGACCTGGAACTGGCCGAACAGCAGGTCGACCGGCCGGCCGAACAGCTCGTGCACGTGCAGGTAGGCGTCCTCGAGCCCCTCGACCCCGCCCTGCTCGATGATGAAGTAGGCGTAGTAGGAGAGCTTCGGTGACAGCGGCCCGCCCGAGAGCAGCTTGAACACCCAGGGCGACTCGAAGTCGAGGTCGGCCTCGCCCTCTTCCTTCGCCGCCACGTGCCCTTCCATGCGCACCGCCAGCGGCAGCGTGGCGGGCAGGGCGAGCTTCGGATCACCGGTCTGCCGGGTCGCCGACTCGGGCTCGGCGGACGGATCGGGCATCCGGAAGCCGCGCCCGGCGAACGCTTCGCCGAAGCCGTTGAGGCGCGGGAAGGGGGCGTGGCAGGTGCTGCAGGAGAGTGAGTAGGTCCGGGCGAAAGCGGGGATCGCGCTCGCCCGCTCGGCGAGGAGACCGAGCAGCCCGCCGAAGAGGGCGAGCCCGATCAGTGCGGCGGAGGTTCGACGCATGGCGGCAACTCCTTATCGGGGCTCCGCCGGGGCGACGGGGCCCGCCGCTTCAGGGTGCCACGCGCCCGCCCCTCCTCTCCCACGGCGCCGCGCGGGCCGACCGCCGCCCTGCCGGGTAGCCGGTCGGTTCACTCGTCGGCCAGCAGCTCCGCCACGGCCTGTTCGGCCCGCCGCGCGAGGCCGGCGCGGTCATCCGGCTGGAAGGGGGCGACCGCGATCGGCGCGCCGATGCGCACCTCGATCGGCCCCGGGCGGACGCGGAATCCGTCGGCCGGCAGGACGTCGCCGGCGCCGCGGATCGCTACCGGCACGACCGCGCAGCCGCTCGCCAGCGCGGCGCCGAAGCCACCGCTCTTGAAACGCCCGACCCGTCCGTCGCGCGAGCGCGTCCCCTCGGGAAAGGAGACCACCGACCGGCCCGTGGCGAGCAGCGCCGCCGCCTGCCCCACGGCGTCGCTCGCCCGGCGCGCCGCTTTGCGGTCGACCAGGACCATTCCCATGATGCGCATGAAGCTGCCGAGGAAGGGGACCCGGCCGAGCTCGCGCTTGGCGATGAAGTACGGGTCGACCGGCAGCACCCGGTAGAGCACGGCGATGTCGATCCAGGAGCTGTGGTTGGCCACCAGCAGCCAGGCGCGCGCCGGATCGAGCTGCTCGGCCCCGCGGACCGTGACGCGCGCCCCGGCGCCGACGAGCAGCCCCGGCGCCCAGACCCTCCGGGCGAGGAAGCGGGGGATCCCGGGCCGCCGCGAGACGAGCCGCAGCAGCAGCGCGAGCCCGATCCAGAAGGCGCTCCAGCCCAGAGTGAAGAGGAGCTGGACGAGATTGACCGGCGCCCAGAGGGCGCGCAGGTGGAGGGGCTCGCGGCGCATCGGCGGCGAGAGCCTATCGGCTGCGGCGCCCCGTGCACGCTAGACTCGCGTCCCGTGTCCTTCGAACCGACCCCCCTGCGACTCTGGCGCGCCCTGCCGCGCGAGGTCCGCGCCGAGGCCGCCCGCGCCTTCTGGGAACGCCCGAGCGAAGAGGCCGCGCTGGCCGCCGCCCGCGAGATCATCACCATCCTGCGGGTGCGCCCGCAGGCCTTCCACAAGATTCCGCTCGAACAGCGGGTGCGGGCCGTCGCCGGCCTCGCCCACCCGCCGGAGGCGCTGGTCGACGCGCTGCTCGTCTCGCTCCACGTCGGACCCCGCCGCAGGCTGCTCGCCGACTTCCTCGACGCCCTCGGCGTGCCGCACGAGGACGGCCTGATCGCCGAGGACGCCGAGCTGCCGGAGGTCCTCGACGTGCCGACCGTGCGCGCCGCCCTCGACCGGCTGCGCCCGCTGCACGAGCCGGAGGCGATCCGCGTCTACTGGAACGCCCTCTGGCTGCAGGACCCCGGCCGCTGGAAGGCGCTCGAAACCGTGGCCGGCGAAGTCTGACCCGGGCCGGGACCGGCACGCTCAGCCGAGGGCGACCCGGCTCGCCGCGGTCGCCGCGGCCGGGTCGTCGCCGGCCTCGCCCCGCAGCAGCCGGCGCAGAGCGGCGAAGGCGATCATCGCCGCGTTGTCCCCGGAATAGACGAGCGGCACCAGCGCCAGTTCGACGCCGCGCTCGGCCGCCCAGGCCGGCAGCCGCCGGCGCAGCTCCCGATTGGCCGCCGCCCCCCCCGAGACGGCCAGCCGCTCGAACGGCGCCCGGCGATGGAGGCGGGTCAACCGGTCGAGCACCTGGCGCACCGCCGAGTCGCGGAAGCCGGCCAGCAGGTCGAGCACCGGCGGCGGCAGGGGGGGCTCGGCGGCCGGGTCGGCCTGCGTCGCGACGCCGGCGGCGGCGAGTCTCTCGACCGCGAGGATCGCCTGCGTCTTGAGCCCCGAGTAAGAGAAGAAGAGCTCCTCGGTGCCGGCCAGCCGGGCGAGCGGCGAGCGGCGCGCCGCGCCGAGCTCGGCCAGCGCGTCGACGCGCGGCCCCTGCGGCCAGGCGAGGCCGACCCGCTTGCCGATCTTGTCGAACGCCTCGCCGAAGGCGTCGTCGCGCGTCTCGGCCAGCGTCTCGATCCGCGCCCCCGCCACCCGGTAGAGGCTGGTGTGCCCGCCCGAGACCACCAGGCCGACGAAGTCGGCGGGCACCGGCGCCGCCGGACCGCCCGCGGCGTCGAGCCACGGGGAGACCAGGTGCCCCTCGAGGTGGTGGAGGGCGAAGAAGGGCAGGCCGCGCCCCCAGGCGAGCGCCTTGCCGAGCGACAGGCCGACCAGCAGCGCACCGAGCAGGCCGGGGCCGCGGGTCGCTGCCACCGCGTCGAGGTCGGCGAAGCCGACGCCGGCGCGCTCGAGCGCCGCCGCCGAGACCGCCGGCCAGTTGGCCAGGTGCTCGCGCGAGGCGATCTCCGGCACCACGCCGCCGAACGGGGCGTGCGCCGCCAGCTGCGAGGAGACCGCCGAGGCGAGCACCCGCCCGGCCCCGTCGACCACCGCGCAGGCGGTGTCGTCGCAGGAGGTTTCGATGCCGAGGACGAGCGGGTGCTGCATGCCGGCAAGGATAGCGCTCCGTCTGGCGCCCTTCACGCTCGCTGACACCGCTTCTGGTATCGTCGCGGACGTTCCAGCCGACAGCAGGACGCTCGACCGCCACCCGTCCGGAGGACCGATGCCTCGCGCCATCTCCCGTTCCCTCGTCGCCGCCTGCTGCCTGCTGCTCGCCGCTGCCCCGCTCGCCGCCGCCGAGCCGCGCTCCCTCACCCCCGAAGAGCGGCGCGCCGAGTTCTTCGCCCGTTTCGCGGCCGACCAGAAGCCGGCCGAGCCGCGCGCCCCCGAGCACCTCCAGGAGTGCGTCGGCGGCATGGCGGGGAGCTACCCTTGCGACAACGTCGATCTGCTCGAGTTCCTGCCGATCGCCACGATCGGCGGTGGCAGCGCCAACGACATCTGGGGGTGGACCGACCCGCTCGACGGCAAGGAATACGCGATCGTCGGCCGCACCAACGGCACCGCTTTCGTCGACATCTCCAACCCCGTGAACGCGGTCTACTTGGGCAACCTGCCCACCCAGACCGGCAACTCGACCTGGCGCGACATCAAAACCTACGCCGACCACGCCTTCATCGTCTCGGACAGCAACGGCGCCCACGGCATGCAGGTCTTCGACCTGACCCGCCTGCGCGCGGTCGCCTCCCCGCCGGCGACCTTCACCCCCGACTTCGTCTACACCGGCATCAACAGCGCCCACAACATCGCGATCAACGAGGCGAGCGGTTTCGCCTTCATCGTCGGCGGTTCGGGCGGCGGCAACACCTGCTCGGGCGGCCTGCACATGGTCAATATCCAGAACCCGGTAGCGCCGACCTTCGCCGGCTGCTTCTCGGCCCGCGGCTACACCCACGACACGCAGTGCGTGGTCTACGCCGGGCCGGACACGGCGCACGTCGGCGACGAGATCTGCTTCAGCGCGAACGGTCCGTCCCAGATGCTGAGCATCGTCGACGTCACCAACAAGGCGGCGCCGGCGAGCCTGTCGTCGACCCCCTACGCGGGCAGCGCCTACCCGCACCAGGGGTGGCTGACCGAGGACCACCGCTACTTCCTGCTCGACGACGAGCTCGACGAGAACGACTTCGGCCACAACACCCGCACCTACGTCTGGGACATCTCGAACCTCGAGGCGCCGCAGCTGCTCGGGCACTTCTCCTCGCCGACGCCGGCGATCGACCACAACCAGTACGTGCGGGGCAGCTACACCTTCCAGGCCAACTACCGCAGCGGCCTGCGCATCCTGCGCATCGACGACCCGGCGCAGGCGCAGCTCTCCCAGGTCGGCTTCTTCGACACCTATCCCGCCAACGACAGCGCCAACTTCAGCGGCGCCTGGAGCGTCTACCCCTACTTCGAGAGCGGCGTGGTGATCGTCTCGAGCATCGGCGAGGGTCTCTTCGTGCTGCAGCCGACCGGTCTCTGCAACGTACCGACCGACCCGACCGGCCTCGCGGCGACGCCCAACGGCGACAACCGGATCGACCTCGCCTGGACCGGCTCCGGCGTCTCCGGCAACACCTTCGTCGTCGAGCGCGCCCTCGGCGGTTGCGGCGGCACCTTCGAGGAGCTCACCTCCGGTCTGGTCGCACCGTCTTTCAGCGACCTCACCCCCTCGGGCGGCATCCCCTACGGTTACCGCGTCCGGGAGCGCGACAGCTCGGGCCTCTGCCAGTCGGGTTACTCGGCCTGCGTCGCGGCGCAGACCACCGGCGCCTGCACCGCGCCGCCGTCGTTCGCCGGCCTCGCCTCGGCGACCAACCCGGCGACAGCGACCTGCCGGGTCGACCTCGCCTGGACGGCGGCGACCCCGCTGTGCGCCGGGCCGGTGACCTACAACGTCTACCGCGATGCGAACCCGGACTTCGTCCCGGCGCCCGGCAACCTGCTCGCGTCCGGCGTCACCGGCACGTCCTGGCAGGACTTCACGGCCCCTTCGCTCGAACTGGTGACCTACGTCGTGCGCGCCTTCGACGCGAGCTCGGGCGCCGAAGAGAGCAACGCGGTCCACCGCTCGACCATGGCCAGCGGCCCGATCTCCGACGGCACCTTCGCCACCGGCGCCGAGCCGGGCGAGCCGCCGCTCGACACCTTCGGGGCGCCGCTGCCCGGGCGGGCGCCGGACCACGCCGGCTGGCACGCCGTCGACACCCGCAAGCACACCGGCCTCAACAGCTTCCACTCGAGCACCGGGTCGAGCCTGTGCACGACCCTCGAGGCCGACCTCGAGCTGACCGCCGGCCAGGCCTCGCAGCTCTCGTTCTGGACCGCCTGGGACATCGAGCCGGGCTGGGACGGCGGGGTGATCGACATCTCGACCAACGGCGGCGCGAGCTGGACGCGGCTCACCCCGGCCGGGGGGTATCCGGGGTCGATCACCAACGCGGGCAACGCCTGCGGCCTCGGCGTCGGCAGCGGCGTGTTCAACGGCGATAACCAGTTCACCTTCCAGCAGAAGACGATCGGGCTCGGCAGCTGGGCCGGCCAGGCGATCCGCCTGCGTTGGCAGTACTCGTCGGATACGAACGTCAACGGGGAGGGGTGGTACGTCGACGACATCGCGGTGACCCACGCCCAGGTGCCCTCCGCCTGTCTCGACAGCCTGCTGCTCTTTGCCGACCACGAGGAGGGGGACACCTCCGACTGGTCGAGCACGCAGAACTGACGCGGCGCCCCGGCCGGTCCGCAGCGTCTGGCGGCGAGTCGCCGCCGGACGCTGCGCCGCCGCTCAGGCGGGCGGCGGATTGTCCGGCAGCGCGGGCAGGGAGGCGAGGAAGCGCCAGAGGGCCTGGAGCTCCTCGTCGGTCATCTTCGCCAGCGCCGGCCAGGGCATGTGCTCCCCCTCGCGGGTGCGCGCCTGGTCGACGAAGTCCGCTTCGCTCCAGCCGCCCAGCCCGCCGCCCGGCGTCAGGTTCGGCGACGGAATCTCCGGCGCCCCGTGCGTCGGGCCGCCGGCGAAGTTCTCGCCGTGGCAGGCGGGGCAGCCGAAGGTGCGCGCCAGGTAGCCGCCGTACTCGGGCGTCGCGCCGGCCGGCGGCGCGACCGGGAAGGGAGCTGCGTGGTCGATACGCAGGGCCGCAAAGCCGCCGCGCAGCGGTCCGGCGCCGGTCAGGGTGCGTCCGACCGGACCGAAGCGGCGCTGCGGAAGCTCGCGGTCGACCGGCGGCAGCTGCGCGAGGTGGGCCACCACCGCGGCGAGGTCTTCGCGGCTGAAGTTCACGTAGTACTCCGAGGGCATGATGAACAGCGCCCGGCCGTCGGCTCCGACGCCGTGGCGCACCGCGCGCACCCAGCCGGCCGTGTCGAGCTGCCCGCCGACCCCGCCGCGCCCGCGCGTCAGGTTGGGCGCCGGCAGCATGGCGAAGGCGGCGTCCTCGATCATCATCTTGCCGCCGAAGTCGTCGCCGTGGCAGTCGCCGCAGTAGACCGCCGCCAGGTGCGCCCCGCGCGCCAGCCGCTCCGGTTCGGCCGGCAGCACCAGCTCCTCGGCCGGCACCTCGTGCACGGCCGCGAGGAACGCCCCGCCGCGCACCCAGAAGAAGCCGAACAGCACCAGCGGCACGCCGACGACGACCGCCAGCGCGCCCCCCACCCACTTCACGACCTTGCTCATCGCCGCCCCCCGATCGAACGGCGGCGGATGCTAGCAGCGGCCGATGGCGGCAGGAAAGGCGCGGTCCACTCGGGGGAGCGGTGGAGTTTTCCTGCCTGTCCCCGAAACCCCGGTTTTCGTGCCTGTCCCCGAAACTGCGGGTCAGTCGGCGGGGGGGGTGCGGTAGGCGGTGAGGTCGACGACGAGGTGGAAGAGGTCCTCGTTGCGCACGGCGCCGAGGAAGGCCGAGTAGGGTTCGATGCCGAACTCGGTGAAACGGAATTCGCCCAGCGCCTCGGCGGTGAGGCGGTCGCCGTCGACTGCGAAGCGGACCGGGATGCGGCGCTCCACCGTTCGCCCGCGCACGGTGACCTTCACCGCCGCGTCCCAGCCGAGGGCGACGCGGGCGCCCGCTGCGCCGCCGCGGCGTTCGAGGCCGCGCAGCTCGGCGGTGACGTGCGGGAAGCGGGCGGCGAACAGCTGGGTCGGGGCGAGCATCGCCGCGCGCACTTTGTCGCGATCGCCGGAGTCGACCGGCGGCAGGTCGCCCGAGAGCACGCCCAGCACGCGCAAGCGCTCGGCGCGCGCCGCCCGTTCAGCCGCCGGATCGACGTCGAGCGCCAGCACCGGCAGCGAGAAGTCGAGCTCGGCGGCGGCGGGCCGGTCGGGGTCGAAGCGGATCGCCACCTGCGGCGCGCGGGCCACCACCAGGTGATCGTGGGCCAGGCGGGCGCCGACTCCGGCCTTGTGGGTGAGCACGGCGAAGAACGAGGCCGCCTCGTCGACCGTCCAGAGCGGGAGCGCGGCGGCCGGTCCGGGCGGCGCGGGCGGCTGGGCGCCGAGCGCGCCGGCCGCCAGGAGCAGCAGCGGGACGAGGACGTGCAGGCGCAAGCGGGTCGGGCGCACGGTCGGTCTCCTTCCGGGGGCGTGAGCGAGGGGCGCCCCCGAGTTTAGACAGACCGGGCGCCCGGAGGGAACCGCCGGCGCCGCGCGAAGGGCGGTCTACTCCGTCTCCTCGTGCCGCTCGACCAGTTCGAGCACGATCGTCCGCTCGCCCGGCGCGCCCGGCTCCCCCTCTTCGCCGACAAACACCCGGTGCATCCGGGGCGCCGACTCGCGGATCGCTTCGAGCACCGTCTGGCGCGTCGCCTCGTCGAG
The DNA here is from genome assembly GCA_964471955.1 of uncultured Thermoanaerobaculia bacterium. GTDB lineage: Bacteria > Acidobacteriota > Thermoanaerobaculia > Multivoradales > JAGPDF01 > JACTMI01. The sequence continues at coordinate 44,737 of CAYYIK010000003.1, read as the reverse complement.
GGTGAGGAACTTCTCGTTGCGCTCCAGGCGGGCGATCAGCAGCTCGGCCGGTGCGCCCGGCGGCGGCGCGCCGAAGGCGAAACCGTGCTCCTCTCCGGGACCGAGCCGGCGGACGATGCGGATCTCCTCGTTGCCGCCCTCCTCGCCGTCCCCCGAGACGATCACCATCGACCGCCCCTTGCCGGGCTCCCCGTCGACCACCACCCGGCGCTCCTTCCAGAGCCTCGTCTCGCCGCCGCCGGCGCCGACCCGCACCTGCTTGCCGTCGATATCGAGGACCCAGCCGTCCTCCTCGCGGGTGACGGTCACCGGCCGCCCCTCCTGGGTGGTGAGCTGGCGCGATTCGCCGACCGCCAGCGCGCCGAGATCCTCGACCTCGAGCGAGTCCGGGCCGCCGTCGCGGTCGAGTCGCAGCATCAGTTTCGTCCGGCCGTCGGCGCCCTCGTCGGCGGTCAGGGCGCCGCCCGCCAGCAGGGCGGCAACCGCCGCGGCGGCGAGGGTGAGTGCGCGGGTTCGCAGCTTCATCGGAGTTCTCCTTCTCGGATTCGTTTCGCGGGGCGGTCCGCTGCGGACCGCTTCACCCGGAAGGGCAAGGGAGGTGCCAGCCTCCTGGCCGCGAAATCGCTTCGGGGGCTCCCCCTTCCGGGACGGATCTCCCGAAATCGGGAGGCTCGCTCAGGCGAGACCGTGCTTCTCCAGCCTGTAGAGGAAGGCCTTGTAGGGGAGGTCGAGCAGCCGCGCGGCGCGCGTCCGGTTGCCGGCCGCCAGCTCCAGCGCCTGGGCGAGCAGTGCCCGCTCGTGCTCCTCCCAGCGCAGCCCCGCGGGCGGCAGGCGGAAGCCGTCCGGCCCGCCGGCGCGCTCGGGCGGACGGCCGCCGAGCTCGCCCGGCAGGTCCTCCTCGCGCAGCTGTCCGCCTTCGGCGAGCAGCACCAGCCGCTCGATCACGTTGGCCAGCTCGCGTACGTTTCCCGGCCAGGCGTGCTCGATGAGCCGGCGCAGCACCGATGGCGGCAGCCTCGGGGCGCGCACGCCGTGCCGGCGCGCCGCGCGGGCGACGAAGTGCGCGGCGAGCAACGGCACGTCTTCGCGCCGGGTGCGCAGCGGCGGCAGTTCGAGCGGCACCACGGCGAGGCGGTAGTAGAGGTCCTGGCGGAAGCGGCCGGCGGCCACTTCGGCGGCGAGCGCGCGGTTGGTCGCCGCCACCAGTCGCACGTCGACCGCCAGCTCGCGCCCCGAGCCGACCCGGGTGACGCGCCCCTCCTGGATCGCGCGCAGCAGCTTCGGCTGCAGGGCGAGCGGCAGCTCGCCGATCTCGTCGAGGAAGAGAGTGCCGCCGTGGGCGAGCTCGAAGCGCCCGGGGCGGGTGCGGTCGGCGCCGGTGAAGGCGCCGCGTTCGACGCCGAAGAACTCGCTCTCGAGCAGGTTCTCCGGGATCGCCGCGCAGTTGACCGCGATGAACGGCCGCGCGTGGCGGGGCGAGAGCTGGTGCAGGGCGCGCGCCGCCAGCTCCTTGCCGGTGCCGCTCTCGCCGGTCAGCAGCACCGTGGCGTGCGTGGCGGCGAGCTTCTCGACCCGGGCAAAGAGCGCCTGCATGGCGGCCGACCGGCCGAGCAGGTCGACCAGGCGGTCGCGCTCGCCGATCTCGGCGGCGAGTCGCACGTTCTCGCGCGCCAGGCGGCGGCGCTCGAGCGTGCGCGTCAGGGCGAGGGTGAGCGCCTGGCGCTCGAACGGCTTGGCGAGATAGTCGTCGGCGCCGGCGCGGATCGCCTCGACCGCGCGGGCGATCGTGCCGTAAGCGGTCACCATGACGAAGGCGACCTCCGGGTAGCGCTCGCGCACGTCAGCGAGCAGCTGCGAGGCGTCGCCGTCGGGCAACTTCCAGTCGGAGAGCACCAGATCGACCGGTGCCCGTGCCAGCTCGCGTCGCGCCCCGGCGAGGTCGCCGGCGACGGCCACCGCGTACCCCTCGGCCGCGAGCAGGTTGGCGAGCAGGCTGCGCTGGTCGGCCTCGTCTTCGACGACGAGCAGGCGCGCATCGCTCTGTCGTTCGCCGCTCACGCGCCGGCCACCGCGCGGCCGCCAAGCGTCACCGTGGCGCGCGTCCCCCCCTCGGCGCGGCCGGCGAGCGCCACCTCGCCGCCGTAGCGTCCCGCCGCCAGCCGTCGGGCGAGAAAGAGCCCCATCCCCGAGCCGTGCGGTTTGGTCGTGACGTGGGGGGCGAAGAGGCGCTCGCGCACCTCCGGTGCCAGCCCGGGCCCGCTGTCTTCGACCACCAGCCTCGCCCCTCCCGGCTCTCCGGCCAGCGGTTCGACGGCGAGACGGACTTCGCCCGCGTCGGGCGAGGCCTCGCAGGCATTGACCACCAGCGCCTGGCAGATCGCCTTGAGTTCGGCTTCGACGCCGGCGAGGGGCACCGGCGCCGCCGCCTCGACGACGACCCGCACCCGCAAGCCGGCGTCCTGCAACGCCTCGAGCGCCACCTCCCGCGCCACGGCGGCGAGGTCGACCGTCGCCGGCGCCGCCTCGCTCGCCGACGCGAGAGCCAGGAACGAGCGCAGCGCGCCGTCCATGCGGCGAATCTGCCGCCGGCTCGCCTCGGCCAGGGCGGCGGCGCGCGCGGGGTCGCTCCCTTCGGCGAGCTCATCGAGCGAGAGCCCGAGAGCGTTGAGCGGATTGCGCAGCGTGTGGGCGAGGCCGCGCGCCACCTCGCCGAGTTCGGAGAGCTGCTCGGCCTCGGCCAGCCGACGATTCTCCCGGTCGAGCGCGGCGAGACGGAGCGACATCGCGTTGAAGGCGGTGAGCGCTTCGCCGATCTCGTCGCGCCGCTCGACCGGCACCGCGACGCCGAGTTCGCCGGCGCCGAGGCGCCGCGCCGCCGCGGCCAGACCGGCGAGCGGCCGGGTCGCCCGGTGCGCGACCGCCGCCGCGGCGACCAGGCCGAGGGCGAGCAGGGCGAGCGAGCCGGCGGCCAGCTGCGAGCCGAAGCGATCGAGCGTCGAGGCGACCGGCGTGCGCGGCACCGGAATCGGCCGCGCCAGCGCCGGCCCGCGCAGCAGCAGGACACCGTCTCCTCCGGACGGCTCGACCAGGACCCGTCGTTCGCGGCGCACCGCACTCTCGCCGTTCGGACCCTCGCGCGTCCACTCCCGGTCGACCTGCCAGCGCATGGCGGGGGCGTCCGTCGCCTTCGAGCCGCCCTCGGCGGGCGACGTGGCGCCCTCGCCGGGCGCCCCGCCGCGGGTGATCACCAGGACGCGGCGCTCTCCCGCCCGCGTCGCCGGCTCCTCCTCGCCCGTGCGGAACTCGAAACCGGCGAGGATCTCCTCGCCGACGTGCGCCGCCACCACGGCGACGTCCCGGTCGAGCCGCTCGGCGAGCGAGCGAACGAGCAGATTCTGACCCGTCACCAGCAGGGCGACGAGGGCGGCGAGCAGCAGGAAGAGGCGCAGGCGCAGGGTCATGGTTCCATCCCGGACGATCCTCGGCTCCCTCTCGCTTCGCAAAGGGTGTGCCTTCCGCCTCGGCCGGCCGTTTCCCATAGAGTCTGGCACCGTGAGCCTGCGGGTGGGAATCAACGGCCTCGGCCGGATCGGCCGCGCCCTGGTGCGCGTGGCGACGCTGCGCCCCGAGCTGGGGATCGACCTGGTGGCCGCCAATGACCCCGCCGACGCGCCGACCCTGGCGCGGCTGCTGCGCCACGACACCATTCACGGCCCCTTCCCGGCTCCGGTGGCGGCCCAGGGCGAGCGACTCGTCATCGCTGGTCGGCCGCTGCCGCTGGCGCGGGCCGCCACGCCGGAGGCGATCGACTGGCGCGCCCGCGGCGTCGAGATGGTGATCGAGGCGAGCGGCCGCTTTCGCCGGCGCGCCGCGGCGGCCGGGCACCTGGACGGCGGCGTGCGGCGGGTGATCGTCTCGGCGACCGTCCCCGACGCCGACGCCACCTTCTGCGTCGGCATCAACGACGCCACCTTCGACGCGGCGCGCCACCGGGTGGTGTCGAACGCCTCCTGCACGACCAACTGCCTCGCCGTCACCCTCGCCGCGCTGCTGCCGCGCTTCGGCATCGAGCGGGCGCTGATGAATACCGTCCACTGCGTCACCAACAGCCAGAACCTGGTCGACATGGCGCACCCGGACCCGCGGCGGGCGCGCGCCGCCATCGCCAACCTGATCCCGACGACCTCGGACGCCATTCCGTCGATCGGCGACGTGCTGCCCGAACTCGCCGGCCGGGTCGAAGGGATGGCGACGCGGGTGCCGATCGTCGCCGGGTCGCTGATCGACGTCGTGATCGAGCTCTCCCGCGCCGCCGATCGCGAGAGCATGGTCGCCGCCTTCCGCGAGGCCGAGGCCGGGCCGCTGGCCGGCCTGCTCGGCACGACCGACGAGGAGCTCGTCTCCTCCGACTTCGTCGACGACCCGCGCTCGGCGGTGGTCGACCTGCCGCTGCTCCAGCACGTCGGCGATCGGCTCTGGCGGGTGATCGCCTGGTACGACAACGAGTGGGGCTACGCCAACCGGCTGGCCGAGCTGGCCAGCCGTCTCGCCGCGGCCGGCGGCTGAGCCACTAGAATCGTTCCGCCGCCGGGGCGGCGGCATGCCGACCGGAGACTCCCGATGACGCGACTGCTGACGCTCGAAGACCTCGGACTCGACCGCCTGCGCGGCGAGACCGTGCTGGTGCGGGTCGACTTCAACGTGCCGATGAAGGAGGGGGCGGTCACCGACGATACGCGCATCGTCGAGGCCCTGCCGACCCTGCGCGAGCTCGTCGCGGCCGGGGCGCGGCTGCTGCTCGTCTCGCACTGCGGGCGACCCAAGGGGGAGCGCAACCCGAAGTACTCGCTGGCTCCGGTGGCGACGCGCCTGGCCGAGCTGCTCGGCCGCCCGGTGCGCTTCGCCTCCGACTGCATCGGCGAACCGGCGGCTGCGGCGGCCGCGGCGCTCGCCGACGGCGACGTGGCGGTGCTCGAGAACCTGCGCTACCACGCCGGCGAGGAGACGAACGACCCGGAGTTCGCGCGCGCCCTTGCGGCGCCCGCCTCGGCCTACGTCGACGACGCCTTCGGCAGCGCCCACCGCGCCCACGCGTCGACCACCGGCGTGCTGGCCTGGCTGCCGAAGCGGGCCGCCGGACGCCTGATGGTGCGCGAGGTCGAGGCGCTCTCGCGCCTGCTCGGTGAGCCCGACCGGCCGTTCGCGGCGATCCTCGGCGGCGCCAAGATCGAAGGCAAGATCGACACCCTGCAGAACCTGCTGCCGCGCCTCGATCTGCTGATGGTTGGCGGCGGCATGGCCAATACCTTCCTCGCCGCGCACGGCTACGACCTCAAGGGGTCGCTCTACGAGCCCGATCGCGTCGAACTGGCGGGCGAGATCCTCGCCGACGCGGCGGCGCGCGGCGTCGAGCTGCTGCTGCCGACCGACCTGGTGGTCGCCGACTCGTTCGCGGAACCGAGCGCGATCCGCACCGTCGCCGCCGAGGCGATCCCCGACGGCTTCCTCGCCCTGGACATCGGACCGGAGACCCGCGCGGCGTTCGCCGCCGCGGTGGCGCGGGCGCGCACGCTGTTCTGGAACGGCCCGCTCGGCGTCTTCGAGCGGCCTCCGTTCGACGCCGGCACGCGCGCCGTGGCCGAGGCGCTCGCCGGGTGCCCCGGCTTCACGCTGATCGGCGGCGGCGAGACGGTGGCCGCCGCCCACCAGGCCGGGGTTGCCGACCGGCTCGGCCACGTCTCGACCGGCGGCGGCGCCTCGCTCGAGTTCCTCGCCGGCCGCCAGCTGCCCGGCGTGGTCGCGCTCGCCCGCCCGGCGGCGGCATGAGCGGCCGGGCGCGCCGGCCGGTTCTGGCCGGCAACTGGAAGATGCACCGTCTGCGCGCCGAAGCGGCCGACTACGCCGTCGCCCTGCGCGCCGCCCTGCCGGCCGAGCCGCCGGCCGACCTGGTCCTCTTCCCCTCCTTCCTCTCCATCCCGACGCTCGCCGAGGCACTCGCCGGCGCGCCGGTCGAGGTCGGCGGCCAGGACCTGCACGCCCAGCCCGAGGGGGCCCACACCGGCGACGTCTCGGCGGCGCAGCTGCTCGACGGCGGCTGCCGCTGGGTTCTGTGCGGCCACAGCGAGCGGCGACGCGATCACGGCGAGACCGACGCGCGCGTGATGGCCAAGGCCCGCGCCGCCCTGGCCGCCGGCCTGCGGCCGATCGTCTGCGTCGGCGAGAGCCGCGACGAACGGCGGGCCGGCCAGACCTTCGACGTGCTCGACCGCCAGGTGGCCGAGCTGCCCGACGACCCCGCCCTGCTGGTGGCCTACGAACCGGTCTGGGCGATCGGCACCGGCGAGACCGCCACCCCGGACGTGGCCGCCGACGCCCACCGCTTCCTGCGCGAACGGCTCGGCCGGCGGCTCGGCGAGCCGTTCGCGCGGCGACTGCGCATCCTCTACGGCGGGTCGGTAACCCCGGAGAACGCCGCCGAGCTGGCCGCCCGCGCCGACATCGACGGCTTCCTGGTGGGCGGCGCCAGCCTTGACCCGCGCCGATTCCTTGCTATCCTTGGCGCTTTCGCCCCCTCCGGGGCGGACTCCCGAGGTACCCCGTGATCTATCTGCTGTACACGATTCACGTTCTGCTCTGTCTCTTCCTGATCCTCGTCGTCCTGCTTCAGCAGGGCAAGGGCGCGGATCTCTCGGTCTTCGGCGGCGGTTCGACGATGACCGCCTTCGGCGCCCGCAGCGCGACCAACCTGCTGCACCGGCTGACCGTCGGTGCCTTCGTCGGCTTCGTCCTGACGACCCTGGCGATCGCCTACGTCAAGGGCGCCGTCGAGGGCAGTTCGGTGCTCTCCGGCGTCGAGGCGCCGGCCGCCAGCGCCCCGGCCCCGGCCGCGCCGCCGGCCGAGGGTACCGCGGAGGCCACGTCCGCCGCGCCCGCCCCGGCCCCGGCCCCGGCCGAAGCGGCGCCGGCCGAAGGCACCGCCGACGAGGCGCCGGCCGAAGCCGGGACGCCGGTCGACCCGGCGCCCGCACCGCCCGCCCGCTAGGCCGGCGACGGACGAACGCGTAGAATGACTTCGATGCCGAAGTGGCGGAATTGGTAGACGCGCACGTTTGAGGGGCGTGTGGGGCAACCCGTGCCGGTTCGAGTCCGGCCTTCGGCACCATCCCTCCCGCAGGACCGTCTCGCAGGACCCCCGCAGGACGCGAAACCGCTGAAACGACGAAGCGCCCCGCTCTCGCGAGCCGGGGCGCTCCTCGTTGCGAGCTTCGGCGCGGCCCTCAGGGCAACCGGGTCGCCTTCTGAATGACCACCGGCTCGACCGGCACGTTCTCGAACGGCCCGCGGTTGGCCGTCGCCACCTTGGTGATGGCGTCCACCACGTCCATCCCTTCGACCACCCGGCCGAAGACCGCGTAGCCCCAGCCGCGCGTGTCCTTCGAGCGATGGTCGAGGAAGTCGTTGTCGACCGTGTTGACGAAGAACTGGGCGCTGGCGCTGTGCGGGTCCATGGTGCGGGCCATCGCCACCGTGCCGCGCCGGTTCTTCAGGCCGTTGTCGGCCTCGTTCTCGACCGGCGGCCGGGTCGGCTTCTGGGTCATCTCGGCCGTGAAGCCGCCCCCCTGGACCATGAAGCCGTCGATCACCCGATGGAAGACGGTGCCGTCGTAGTGGCCCGCGTCGACGTAGGCGAGGAAGTTCTCGACCGACTTCGGCGCCCGGGCGGCGTCGAGCTCGAGGACGATCTTCCCCTTGGAGGTCTCGAGCGCCACGCGGGGCGGCTTCGGCGCCTCGGTAGCGCTCCCCGAAGCGGGGTCTCCGGCGACGACGGCGGCGGCGAACAGCAGGGCAACGGGGCTCATGGTCCTGGACTCCTCCTGGCGGGCGATCCTACCGCGCCCCATGGTACCGAAATTGCTCACCTCCGTTGTCAGATCGCGGATCGCCCGGACTCTCCGGCATCCGATCCGTTCGAGGGAGAACGACGATGAAGCGCTTTGTCCTTGCCGCAGCCCTTGCCGCCCTCCTGCTGCCCGCTGCCGCGCAGGCCCAGGGGGGTTACCAGTTCGAGATCACCCCCCAGATCGGCTACCGCTGGGGGGGCGAGATCCAGGGGGACGACGATGCCCTCTTCGACACCGACCTCGAGGTCGACGAAGGGAGTGCCTTCGGTCTGACCTTCGACATTCCGCTGTCGAGCAACCTGCAGCTCGAGCTGCTCGCCAACCGCCAGGAGACCGAGCTCAAGTTCGACGGCGGCCTGTTCGGCGGCAACGTCGAGGTCGCCGACCTGACGGTCGACTACTACCACGTCGGTATCCTCTTCCAGGGCGGCAACTCCGACGTCCGGCCCTTCTTCGTCGCTTCGGCGGGCATCACCGATCTCGATCCCGACGTGCCGGGTGCCGACAACGAATCCCGCTTTTCGATGTCGCTCGGCGGCGGCGTCAAGGTCTTCTTCAACGAGCACGTCGGCATGCGCTTCGAGGGTCGCGGCTTCTTCACCGTCATCGATGACTACGACAGCGGCTGCTACGACTACGACTACTGCTACGGCCGCCGCAACTACTACGACGACGGTGACACGCTGGCTCAGGGTCAGGCGAACATCGGGCTGATCTTCGCCTGGTGAGTGACGCGGGAGTCCGCTCCGGACCTCCCGCTCAGGCTTCCGGATCGCGGGCCGCGGCCGCGACTTCGACGCGGTTGCGGCCCGCCCGTTTCGCGGCGTAAAGGGCTTCGTCGGCGGCGGCGATCAGGGCGCGCGCCTTGAGCAGCGGCCCCGCCTGGATCTCCGCCCGGCTGGCGACGCCCAGCGAAACGGTCAACGAGATCCGCTCCCCCTGCTCGAGGCGGATTTCCAGCTGCTCGACCCGCCGCCGCGCCTTCTCGGCGAACGAACGCGCCCCTTCGAGCGTCGTCTCGGGCAGCACCATGAGGAACTCCTCGCCGCCGAAGCGGCCGATGAAGTCCGTTTCGCGCAGCTGGTTCTTCAGCTCGGCCGCGACGCGCTGCAGCACCAGGTCGCCGCCGAGGTGGCCGTATCGGTCGTTGACCGCCTTGAAGCGGTCGAGGTCGGCGATGACGATGGCGAGCGGCCGGTCGTAGCGCTGCGAGCGGTTCCACTCGCGATCGAGGATCTCGAGGATCGCTTCGCGGCGGAACAGTCCGGTCAGCCCTTCGAAGGTCGCCGAGTCGAACAGCCGCGCGTTCTCGAACACCGTCGCCACGTGGTGGCCGAGCAGCGCCAGCAGCTCCATCTCCTCGGCCACGAACCGGGCGCGGTCGCGCTTGGCCCCGACCAGCAGGAGACCGACGAGGCGCTCCTGCGCGAGCAGGGGGACGACGAGCTCGGCGCCGCTGCCCACCAGCCGGGAGGCCAGCGCCGGGCTGGCCTCGGCGAGCGCCGCCGCGGAGGCCGGTCGTCCGTCGCGGGCGATGCGGCGGATTGCCGGATCGTCGGCGGCGATCAGCGCCGTCGGCTCGACGTCGACGTCGGAGCGCTGTGACGTGGCGTGCTCGACCAGCTGACCGTGCGGCGGCACGGCGATCCAGACCGCGACCGGCGCGACGCCGAAAATCCTGCCCAGTTCGCGGGCCAGGTGCTCGGCCATGCGTTCGAGCTTGCCCTGCGCCGGCAGTTCGGCGGCCAGGCCGACCAGCCGCGAGCGCAGAGCCTGGCGCTCCGGGAAGATCCGGCGGTCGATCAGTCGCTCGAGCCGCAAACGCAGCGGATTGAACAGCAGGCCGAGCGCCAGCGTCGCCGCAGAAACGACCCAGATCGGCGCTCCCGGCCCTTCGAGCTGGCGCGCGAACAGCGCTCCGCCGGCGCCGACCAGCGCGTAGAAGGTCAGCACCAGCAGGGTGGTCAGGGTGCCGAAGACGAAGGTCCGCTTGACCACCAGCTCGAGGTCGAAGAGCCGGTAGAGGAAGATGGCGACGAAGATTGCCACCGGGTAGGCGAGCAGCGCCAGCGACCAGGCGATGTCGGGTACCGCCCCCTCGAAGCCGAAGATCCCCGCCGCCGTGCCGAACAGGACGATCCCCACCCACGGCGCCAGGCCGAGCAGGACCAGCCACGCCTGGTGGCGACCGCGCGGCTCGGGGTGCCGCGCGGCTCGCCAGCCGATCAGCGCCACGACGGCGAGCGCCCAGATCGGCAGCATCCAGGTGAGCAACAGCTCGTCGGCGAACCGGCTGACCGCCGTCGCACCGCCCCAGCCGGCCCGGTCGGCGAGCAGCGCGGCGGCGGCGAACAGTCCCAGCCCGAGGCCGATCACGTAGAGCCCCTGCACCCGCCGGGGGTCGCGTTCGAGCCAGGGGAGGGGGGCGGGTATCAGCGACGCCAGATGGAGCTCGAGCCCGAACTGCAGGCCGGTCAGCAGCCGGAAGGCGACCGCGATGACGGCCGCCGAAAGATCCGGCACCGCGTAGCCGTTGGGCATCGACAGCTCGAGGGCCACGGCGAACGAGAAGGCGGCGAGCAGGACGGCCCGCCGGTCGTCCACGCCGCGCGGCATGGCGACCAGGCCGATGGCGAGGTAGGCGAAGGCCACCAGCAGCTGCACGGCCAGCGCCAGCAGGTCCGGCGGCATGCCGGGCCGCACGCGCGCCTGACGGGAATCGCCATCGCGCGCCACTTCGAAGACCAGCTCCTCGGCGTCCGGCGCCGCGTCGGCGATGCGATCGTAGTCCCTCAGCTCGCGCAGCGGCTGCCCCTGGAGCGACAGCAGGCGGTCTCCCGGCTCGAGCCCCGCCCGCGCGGCCGGGGAGTCGGGCGCCACCGCGACCAGGGCCATCCCCCCCGCGCTGTGGAGCTCGAAGGAGACGCCGATGCGCCGCGCGGCGAACTGCAGTTCGCTGGCGAGCGAGAGCACGGCGAGCAGAACGATTCCGGCTGCGACCGCGAAGGTCCAGCGGGCCGACACGCGAAAGGGAGGCGACTTGGTCACGGCGCTGTGCTGCCGGGCAGTCTATGCGCGAAATCGGCTCTCCGGGTCACGGCGCATCGACCGTGCCGGCCGGCGTCCACGGACCGCAGCGCGCGACCCGCCAGGCGGCGCGCGCCGTGCCGATCAGCGCTCCGTCGGCGCGGATCGCCCCCTCGGCGTAGCGGCTGCACGAGGGCTCGAAACGGCAGCGCACGCCGCCGCGCGCAAGCAGCGGCGAGAGCCAGCTGCGGTAGCGCGCGATCGCCGCCAGCTCGGCACGCGCCGTCCACTGCCGCTGCGGTGCGCGGGTCAGATCGAAGGTCAGCAGCAACAGGGCGGCGCACGCCGATCCGAGCAGGAGTCGGCGGCGGGGAGCGCTCCTGCGCGGCGCCCGCTCGTCGCTCATGGTGGCAGCGTCCCGGCGGCCAGACGGACGATCCACACCGCCAGCAGGAGCGCCGCGGTGGCCAGTGTCGCCGGGCGCGCCCAGCGCTCGAGCCGCCGGTCTCCGGTGGCGTGCCGGCGGCCCCACAGCCACCAGAAGAGGGCGACCTCGGCGCCGAGCGGCAGCAGAAGAGGGTGCGCGGCGAGTGATTCGGCGATCCGTCCGCTGCCGAGCAGCGCCGCGGCGCGCGTCAGACCACAGCCGGGGCAGGCGACTCCGGTGAGTCGATCGAACAGGCAGATGCGTGGACCGGGATGCTGGCGTGGATCCCAGAACGCCGCCAATACGAAGAGGGCGACGAGCCCGAAGCCCGTCGCCCCCCAGAGCCAGCGCGCCGGGCGCGCCGCCCGTGGCGAGTCCATCTCAGTTCGCTTGCGCCCCCGCGATCGCCGAAAGCACCGCCAGGCCGCCGAAGAAGACCACCCAGAGCAGCGCGAAGACGAGCAGGATGGTACCGATGATGCCGAGGATCATGCCGGCCATCGCGAAGCCCTGATTCGATGGCGCGCTGGCGCCGGCCTTGATCGCGCGGATCTCCTGGTTGCCGATGTACCACGCGAACGGCGCGCACAGCTGGCAACAGAGGAATCCGAGGATGCCGAGCACGAGGGCCGTGGTGGCCCGACCCGAGGTCTTCGCCTCGGTGGCGAGCGGCGGCGGAGGCGGCAGCGTCGTCCCGTTCACGGTCGTGTCAGAACTTGTCGACCAGGTTCGAAATTCCGGGGATGATGAAACGCGAGCCCTGGGTCGCCTTGACGATCGACAGGATGGTCACCACCAGCATCGGGATCCAGAGGAACAGCGAGACGATGCTGGTCACGCAGCCGACGCCCGGAATGAACGAGAGGATGGTGAAGACCATGAAGATGACGATCCACGCCGCCATCTGCACGAGCCCGTGCTTGGCGTGCCACTGCACCTCCTTGTCGTCCTTCTCGACCAGCAGCGGCACGAGAGCGAGCAGGCCGAGATAGGAGAGCACGAGCATGAGGGTCTTGTTGCTCGAGTCTCCCGCGGGAGCGGCGGGCGGAGGCGGAGGCGGAACGTTCGGTTCACTCATCGGACGGATCTCCTCCCGAAGCGCTTCGGGGACGAACGGTTACAGGGTGCTGCGGACTGCGGCGAAGTGTACACCCCGCTTCGCGGCGCTTCAAGGGAGATCGGCGTCGTCGCGCGGCGCCACGGTGAATCCGAGCGCGGCGAGTGTCTCGCACAGCGCCGCCTGGCGCGACGGAACGACAGCCAGCTCGACCTCGACCTCGTCGCCCCAGCGCTCTCCCGTCAGCTCGACGTCCGGCGGATGCACCAGGCGACGCACGGCACCGATGCGCGCCACCGGGACCCGCAAGGCGAGGCGGGCGCGCACCAGCTCGGTGCGCACCGGCAGCTGCTCGAGCGCGGCGCGCACGACGCCGCCGTAGGCGCGCACCAGCCCCCCCTTGCCCAGCTTGGTACCGCCGAACCAGCGCGTGACCACCGCCACCACGTCGGTCACTCCGGCGCCGCGCAGCGCCGAGAGCATCGGCGGCCCCGCGGTGCCGGCGGGCTCGCCGTCGTCCGACGAGCGCTCGGCCGGGGGCCGGCCGACCCGCCAGGCGAAGCAGTGGTGGGTCGCGTCGGGGTCGCGCTTGCGCTCGGCGGCAACGAACGCCTCGGCCGCCGCGACGTCGGCTGCCGGCGCCAGGCGGGCGATGAAGCGCGATCCGAGCTGGCGCAGCTCGGCGACGGCCGCGCCGTCGGCGACCCGCCAGGTCACTTGCGCGCCGGCGCCACGGCAGCGCCGGCCAGCACCCGCTCGTAGAGGTCGCGGTAGCGCGCCACGATACGGTGCTCCGAGAAGTTCTCCACCGCGCTGCGCCGCGCCCGCAGCGCGAAGGCCCGGTGGCGCACCGGGTCGGCGAGCAGGTCGGCGGCGCCGCGCGCCATGCCGTCGACGTCGCCGACCTCGTAGAGCAGCCCGGTGGCGCCGTCCTCGATGACCTCCGGCAGGCCGCCCGCCCGCGAGGCGATGACCGGCACTTCGCAGGCGAGCGCTTCGAGCGCCGCCAGCCCGAACGACTCGTTCTCCGAGGGGAGCAGGAAGAGGTCGGCGCCGGCGAGCACCTCCTCGACCGGCTGCAGGTTGCCGAGGAAGGTGACCTGGTCGCAGCAGCCCTCGGCGCGACAGCGCTGCTCGGCGCGCGCGCGGTCGGGACCGTCGCCGACCAGCAGGAGCCGTACCGGATGGGCGCCACGCAGGCGCAGGAAGACCTCCACCACGTCCATCACCCGCTTGACCGGCCGGAAGTTCGAGATGTGGACCAGCACCTTCTCTCCCGGCCGCGCCCAGCGCCGCGCGCCCTCGCCCGAGCGCACGCGCTCGAAGCGCTCGGGTTCGATGAAATTGGGGATCACTTCGATCGGCCGCTCGGAGACGCCGAGCTGCTCGCAGGTCGAACGACGCAGCCACTGCGATACCGCCGTCACGGCGTCGGAGGCCACGACGGCCCAGCGCGTCGTCTCGAGGTAGGAGGGGTCGTTGCCGACCAGGGTGACGTCGGTGCCGTGCAGCGTGGTGATCACCGGCAGGCGCAACGGCGCGACGATCTCGCGCGCCAGGATCGCCGACACCGCGTTGGGCACGGCGTAGTGGACGTGCAGCAGGTCGAGGCGCTGGTGGCGCGCGATCTCGGCCATCTTCGAGGCGAGCGCCAGCGAGTAGGGCGGATACTCGAAGAGCGGGTAGTGCGGCACCACGACCTCGTGGAAGAAGAGCCGCGGATCGGCCAGCTGCAGCCGGGTCGGCAGCGCGTAGCTGATGACGTGGACCTCGTCCCCTCCCGAGGCGAGGGCCATCGCCAGCTCGGTCGCCACGACGCCCGAGCCCCCCCAGGTCGGATAACAGCTGATGCCGATGCGCATGGAAAGGGTTAACGCAGGCCGCGGGGGAGAAGTTCCCACGGGTCGTCGACGGCGAGCGGCGTGCGGCTCCAGAACGGCTCGGCGTACTCGACTCCCGCGATATTGCCGTAGTGGCGCGCCCGCCCCTCGATCATCCGCCGCGTCAGCGGCGAGGAGATCTTGGTCGGCGGGCCGGCGGCCGGGTCGGCGGCCGCGCCGGTCCGGTGAATCTGCGACTCGTAGGCGTCGAGAGCGCGCATTTTGATCTCCCAGACCGCCGTCACGTCGACCACGAACGACGGCTCGAACAGATCGTGCTGCATGTAGGCGAAGAGCGCCGCGGGTCGATGCGGCGCGCCGGTGCCGCGGCGTGCCAGGCCGGCGTAGTAGCAGGCCTCGACGACCAGGCGGTGGGCGCGGCCGTGGTCGGGGTGGCGATCGGCCGGCGTCGGGGCGAAGACCAGCTCGGGCCGGCGCCGGCGCAGCACCTCGATCACGGCCTCCTCTTCGGCCGGCCCGGTGCGCAACGCGCCGTCGCCGAGATCGAGAAAGTCGAGGGTCGCGGCGCCGAGGATCCCGGCCGCCCGCTCGGCCTCGCCGCGCCGGAGCTCGGCGGTGCCGCGGGTGCCGGCCTCGCCGCAGGTCAGGTGGAGGATGCCGACCCGCCGACCCGCCGCGACGAGGCGGGCCAGCGCCCCGCCGCAGCAGATTTCGACGTCGTCGGGGTGGGCGCCGATGGCGAGCACGTCGACGTTCATGATCTCCCCTTGCCGGCGTCCGCCGGCGTGGCGACAGCGGCAGCCCCGGTGGAAGGGTCGGCCGCCGGGTCGAGGACGGACAAGCGGGTCGGATCGAGATCGAGCCCGGCGGCGAGACGGGCACCGAACCCTTCGCCCCAGCGCGCCGCGAACCAGCCGGTGGCGAGGCGGCGCTCCTGCGCCACGCCACCCGGCCGCACCAGATCGGTCAGGCGGGCGAGCCGTCGCTCCGCCTTGGCATCGCGCCGCGCTGCCGTCGCCTCCACCCGATCGGCGAAGCGGGCGAGCGCCCGCTCGACGGTGCCGCGGGTGCGCGCGAAGGGGCGCGCCAGGGCCGGGTCGAGCCCCGCCGCGGGGGCCTCGAGCCGCGCCACCGCGGCGAGAACCTCGCTGCGCACCGGCGCGACGAACCCCCCTCCGGCGGCCCGGGCGATCCGCTCGCGAATCGCGCCGGGCCGCTCGAGCAGCTCCTCGAGCGTCGCACCGAGCGCGGCGAGGCGGCGGCGCGCCGACGCGTCGACGACCAGGGCGTGGGGCCGCAACGCGACGGTCGGCGGGGCGATGCCGAGCAGCTCGTAGGAGGCGGCCGCCTGGGCGAAGTAGGCGAGCTCGCCCGGGCCGAGCAGCACCAGCGTCGAGCCGAGCACCGCGTCCTGGATGGCCGGCCGGGCGAGTGCCCCGGGCGAGATCGCCGCCGGCTCGCGCGCGAGCGTCTCGAGCAGGGCGCCGATCGGCGCTTCTCCCCTCTCCCCGCGCAGGGCGAAGCGCTCGTCGCCTCGCCACTCGATGCGCCGCCGGGCCCCGGCGCGGGTGAGAAAGAGCGGGCTGGCGCCCGGCTGGGGCGCCACCTGCGGCGTGAAGCCGCGCCGCCCGAGCTCGGCTTCCCGGGCGGCGAGCGCCGCCCCCCATGCGGCGCGCCGCTCGATGAAAGCGGCGAGGAATGGGCGTTCGGCCTCCTTGAGCTCGGGCAGCATCGCGTCGAGGTAGAGCGGTGCCCGCTCTCCGAGCAGCGCGATCTGGGTGCGCGCGAAGGCGTCGCCGAAGCGCGCCTGCGGCCGCCACCATCCCGCCAGCCGCTCGAGCCACGCCGACGACCACTCCCCGGTGGCCAGCGCGGCCAGTCGTGCAAGCAGCGGCTCCACGGCGTCGCCGACGCGGCGGTCGCCGACCGGCGCGAGCGGCGCCGGGTCGATGCCGAGGGCAAGGTCGACCGGTCCGTCGGGCGCGAGCGCGGTGGCGCTGGCCACCTCGGCCCAGTCGTGATCCTCGGTCGCCATCCAGAAGACCGCCTCGGTCGGCCGGCCGTCCGCCGCCTCGAGCTCGGCCGCCCAGCGCGCCGCGCCGGCGGCCTTGACCAGAGCGAGCAGCGGGCCGCCGAACAGGCCGGTCTGCTGCCCGGTGACCACCACCCGGGTGGCCGGATCCGCAAGGCGTGCCGCCCGCTCGGCGGCCCGCGGGTGACCGAAGCCGGCGTTGGAGCGCCCCAGCGCCGCGGCGAGCGCGCGCCGGTCGGGCGCGACGGGCGGGCTCGTCGCCGGCCGGGCCCCCGGCGCGAGGAAGCGCAGCGGCGCGAGCAGGTCGAGCTGGCGGCCGGCGACGAACTCCCCCGCCAGGCCGGTGAATCGGTTGGCGAGGGGCGCGGTCGCGGGCGACGGCGAGTCGGGGAGCGGGCTCAACGTGGGCGGATACTAACCGGCGGACCGCGCCGGTCGCCTCCCCGTCCCGGCATAGGATGGCGCGCTCGAACCCGTCTCCGGAGACGCCATGGACGCCCTCTTCTCCCCCGACATCCTGCTCGCCTTCGCCACCCTGCTGCTGCTCGAGGTCGTGCTCGGCATCGACAACGTCATCTTCATCTCGATTCTCGCCGGCAAGCTGCCGACCCATGAGCAGGCCCGCGCACGCACGCTCGGTCTCGGCCTCGCCATGGGGATGCGCATCCTGCTGCTGCTGACCGTCTCCTGGATCGCCCGGCTGACCACGCCGCTGTTCGCGCTGCTCGGCCACGAGGTCTCCGGGCGCGACCTGATCCTGCTCGGCGGCGGCCTCTTCCTGCTCGCCAAGGCGACCTTCGAGATCCACGACAAGCTCGAGGGGGAGGAGGGCACCCGGACCGCCCGCGTCGCGGCGACCTTCGGCGCGGTGATCGTGCAGATCCTGCTGCTCGACATCGTCTTCTCGCTCGATTCGGTGATCACCGCGGTCGGCATGACCGACCGGATCGGCGTCATGGTGGCGGCGGTGGTCGGAGCGGTCCTGATCATGATGGTCTTCGCCGGGCCGGTTTCGGCGTTCGTCGAGCGCCACCCGACGGTGAAGATGCTCGCCCTCTCCTTCCTCCTGCTGATCGGCGTGACGCTGGTCGCCGAGGGGCTGCACTTCCACATTCCGAAGGGCTACGTCTACTTCGCGATGGCCTTCTCGCTCGGCGTCGAGACGCTCAACCTGAAGCTGCGCCGGCCGGCCCCCGAGCCGGTGCGGCTTCGCGACCGCTTCGCCGGGGGCGGCGCGCCGCCGGAATCCGCATGAGCGGCGGCGCGGCGCGATAGGCTCGCGCCGTGCCTCTGCTCTCCGGCCGTACCCCGGCGCGCGCCGCCGCGCTCTGGGCCTTCCTGCTGCACGCCGCGGCGGTCCTCTGGGTCCACCTGCGCTGGCAGCCGGGGCTCGGCGATGGCGTTCTCGCCTGGATGGACTTCCCGCTCTCCCTGCTCTGGGGG
Organism: uncultured Thermoanaerobaculia bacterium; assembly: GCA_964471955.1. GTDB lineage: Bacteria > Acidobacteriota > Thermoanaerobaculia > Multivoradales > JAGPDF01 > JACTMI01. The sequence goes on along the minus strand of CAYYIK010000003.1, from coordinate 27,009 downwards.
CACCTGTCGGGGGCGTCCTTCCTCGCCTTCAGCCTGCTCGCCGGTGGAGCACTCTGGGCGGCGCTCGCCGCCGGCCTGGCCCGCCTCGTCGGCCGACTCGCCCGTCCGGCCGGACCGGCGGCGCCCGGACGGTAGAATCCGCCTTGCCATGACGGTCGCTGCGCCGGTGCTCACGCCGGCCTCCCGCTCCGCGCCCGCCCTCCACCTGGGTGGGGTGCCGCTCGCCACGCCGCTCGTCCTCGCCCCGATGGCGGGGGTGACCGACCGCGATTTCCGCCTGATCGTCCGCCGGATCGGCGGCGTCGGGCTGGTGACGATGGAGTTCATCGCCTCGAAGGCGCTGGTGCGCGGAGTGCGCAAGACCCTCGACATGATGCACTTCGAGGAGGAGGAGCGGCCGATCTCGATCCAGATCTACGGCTCGGATCCCGACACCATGGCCGAGGCGGCGCGCCAGGTCGAAGCGCTCGGCGCCGACCTGTGCGACATCAACATGGGCTGCCCGGCCAACAAGGTGCTCAAGGGGTGCGCCGGCTGCGCGCTGATGGGGGACCTCGATCTCGCCCGGCGGATCGTCGCCACGGTGCGCCGGGCGATCTCGATCCCGCTCACCGTCAAGTTCCGCCTCGGACTCGACGCCTCGCGGCTCGGCTTTCTCGAGCTCGGCCGCATCTGCGCCGGGGAGGGGGCCGACGGCGTGGCACTGCACGCCCGCACGGCACGGCAGATGTTCTCCGGCGAGGCGCGCGCCCAGTGGGGGGAGATTGGTCGCCTGAAGGCGGCGCTGGCGATCCCGGTGCTCGGCAACGGCGACGTGCGGAGCGCCGAAGACGCCCGCGCGATGCTCGCCGAAACCGGCTGCGACGGCGTCCTGATCGGCCGGGCGGCGACGAAAAACCCGTGGATCTTCCGGCAGAGCGCCGACCTGCTGGCCGGGCGGCAGCCCGAGGAGGCCTCGCTGCTGGCCCGACGCGACCTGATTCTCGCCCACTTCCGGCGGGTCGCCGAGCGCGAGGAGTCGAACTGGGCGCTGCACAAGCTGCGCAAGTTCACCGGCTGGTACACCCACGGCGTGCCGCACGGGCGCGAACTGCGCCAGCGCATCAACGAACTGCCGGACGTCCCCTCGTTCCTCGCCGCGGTCGAGGCCTTCTTCGACCAGCTCGACGCGGCGGCCTGACCTTGCAGCGCGCCGAGATCCGCCTCCCCGTCCCCCCGGCCGAGGTCGCCGGCCGGATCGCCGAGCTCGCCGGGCAGTGGGGGGGCGACTGGGACGGCGACGAGGCGGGCGGGCGGCTGGAGCTGCCGGTCGTCTTCGGGCTGCGCCGCGGCGTCGCCCAGGGGCAAGTCGCGATCGCGCCCGAGGCGGGCGGTTCGCGCATCGACTGGCGCCTCTTCGACTGTCACCTCGAAGTGCATCGCGGCTCGGTCGTCGTGCTCTCGCTGGCCGCGGTGCCGTCGGTGGCGCTGCTCGGCTGGCCGTTCTTCCCCGCCCTGATCGCCCTGGCGCCGCTCGCCGCCGTGCTCGGCTTTCTCGCCTGGTGGCTGGTCGTGGCGCGCCTGCGCTCGGCCGGCCCGGAGGAGTTCCTCGCCGCCCTGGCGTCGAGGGATGGCGACGCGACCGGTCCGGCCGCGCGGCCCTGATCGGCGGCGGCGAGGAATTCCCCGCGCCTGTGCTACGTTCTCGTCCTCGCGGGCGGCTGCGGCCGTGCCCGCGCGGTTCTTTGGACAACTGGGGGCGCACCGGATTCGACGGGAAACAAGGCGGTTCGCAGGTTGCGTGCCGAGATTGCTCTCGTAAAACTGTCAGCGCAAGCTGCCAACGACAACTACGCTCTCGCGGCTTAATTGACCGCGACGTCGCTCACCACGGCCCGGTCCACGGCAGGGTGAGCGGCGACGCCAAAGTGGACCGAACGTCACGGTTGGTTCCGTACCGTGCCGGGATCGTCAAAACGGAACTGGCGCCGTCGGGGGCGGCCTTCTGCCAACCCGCCGGGGCGATGACCTGAAACGAAGGCTACGCACGTAGAGACCAGCGGGACGCGTTTTCCGGACGTGGGTTCGATTCCCACCGCCTCCACCACCACCCTCCACCGAAATTCAGTCAAAGGCAATTTCCCCCGGCCAGCCGCCGGTGGCCGGTCCGCGCGTTGCGCAGAATTCAGTCAGAGGCAATTTCCCCCAGGCCAGCCGCCGGTGGCCAGTCCGCGCGTGAGAGAAATTGCCTCTGACTGAATTT